>DASYGK010000130.1:0-19465 GCA_035999905.1 Gaiellaceae bacterium | reverse complement strand
ACGACGCCCCCGGCCACCTGCCCCTCCGCGAGGAGCGGGTTGAGCACGCGGCCGCAGTCGTCGACCGCGACCACGCGCCCGATCTCGACCTCTCCGGTCTCGCGGTCGACCTCGACCGTGGCGAGATAGCAGCCGGATGCGAACACCGGCCCCGCGAGCTCGAAGCGGGAGTGCGCCTCGAGGGGCAGCGGCTCCCCCGCGTCGAGCCGGCCGCGCAGCTCGCGGCACGCGAGCAGCACGGCGGAGCCGCCCACCGTCGCGGAGCGGCTGCCGAACGTCCCCATCCCGTCCGGGATCTCGAACGAGTCGCCCCAGCGCACCTCGACCGCGCCGGGCTCGACGCCGAGCGCGTCGGCGGCGATCTGCGCGAACGTCGTCTCGTGCCCCTGCCCGTGCGGCGACGACCCCGTACGGACGACGACGCTTCCGTCGGCGCCGGCGTGCACGGCCGCTGTCTCGAAGCCCGGCCCGGCGCGCTCGACATAGAGCGCGACACCGACGCCCGCGAGCCGCCCGTCCGCACGCGCGCGCTCCTGCTCCGCGCGCAGCGCGTCGTAGCCGGCCAGGGCGAGCGCGGCGTCGAGCGCACCCTCGTAGTCGCCGGAGTCGTACGTGAAGCCGAGCGGCGTCGTGTACGGGAACGCGTCGGTGCGGATCACGTTGCGGCGGCGCAGCTCGATCGCGTCGATCCCGAGCTCGGCCGCGGCGAGGTCGACGAGCCGCTCGATCGCGAGCGCCGCTTCCGGGCGGCCGGCGCCGCGGTAGGGGCCGGTCGGCACCTTGTTCGTGCAGACGCCGGCGATCTCGACGTCGGCGGCCGGGATCGCGTAGCAGCCGGTGAGCAGCATCGAGCCGGTCTGCAGCGCGACCGGCGTCGTCGAGTAGAGGTACGCGCCGAGGTCGCCGAGATAGCGCGCGCGCAGTGCGAGCATGCGTCCGTCGGCGTCGAGTGCGAGTGCCAGGTCCACGTCGGCGCCCCGACCCTGATAGGTCGCGAGCGAGCTCTCGGTACGGGACTCGACCCACTTCACCGGGCGGCCGAGCTGCAGCGCGGCGAGCGCAACCGCGACCGTCTCCGCCTGCGGCACGCCCTTGCTTCCGAACGCGCCGCCGACGTCGGGGACGACGATGCGCAGCCGCTCGGACGGCCGCCGCAGCACCGTGGTGAGGCCGGCGAGCTGCCGGTGCTGATCCTGGGCCGAGAGCCAGAGCGTGAGCACGTCGGTCGCCGCGTCGTGCGAGGCCAGCACCGCGCGCGGCTCGATCGGCGCGGCGATCAGCCGCGGCGCGACGACGCGCGCGCGCACCACGGTGTGTGCGGCCGCGAAGGCGCCGTCCACGTCGCCGTCCCCGATGCGCGCGCGCACGAGGATGTTGTCGGGCGCGGCGTCGTGTAGCGCAGATGCGAAATGCGCTTCGCGCGGGTCGACGACGGCCGGCAGCTCTTCGATCTCGACCATGACGGCCTCCGCGGCGTCGGCGGCGAGCGCCGCCGTGTCGGCGACGACGAGCGCGACCGGCTCGCCGACGTAGCGGACGCGGCCGGACGCGAGCACGGGATGCATCGCGAGCACGATCTCGAGCCCGCGGATCGCCATCGGGAACGGCTCGACGAGCCCGTCGACGTCGTCGGCGGTGAGAACGGCGTGCACCCCTGGGATCGCCCGCGCGGCGTCCGCGTCGATCGCGGCGATCCGGCCGTGCGCGTAGATGCTGCGCACGAACGCCGCGTGCAGCAGCTCCGGCAGCTCGAGGTCGCCGACGTACTGCGCTTCGCCCTTGAGGAACCGCTCGTCCTCGGCGCGCACGAGCGCACGGCCGACCCACGGCGAAGCGGCTACGTCAGGTGACTGCGTAGCCAATCCGCCGCCTGCGGCCGCACTCGATGACCGATGTTGTTGCACACGTGGTTGCCGTCGTCGTGGAGGACGAGCTCTGCGTTCGGCGCCTCGTCCACCTGGCGCTTCGTCTGCTCCCACGGGACCACCCGGTCGAGTCTCCCTGTGATCGCGAGGAACGGCTGGTCGACCAGGCGCGCGGCGTCGTGCAGGTTGAGCTCCGACGCCTTGACGCGCGCCTCGTCGTCGTTCGCTGCACCGGTGTGATGCGCGACCGCCTCGCGCGTCAGCTGCGGCAGGGCGTCCCAGCACGCGCCGAAGTCGAACGGGCCGCTGATCGCGACGACCGCCTTGATCCGCTTCTCGTACGCGGCCGCGCGCGGCGCGTAGTACCCGCCGAGGCTGACGCCCGCGACGCCGACACGGTCGAGGTCGACGTCGGCGCGACCTGCGAGCACGTCGAGAGCCGCGGTGACCGCGGCCTCGTAGTTCGGCTGGATGTGCGTCGCCAGGCCGCTCTCGCCCTGCCCCGGGCCGTCGAGCGAGAACGTCGCGAGCCCGCGCGCGAGGAAGACGTTCTCCCAGCCGAAGAACTCCTCCTTCGTCGAGTCGAGCCCCGGGAGAAGCAGCACGAGCGGCGCGCCGTCTCCTGCGGGGCGGCGCAGGTTCCCGGCGAGCCGCGTGCCGTGCTCGAAGGGGATCTCGACGCGCTCGGCCGTCGGGTCGAGATGGCCGTGCGCGCGGCGCAGCGCGTCGACCGCGAGGTGCGTCGCCTCCGCGTAGCGCTCGAGGTCGACGAGCCACACGAACTTCGCGAAGTGGTACGAGAGTGCGGCGCGATTCCATGCCTCACCCGCCGTCCGCGTGAGTCCGTCCGCTTCCGCCTCACGCGCGAGGGCCGCGTGCAGGTGCCCGTTCTCGACCCACGCCGGGAGCCAGCCGGCCCACGCGTCGATGCCCGAGGTCACGCGCTCGAAGTCGCCGTAGTCGACGCCGTTCGTGACGAAGCGCGGCGCCCAGTTCGCGATCGCCGACGCGACGCGCGCGTCACGTGCGTCCTGCACCTGCACCGGCCATCACCTCCCGGGGATCGTGGCCGAGGTCCTCGAGCAGCACGACCGCGCAGTTGCGGCCCGGGGCGCCGGTGATCGAGCCGCCGGGATGCGTGGTCGCGCCGGTCTGGTAGAGACCGGCGATCGGCATGCGGTGCTGCGCCCAGCCGGGCGCGGGACGCCGCAGACCGTCGTTCGCGTAGCTGCGGTCGCCGCCGTGGATCGTGCCGTGCCACATGTGCTCGTTGTGGTGCTCGATGTCGACGGGGCTCTTCACGAGCTCGGCGAGGATCGTGTCGCGCGTCATGTTCGGCGCTGCCCGCAGTAGCGCCCGGTAGTTCTCCTCGGCGACCTCGTGCTTGAGGTCGTCGTCCCAGTCGCCGCCGTTCCACGGGCACATCGTGAGCAGCTTCACCGTGTGCTGCCCCGCTGGAGCGCGCGAGGGGTCGACGAGCGTCGGCGTGGCCGCGAGCAGCCAGCGTGCGTGCAGCTGCTTACCCTCGCGGACGTCTCGCCCCGCCTGCAGCACGTCCTCGGGCCAGCCGACGACGCCCGCGGACACCGCAGTCTGCGTGCCGGACGGTGCGACGAACTGCGGCGCCTCGGTCGTCGCGTAGTACTGCGCGAAGCTCGAGATGCCGGCGTCGTACGTGTCGATGCCGTAGAGGAAGTCGTCGCCCCAGAGCTCGCCGGGCGCCATCTCGACGAGCTGCTTCACGTGAATCGTCGACACGACCGCGCGGCGCGCGAGATGGCGCTCGCCGTCCTCGGTCACGACGCCCGTGCACCGTCGGCCGTCGAGCACGAGCTCGGTCACGCGCGTGCCGCACGCGATCGTGGCGCCGTGCGCCTCGAGACAGCGGACGAGCGCGTCCGCGAGCGCGCCGGAGCCGCCGAGCGGCAGCGTCCAGCTCTGCGCCTGCCGGCCGGCGACGATCGAGTACGCGAGGAGCCCCGAGCCCGGCGAGTCGACCGCCTGCGCCGTCTGGAACGCCTGCCAGAGGACGTACGCGCGCACGTGCGGGTCCTCGTACTCGTGACGCACGACGTCGTACGCGCTCATGGCGATGCGGCGGAGCCAGCGCGGCTTGTCGCGCAACAGCTCGTCGAGCGGCGGCGAGTAGCCGATCGGGTTGAAGCGATAGCGGCCGAGCGGTGCCCGGATCTCCGCGAACTCGTCGAGGTTGCGCCTGTACGCATCGGCATCGCGCTGCGAGAAGCGCGCGATCTCCTCGCAGGCGCGGTCGAGGTCGAGCCAGTGCGTGAACGACTCGCCGTCCGGGAACACGACGTGGGCGATCGGGTCGGGCTGCACGTACTCGAGGCCGTAGTCGCGCTTGAGCCCGAGCTCGTCGTCGCGAAGCACCGGGTTCGGCTGGATCAGCGTGTGGCCCGTCGAGCACGAGTCGAACCGGAAGCCGGGCAGCGTCAGCTCCTCCGTCACCGCGCCCCCGCCCGGTACGGGCCGCGCATCGAGCACGAGCACGTCGTAACCCGCCTTCGCGAGATACGCGGCAGTGATGAGGCTGTTGTGCCCGGCTCCCGCGACGACGATGTCGTGCGTCCGCGTCACTTCGCTACGCTCCGTCGATGGCGCGGATCAGCTATGTCGACCCGTCGACGATCACGGATCCGGAGCTCGTCGCCGACCTGGAGCACTCCCGGCTGTACGGCACGCCGCGTCCGGAGACGCAGGCCGTGCGCTTTCACGTCCCGGCGGTCGCGAAGGCGTTCATGCGGCCGTGGAAGCACATCTTCCGCGAGGGGATCGTCGATCACCCGCTGAAGGAGCTCTGTCGCGTCTACGTCTCCAAGACGATCGACTGCGACTACTGAGGCTCGCAGCGGTCTCTCCGGGGGAGAGACGAGGGACTGGTCGAGGACGACTACAGCGAGCTGCTCGAGTTCGAGCGCTCCGACCGCTACGACGCGCGGCAGAAGGCGGCGCTCCTCTACACCAGCATGCTCGTCTGGGATCCCGCCGGCGTGGACGACGCCCTCTGGGCGCGGCTCCGCGAGCACTTCAGCGAGGAGCAGATCGTCGAGCTCGGCTCGTTCGTCTGCCTCACGTACGGCCAGCAGCGCGTGATCAAGACGTGGGGCGTCGGCCACGGCGAGCTGCTCGCCGACACGACCGGCGGGCTCGCGGAGGCGTAGATGGCGCACCTGCCCGGCACACCCGACGAGATTCGCGCACGCGTCCCAGCCGTGCTCGAGTCGTGGGAGTTCATGCGCGACAACGTCCTGCAGGGCGGCATCGTCGAGCCGGCGCTCAAGCAGCTCTGCTTCCGCTTCCTCGCCGAGGACCCCGAGACGATGGACCTCGCGCGCTTCACGCCGCGCGAGCAGCTCGCGCTGCGCTGGGCGCGCGCGATCGCGTGGGACTCGAGCCTCGCCGACGACGCGCTCTGGAGCGAGCTCCACGCGGAGTTCGGCGAGCCCGAGCTCGTCGAGCTCGGCTGCTCGATCGGCTTCGCGCTCGGGCAGCAGCACTTCGAGCAGACGCTCGGGCTCGCGCCTCACGCCGGGCTCTCCTGACGGAGTAGGCGCAGGGCGTTGCCGCCGAGGATCGCCGCCTGGTCCTCGGGCGCGAGCCCGAGCGTGCGCACGATCTCGGCGGGGCGCTCGACGCCCATGTCGAACGGATAGTCCGAGCCGAGGAGCACGCGGTCCGGGCCGAAGAATGAAACGACGTCGCGCAGCACGTCGGCGTCGTGCACGACCGTGTCGACGTGGAAGCGTGCGATCGCGGCGCGCACGTCGCGGCCCGGTCCGTGCACCGTCTGCTCGTGCGCGAGCCGTCCGCGGAGCGCGGGCAGCACGCCGCCCCCGTGTGCGAGCAGCACGCGCAGCTTCGGGAAGTCGTCCAGCACGCCGGACCCGATCATGTGCGCCGCGGTGACCGCGGTCTCCACCGGGTTCCCGACGGTGTTCCACAGGTAGTGCTCCTCGAGCACCGGCAGGCCGAAGCCGCGCGAGCTCGGGTGGACGAACACGAGCGCCTCGCTCTCCTCCGCCGCCGCCCAGAGCTCACGGAACCGCGCGTGGCCGAGAAAATCGCCGGCGGGCGCGGCGGGAATCTCGACGCCGGAGAGCCGGCCGTCGCGCATCAGCTCGACGAGCTGCTCGGGCCGGTCGAGGTCGACGGTGCCGAGCGCGACGACGCGGTCGCCCGTGAGCGCGGCGAGCGCCTCGTTCTGCCGCTCGACCTCGACGCCGCACAGGTCGACCCACGGGCAGAGCACCACGACGTCGACGCCCGCGCGATCCTGTTCCTCGAGGATCCGGGCGACGTCCTGGAACTCGCGCACCGCCGCGCGGATCTCGCGGCCGCCGCGGCGCACGACCTGACCCTGCTCGTCCCACGACACGTCCGCGCCGAGACCCGGCACGATCACGTGCGCGTGCACGTCCACGACCGTCTCGTCGCCGCGCCGGAACGCGGCTCGGGTCATCCGCCGTCCCGGTTGTTGAAGGTCAGGAGCTTGAGCTCCGTCATCTCCTCGATCGCGTAGCGGAGGCCCTCGCGGCCGAAGCCCGACGACTTCACGCCGCCGTACGGCATGTGGTCGATGCGGAACGTCGAGACGTCGTTGACCATCAGGCCGCCGACCTCGATGCGGTCGAACGCCGCGTTCACGACGCGCATGTCGTGCGTGAACAGGCCGCCCTGCAGTCCGAACTCGCTGCGGCCTGCTGCGTCGATCGCGTCGTTGACGTCGGAGAAGCGCGTGATCCCGATCACCGGGGCGAAGACCTCCTCGCACGAGACGCGCAGGTCGTCGCGCACGTCGGCGAGCACCGTCGGACGCCAGACCGTGCCGTCGCGCTCGCCGCCGGTGAGCACGGTCGCGCCGGCCGCCTTTGCCTCGTCGAGCCACTCCTCGACGCGGTCCGCGTTCGCGGTGTCGATCAGCGGCCCGACGTCGGTGTCCTCGTCGAGCGGGTCGCCGGTCTTCAGGTCGTCGACACGGCGGACGAGATCGGTGACGAACGCGTCGTAGACGTCCTCGTGCACGTACACGCGCTGCACGGAGATGCACGTCTGCCCGGCGTATGCGAAGCCGCCCCAGGCGACCCGCTCCGCGGCGTACGCGACGTCGGCGTCGTCGTTGACGATCACGGCCGCGTTGCCGCCGAGCTCGAGCGTCACGCGCTTGCGTCCCGCACGCTCGCGCAGGCCCCACCCCACGGCGGGACTGCCGGTGAACGTGAGCAGCTTGATGCGCTCGTCCTCGACGAGCGGACGCGCCGTGTCGGTCGACGACGGGAGCACGGCGATCGCAGCCGCGGGCCAGCCCGCCTCGAGCAGGATCCGGCCGAGTGCGAGCGCGCTGACGGGCGTCTGCGACGCGGGCCGCAGGAGGATCGGGTTCCCCGCCGCGAGCGCCGGCGCGACCTTGTGCGCGACGAGGTTGAGCGGGAAGTTGAACGGGCTGATCCCCGCGATCGGGCCGAGCGGCACGCGGCGGATGTGCGCGACGCGGTTCTCGTTGCCCGGCAGCCAGTCGAGCGGCACGATCTCGCCGTAGATCCGCTTCGACTCCTCCGCAGCGATCGTGAACGTGAACGCGGCGCGGTCGACCTCGATGCGCGCCGTCTTGATCGGCTTCC
The DNA here is from genome assembly GCA_035999905.1 of Gaiellaceae bacterium. Lineage (GTDB taxonomy): Bacteria > Actinomycetota > Thermoleophilia > Gaiellales > Gaiellaceae > Palsa-739. The sequence goes on along the minus strand of DASYGK010000130.1, from coordinate 11,961 downwards.
CCGCCTCGAGCGCGATCGTCTGCGCGAGCTCCTCGCGCCGCGCGGCGATGCCCCGCGCGATCTTCTTGAGGATCTCCTCGCGCTGCCACGACGGCATGTGGCGCGTCATCTCGAACGCCTCGACCGCGCCCGCGATCGCGCGCTCGACCTCTTCAGGCCCCGCGCGGTGGACGAGCGCGACCGGCGCACCGTCGTACGGGCTGCGCACCTCGTAGGTCTCGCCCGTGCGGACGTCCTCGCCGCCGAGGAGGATCCCGAGCTCGCCGAGCTTCGACTCCGTGACGGCCATGACTACGCCACCAGCCCGGCGGGCTCTTCGATCAGGCTCGCGAGCGTGTCGATGAACTCTGCGCCGCGTGCGCCGTCGACGACGCGGTGGTCGAAGGAAACGGACAGCGTCAGCATTGGACGCACCACCACCTCTCCGTTCACTGCCACCGGCCGCTCCTGCGTGCGGCCGACGGCGAGGATTGCAGCCTGCGGGGCGTTGACGATCGCCTGGAAGCCGTCCACGCCGAACATGCCGAGGTTCGAGATCGTGAACGTGCCGCCCTGGACGTCGTCCGCGCGCAGCTTCCCCGCGCGCGCGGCAGCCGCGATCTCGATGCGCCTGCCCGAGATCGCCGCGAGCTCGAGCGTGTCGGCGCGATGCACGACCGGCGCGACGAGCCCGTCATCGGTCGCGACTGCGACCGCGACGTTGATGCCGCTGCCGGGGACGATCGCGCCCTCGCGCCACGACGCGTTGACGCGCGGGTGCCGGCGCAGCGCCTCCGCGCACAGACGCACGAGGAGATCGGTGACGCTGACGCGCTCGCAGCCGGGCTTCTGCCGGGCGGCGAGCTTCCAGCTGTCGAGCCGCGAGGCGTCGACGTCGCGCCAGAGGACGAAGTGCGGAACCTCCTGCCACGACCGCGTCGTGCGGTCCGCCATCACGCGCCACACCGTGCCGACCTCGAACGAATCGCCGTTCGTCGCCGCGTGAGCCGGCGCGGCGTGTGCGAGCGACTCGACGTCCTTCGCGGTGACGGCGCCGTTCGGGCCCGTGCCCGCGAGCGCGTCCAGGTCGATGCCGCGCGCCTCGGCGAGCCTGCGCGCCTTCGGGGATGCGAGCCGGCGCCGGGGGGCGCGCGAGGGCGCGGCGGCGACGGGCACGGGCGACGCGGCGACGGCCTCGACCTCACGCACGAGCCTCGGCTCCGGGTCGGCGACCGCCGCGGCGACCTCGCCCTCGGCGAGCACGACCGCGATCACGCTGCCGACGGGCACCTCGGCGCCGTCGGGCGCCGTGATCGCGGCGAGCGTGCCGGCGGCGGGCGACTCGATCTCCACCGTCACCTTGTCGGTCTCGACCTCGAGCAGCGGCTCGCCCTTCGCGACCGCGTCGCCGTCCTGCTTGAGCCAGCGCACGACCTTGCCGGTCTCCTGCGCCATCCCGAGCGCGGGCATGATCACGTCAGACGCCACTGGAGCCCTCGTAGGCGGCGGACCCGACGACGGCGTCGACGAGCCGCGGGTTGTTGAGCTCCGACGTCGTCTCGCGCTGTCCCGGCACCGTGCCGGAGACGGTGTACTGGCCGCCGGCGGTGACGAGCAGCTCCTCGGCCGGGAAGCGCGTGATCACCTCGCAGCCGTCGGCGGTGACGACGAGCTGCTCCTCGATGCGCGCCGCCGACCAGCCGTCGGTGGACGGCCAGAACGTCTCGAGCGCGAACACCATGCCCTGCTCGATCGTCTCGGGATAGTCGAACGAGACGAGCCGGCTGAAGATCGGCTTCTCCCAGATCGAGAGCCCGACGCCGTGCCCGTACTGCAGCGCGAACGCCGCCTCCTCGTCGGGGAAGCCGAACTCCTCCGCGCGCGGGAACGTCTCGACGACCTCGGCCGTCGTCACGCCCGGGCGGATCATCGAGATCGCGCGGTCGAGGATGTCGCGGCAGCGCGCGTACGCGTCGACGAGCGCAGGCGACGCGGAGCCGACGGCGAACGTGCGGTAGTAGCACGTGCGGTAGCCGTTGTACGCGTGGAGGATGTCGAAGTACGCGGGGTCGCCCGGCCGCAGCATCCGGTCGGTGAAGACGTGCGGGTGCGGCGAGCAGCGCTCGCCGGAGATCGCGTTTACGCCCTCGACGTGCTCCGAGCCGAGCTCGAACAGCACCTTGTTCACGAGCGCGACGCACTCGTTCTCCCTGAAGCCCGGCTTCATCGCGCGGTAGAGCTCGTCGTACGCGGCGTCGACCATCGCGCACGCGGTGTTGAGGAGCGTGATCTCGTCCTCGCTCTTGATCTTGCGCACGTCCTGCATCAGCGCCTGGCCGTCGACGACCTCGATCCCCTCCGCCTGCAGCGCGAACAGCACCGGCAGCTCGATCATGTCGACGCCGAGCGGCTGACCCATCAGGTCGTGCTCCTCGAGCTCGGCCCGGATCTTCGCGGCAACCGACTCGGCGCGTCCCTTGACCGAGCCGCGCAGCGTCGAGATGCCCGGCCGCGAGCGCTCCTCGCCGAGCCACGGGTTGTAGAGCTTGTGGTGGCGCGCGGCGGAGCCGAAGTCCCACATGATCGGCTCGTGCCCGCGTGGGAGCAGGCAGAAGCGATTGAGCTTGTCCATCGCCCACGTGCCGATGTGCGTCGACGTGATGTAGCGGATGTTCGCCATGTCGAAGCAGAGGAGCGCACCGAGCTCCGAGTGCTCGAGCCCTGCCTTCGCGCGGGTCAGGCGTGCGCGGCGCAGGCGGTCCATGTCCGCGCGCTGCTCCCAGTCGACGCTCATCGTTCCGTACGTGCGGATCGCCATCGTCAGTCCTTCCCACAAAGTCGCCGTGCGGTCTCCGCGACCGTCTCCGGCGTCGGCACCGTCACGTCTTCGAGCGTCGGCGAGAACGGGACCGGCACGTCGAGCGCGCCCATCCGCTTCACGGGTGCGTCGAGCGCGTAGAACGCGCGGTCGGCGATCACGGAGGCGATCTCCGCCGTCACGCCGTAGCGCTGGTGGCCCTCGTCGACGACGATCGCGCGGCCGGTCTTCTCCGCGGAGCGCACGATCGTGTCCTCGTCGAGCGGCGAGATCGTGCGCGGGTCGATCACCTCGGCGGAGATGCCGCTCTGCTCGAGCAGCTCGGCCGCGGCGAGCGCGACGCGCACCATCGAGCTCGTGGCGACGATCGTCACGTCCTCGCCCACGCGCTTCACGTCGGCGAGCCCGAACGGGATCAGGTACTCGCCGTCCGGCACCTCGCCCTTGACGACGTAGTCCATCTTGTCCTCGATGAAGACGACGGGATTGTCGTCGCGGATCGCCGTCTTCAGCAGGCCCTTCGCGTCGGCGGGCGTGGAGGGCAGCACGACCTTGAGGCCGGGGACGTGCGCGACCCACGCCTGCAGCGACTGGCTGTGCTGCGCGGCCGAGCGGCGCGTCGCCCCGAGCGTCGTGCGCAGGACGAGCGGGACGCGGAGCTTCCCTCCGGACATGTAGTGCGCCTTCGCCGCCTGGTTCGCGAGCTGGTCCATCACGAGCGTCAGGAAGTCGCCGAACATGATGTCGACCACGGGGCGCATCCCCGTCATCGCAGCGCCGACGCCGAGCCCCGTGATGCCCGGCTCCGAGATCGGCGAGTCGAGCACGCGCTCGGGCCCGAACTCCTCCACGAGCCCGGAGAGCACCTTGAACGGGTGCCCCGCCTCGGCGACGTCCTCGCCGATCAGGAACACCGTCTCGTCGCGGCGCAGCTCCTCGGCGAGCGCCTCGTTGATCGCCTGGCCGAACGTGAGCGTGCGCGTGCCGGCGGCGGTTTCCACTGCGCTAGGCGAAGACATCTTCGGTCACCTGACTCGAGTCGGGATACGGGGCGTCGAGCGCGAACTGCACGCCGGATTCGACCTCGGCACGTGCGGCGTCCTCGATCGAGTGCAGCCCATCGTCGTCGGCGAAGCCCTGCGCCAGCAGCCACGTGCCGAGCACGCGCAGCGGGTCCCGCTCGTCGCTCCGCCAGAGTGCCTCCTCGTCCTTCGTGCGGTAGTACGTACGGTCGACGTCGCCGACGTGGTGGCCGTGGTAGCGGTACGTGTTCGCAAGCAGGAACGCGGGGCCGCCCCCGGAGCGAGCACGCTCGACGAGCTCGGTCATGCGCCCGTACACGGCGCGCACGTCCTGGCCGTCGACCTCGTCGGCCTCGATCCCGAATGCGCGCGGGCGGGCGAGGATGTCGCCTGCCGTCGCCTCGAGATAGTGCGTGTACTCGTTGTACATGTTGTTCTCGCAGACGTAGATCACCGGCAGCGTCCAGAGCGACGCCATGTTCATCACCTCGTAGACGAGGCCCTGGCCGAGGGCGCCTTCGCCGAAGAAGCAGACCGCTACCTGGTCGGTGCCGCGCCGCTTCGCGGAGAACGCTGCGCCCGTCGCGATGCCGGCGGAGCCGCCGACGATCGCATTCGCGCCGAGGTTCCCGTTCTCGTGGTCGGCGATGTGCATCGAGCCGCCCTTGCCGCGACAGTAGCCGGCCTCCTTGCCGAGCAGCTCCGCGAACATGCGGTCGACATCCGCGCCTTTTGCGAGACAGTGCCCGTGCCCGCGGTGCGTCGAGGTGATCCAGTCGTCGCGGCGCAGGGCGGAGCAGACGCCGACGGCGACGGCCTCCTCGCCGATGTAGAGGTGCGTGAGGCCCGGCATCTTCGCGCCGCGGTACAGCTCGTTCGCCTGCTCCTCGAAGAGGCGGATGCGCGTCATCTGCCGGTACATCTCGAGCGCGAGCTCCGCGCCGATCGTCGTCGGTGATGCGGTGGCACTCATGCAAGAACCTCCGTTTCCACGCCTGACATCGCAGCGAGCACATCGAAGAGCACCGCGAAGTCCCGCCCGCCGATGCCCATGCCGTTCGCCGCGGTGAGGTACTCGTTCGTGACGGCGGTGGTCGGCAGCGGCACCTCGAGCTCCTGGCCGAGCTCGAGCGCGAGATTCAGGTCCTTCTGCATCATGTGGCAGTCGAACCACACCTCGTCGGGGTGCCCGAGCACGAGCGGCCCGCGGTACACGACCATCGGCGACGCGATCACGGACGCGAGCATCACCTCGACGATGCGCTCGCGCGGGATCCCGGTCTTCTCCGCGAGCAGCACGCCTTCGCTGAACGCGAGCATCTGCACCGCGAGCGAGAGGTTGATCGCGATCTTCAGCGTCACCGCAGAGCCGTTCGGCCCGAGGTGGAAGACCCTCGGCCCGATCGCCTCGAGCACCGGCCGCGCGCGCTCGAAGGCGTCCTCGTCGCCGCCGACCATCACGGATGCCTTGCCCTGCTCGATCGTGATCGACGTGCCTGAGACGGGAGCGTCCAGCATCTGGGCGCCGGCGGCCGCGACCTTCCCGGCGAGCGAGCGCGTGTTCGCGGGGCTCGCCGTGCTCATGTCGACGTAGATCTTCCCGGGCTCGAGGGCCGCGAGGATGCCGTCGGGGCCTTCCACGACCGCGACGACGGCGGCGGTGTTCGTGACCATCGTGAAGACGATCTCGCTGCGCTCGGTGACGTCGCGCGGGCTGTCGGCCCACTGCGCGCCGGCGGCGAGCAGCGGCTCGGCCTTCTCACGTGTCCGGTTCCAGACCGTGACCGTGTGCCCCGCGTCGAGGAGCCGCCGCGTGATCGCGGTGCCCATCACCCCGAGGCCGACGAAGCCCAGGTCAGCCATTCGACACTCCCTTCTCGACGTCCGACTCGACGCGGACGAGGTGGTTGGACATCTCCTGCCGCGCGCGCGCCGCATCGCGGGACGCGATCGCCTCCCGCACGGCGCGATGCTCGACGACGGCGCTCTCCGGGCTCGACGGGATCGAGTACACCGTGATCAGCGCGCGGCGCACGACGTCGCGGACGGCCTGCATGCTGTGGAGTATGAGCCGGTTGCCCGTGGCCTCGGCGACCGCGAGGTGGAACCGCAGGTCGGCGTCGATGAAGCGGTCGCCGCCGCTGTCGGCGAACGACTCCTCCATCTCCGCGACCGCAGCGTCCATCTCGGCGAGATGCTCGGGCCCGTGGCGCAGCGCGGCGAGCGCGGCAGCCTCGACCTCGAGGATGCGCCGCAGCTCGAAGAGGTGGTGCAGGCCGGTGCGGTCGTCGAGCGTGAACATCAGCCGGAGCGAGCTGTTCAACGGGTTCGCCGCGTCGGCGACGACGAACGAGCCGCCGTTCACGGCGCTGATCACGCCCTGCGACTCGAGCATCCGCAGGGCCTCACGGATCGACGAGCGGCCGACGCCGAAGCTCTCGGTCAGCTCCCGCTCCGGCGGGAGGACGTCGCCGGGCTTCAGCCGGCGCGCGCCGATCTGGCCGAGCAGCTGCTCGGCGACCTGCTCGTACACCTTGCGGCGCGCGACGGGGTGATAGCTCGCTGACGTCTCGGAACCCTTGAGCGGAGTTTTTGTCCGACAAGCAGACGCGGGCACTCTACGCGGAACCGAGGCCGCTTGGCAAGGGCCCGGGGCCGGATCCCCCTGTCCTGAACGGTCCGAGGCGGCCGGTGCCGATCGACATTGCGCTCCGCCCTGCCAACTGATTCAATCGCCGCTGTCTGATCGTCCGACGGAGTTCCTTTCCATCTCGTCATCTCCGTACGCGAAGGAGGCTGGTCGTGACCAGAAAGACCCTCGCTCGTCTGGCGGCCCTCTCGGGCGCCGCCGCCCTGGCGGCGGTCGTTGCCGCAGCGGGCAGCGCCGCGCCCACGAAGGGCTCCGCCGGCCCGATCAAGATCGGGATCTCGCTCTCGCTGTCGGGGGACTTCTCCGACCCCGGGAAGTTCGCGCAGCAGGGCTACAAGCTGTGGGCGAACACCGTCAACGCGAAGGGCGGCATCCTCGGCCGGAAGGTGCAGCTGATCATCCAGGACGACGCGAGCAGCCCGACGCAGGCGGCGACGAACTACCAGAACTTCATCACGAAGAACAAGGTCGATCTCGTCTTCGGCCCGTTCTCGACGCTGCTCACGGCACCGTCCGCCGCGGTCGCGAACCGCTACGGCTACGCGTTCATCGAGCCGGCCGGCGGCGGCCCCGCCGTGTTCGACCAGAAGCTGCACAACGTGTTCTTCACGCAGCCCGCGCCGGTCGTGGAGAGCGGTGACGTCTTCGCGAAGTGGATCATCTCGCTGCCGAAGTCGGTACGGCCGAAGACCGCCGCGTATCCGGCGCTCGACGACCCGTTCTCGTCGCCGATCGCGGACCGCATGCGCGGGATGCTCGAGAAGGCCGGCATCAAGACGGTGTACAAGACGATCTACGCGTCCGAGACCGTCGACATGACGCCGATCATCTCGAAGATCGCGGCCGCGAAGCCCGATCTCGTCGTCGGCGGCACGCAGGCGGGCGACGGCTACTCGATCGTGAAGGCGATGGTGCAGGCGAAGTTCAGCCCGAAGTTCCTCTTCCTCTCGAACGGGCCGAACAGCCCGGGTGAGTTCCCGAGCAAGGTCGGGGCGAAGAACGTGAACGGGATCTTCAGCGCAAGCGACTGGTTCCCGCAGGCGAAGACGCCCGGCAACCCGGCGTTCGTGAAGGCGTACCTCAAGGCGTACGGCGGCACCGCCGCCGCGATCGACCCGGGCTCGGCCGAGGCGTACGCCGTCGGCCAGGTGGTCGAGGCGCTCGCGGCCCGGATCCACTCGATCGACAACAAGAAGGTCATCGCCGCGCTGCACTCCGGCACGTGGCCGACGGTCGAGGGAACGCTGCACTGGAACGCGATCGGCGAGCCGCAGGGACAGGAGCTGCTGATGGAGTGGCAGGGCGGGAAGCTCAACCCGGTCCTCCCCGCCGGCGTCGCGACGTCCAAGCCGACCTATCCGAAGCCCGGCTGGGGCAAGTAGGAACGGAAACGGAGAGAACGGGTCGACGTGCACGAGCTGGTTCAGGCGATCATCCTCGGCATCCTCGTCGGGGGCATCTACGCCCTCATGGCGAGCGGGCTCACGCTCGTGTTCGGGATCATGAAGGTGATCAACGTCGCGCAGGGGGCACTCGTGATCCTCGCGGCGTACCTGAGCTACGCGCTCTTCTCGCACCTGCACATCGACCCGTTCCTCTCCATCCTCATCGTCACGCCGGCGATGTTCGTGCTCGGCGTGGCCGTGCAGCTCGTGTTCGTCCGCTCGCTGCGTGGGCCTGACGGGTCCGAGCTCTCGCTCCTCGTCACGTGGGCGCTCGCGCTCGGCATCGAGGGCGTGCTGAGCGTGATCTTCAAGACGAACTTCCGCGTCACGAGCCCGTCGTACGCGGACAACTCGTGGAGCATCTTCGGCTACCAGGTCAGCGAGGTACGCGTGCTCGCGTTCGTCGCGTCGGCCGTGCTGCTCCTCGCGCTCTCGTTGCTGCTCACGCGGACGCGCTTCGGCCGGGCCGTCCGGGCGACGGTGCAGAACCCGACGGCGGCGACGCTGCTCGGCGTCGACGCGAACCGCGTGCAGACGCTCAGCTTCGGCCTCGGCGTCTCGATGGCCGCGGCTGCGGGCGCGGTCTACGGGGTCATCTATCCGTTCAACCCCGGGAGCCACTACGACCTGATCTCGCGCCTGCTCTCGATCGTCGTCCTCGGCGGCCTCGGCAGCCTCGGCGGCGCCGTCTTCGCGGCGCTCGCGATGGGCGTGATCGAGGCGATCGTCGCCGTGAAGATCTCGCCGGTCTGGTCGTCGTTCTCGTTCTTCGTCGTCCTCATCACGTTCCTGCTCGTGCGCCCGCAGGGGATCTTCGGCGTGCGGGAGCGCGTCCTTTGAGCCGCGCCACCGCGGCCGGCCTCGCGCGCGGCGGCGCGTTCGCGGCAGCCGGCATCGCGTTCCCGTTCGTGTTCAACCAGGCATGGATCGTGAACATCGGCGTGCTCACGCTGATGTACGCGGCACTCGCGACGGCGTGGAACCTCTTCTCCGGCTACACGGGCTACATCACGCTCGGGCAGGCGGCGTTCTTCGGGCTCGGCGCGTACACGCTCGGCATCACCTTCCAGCACTTCGGGATCGGCTCGGGCTACAACCCGTTCTACGCGCTCCCTCTCGTCGGCGCCGGAATCGCGATCGCGTCGCTCCCGATCGCCTGGATCGCGCTGCGGACGCGGCACATGACGTTCGCGATCGTGACGCTGACGCTGCTCTTCATCGTGCAGCAGCTCGCGTTCAACCTGCGCTCGCTCACGAAGGGCTCGACGGGGCTGATGCTCCCGACGCCGCACTTCGCGATCGACAGCTACGACACGCCCTTCTACCTCGCGATGCTCGCGATCCTGCTCGCAGGTCTCTCGCTCTGCTGGCTGATCCTCCGGAGCAAGCTCGGGCTGATGCTGCTCGCGATCCGCGAGGACGAGGAGAAGGCGCGCGGCCTCGGCATCCGCGTCACCGGCGCGAAGCTGATCGCGTGGTGGCTGATGGTGTGGCTCAGCGCGATGGTCGGCGGCGTGTGGGCGTACTACCTCACGTTCATCTACCCCGAGTCGTCGGTCGATCCGCTCGTGATGATCGGCGCCGTGCTGATGACCTTCCTCGGCGGCCGCGGCACGCTGTGGGGCCCGACGGTCGGTGCGCTCGTGCTCGTGCCCGCGCAGCAGTACATGATCACGAAGCTCGGAGCGAGCCGCCTCTACCTCGTCGGATACGCGGCGGTGTTCATGGTCGTGCTGCTGCTCCTCCCGCGCGGCATCCTGCCGTCGCTGCGGAGCGCGATCGACGCCCAGCGCGAGCGGCGCCGCACGCACCGCGAGCCGCGCGTGCGCGAGGAGGCGCACGCGTGAGCGCTGCGCTGCTCGAGATCGAGGGCCTGACGAAGCGCTTCGGGGGCGTCACTGCCGTGTCGGACTGCTCGTTCTCGGTGCCGGAGGGCACGATCACGGCGCTCGTCGGCCCGAACGGCTCCGGCAAGACGACCGCGTTCAATCTCATCACCGGCTACATGCGCGCCGACGCGGGATCGATCCGCTTCGACGGCGCGAGCGTGCGCAGCCCGAACCCGGTCTCGCTCGCGCGCCGCGGGCTCACGCGCACGTTCCAGCAGGCGCGGATCTTCCCCGAGCTGACGCTCGTCCAGAACATGGTCGCGGCGCTCCAGCAGCCGTGGCGCGCGGTGCTGCAGCGCGCGGTGCGGCGGCACGAGCGGACGCGCGCGCTCGAGCTGCTCGAGGAGTTCGGGCTCGCACGGCTCGCAGGCGAGCGTGCCGGCAATCTCTCGTACGGCCAGAAGAAGCTGCTCGAGTTCGCGGCGGTGCTGATGGCCGACCCGCGCCTCGTGCTCCTCGACGAGCCGACGGCCGGCGTCAACCCGGTGCTCGTCGAGCAGATCGAGCAGCGCATCCGCGAGCTGAACGCGCGCGGGCTGACGTTCCTCCTCGTCGAGCACAACATGAACCTCGTCATGCGCCTCAGCGATCCCGTGGTCGTGCTCGACCACGGCACGAAGCTCGCCGAAGGCAAGCCCGACGACGTCCGCAACGACCCGCGCGTGTTGGACGCGTATCTCGGCGGATGACCGCGCTGCTGAAGATCGAGGGCATCGTCGCCGGCTACGGGCGCGGCGACATCCTGCGCGGGATCGACCTCGAGCTCGAGCAGGGCTCGATCACATGCCTCGTCGGCCCGAACGGCGCCGGCAAGTCGACGGTGCTGAAGGCGCTGAGCGGCCTGCTGCGGCCGCGCGCCGGCACGATCACGCTCGACGGCGAGGAGATCTCGCGCCGCTCGCCGGCCGAGCTGCTCGCGCGCGGCATCGTGCACGTCGCGCAGGAGCGCAGCCTGTTCCCGCTGATGACCGTGTGGGACAACCTCTTGATGGGCGGCCACGTGCTGCGCGACCGCCTGCTCGTGCGCACGCGTGCCGACGCGATCGCCGAGCGCTTCGAGCTCGTGCGCGAGCGCCGCGACGAGCGCGCCGGCGAGCTGTCGGGCGGGCAGCAGAAGCTCGTCGAGATCGCGCGCGCATTGATGCTCGAGCCGCGGCTGATCCTGATGGACGAGCCGACGATGGGGCTCGACCCGCGCGCGCGGCATCTGATGTTCGAGACGGTGGGCGAGCTCAACGCGGAGGGTCGCACGGTGCTGCTCGTAGAGCAGAACGCGCGCGCCGGCCTGGCGATCGCGCACCATGGCGCGGTGCTCGACAGCGGCAAGGTCGCGCTGACCGGGCCCGGCGCGACGCTCCTCGACGACCCGCGCGTCGCGGAGCTGTACCTCGGCGGCGCGCCCGCCGCGGCCTAAGCCCCGGCGCCGATCTCCTCCGTCTCCGGCGGGAGCGCCTCACGCCGCACGACGAGCGCGACGCACGCGAGCACGAGCGCCGCACCGGCGGCGATCGTCCACGTGATCGACTCGTGCAGCACGATCGCACCGAGTGCGATCGCGACGACCGGGTTCACGTATGCGTAGGTCGACACGGTTCCGATCGGCGCGTTGTCGAGCAGCCACACGTAGGCGGTGTAGCCGATGATCGAGCCGAAGCTGACGAGGTAGAGCCAGCCGCCCACGGACCGGCCGGAGAAGTGCGCGAAATGCGGATGCGTCGTCGCGAGCCCGATCGGCAGCAGGATCAGCCCGCCGAAGAGCATCTCGTACGACGTCGCGGCGAACGAGTCGCGCGGGAGGCGGATGCGCGACGACAGGAACGACCCGGTCGCCCACATCACCGCCGAGAGCACGACGAGGAGCAGCGACCACAGCGGCGCGCCGCCGCCGGGGCGCACGAGCAGCGCGAGGCCGCCGAAGCCGACGAGCACGCCGGCGAGCGACGCGGCCGGAGGGCGGTCGCGCGTGAGCGTGCGCATGAAGACGACCCAGAGCGGCACCGAACCGATGATCAGCGAAGCGAGCCCGGTCGGCACGTGCCGCTCGGCGATGAACAGGAGGCCGTTCGCGCACGGGAGGAGCGTCCCGACGAGCGCGCACGACGCGAGCTCGACGCGCGTGACCCTCAGGACGCGACGCCCACGCCGCCACGCGGTGAAG
>DASYGK010000104.1:0-2087 GCA_035999905.1 Gaiellaceae bacterium | reverse complement strand
CCGACGCCGAGCGATTTCGCCTGCTCGAGCTGCCCGGCGCTCGACCTCGTCTGCGCGGGGCCGCGGCTCTGGGACGGAGGCGAGCCCGTCGGAGCGCCGTTGACGGCCGTGGGCTAGCGGTGCCGCGCAGCTTCGTCGCCGAGGCCCGCAAGCGGGTAGGCCCGAAGAAGGGCCGCATCCGCCCGATCATCGAGAGGCTCGCCGTGGAGCATGCGGACGCGACGATCGCGCTGACGTTCCGCAGCGAGCTCGAGCTGCTCGTGTCCGTCATGCTCTCGGCGCAGACGACCGACGTGAACGTCAACCGCGTGACCGCGACCTTGTTCCAGAAGTACCACGAGCCCGCCGACTACCTCGCCGTGCCGCAGGAAGAGCTCGAACGTGACATCTTCGCGACCGGCTTCTACCGGCAGAAGGCGCGCTCGCTGCGCGGCACGATGCAGATGCTGATCGAGGAGTACGACGGAGTCGTGCCGCGCACGCTGGCGGAGCTCACGCGCCTTCCCGGCGTTGCACGCAAGACGGCGAACGTCGTCGCCGCCGAGCTCGGACACGCACAGGGCGTCGTCGTCGACACGCACGTGCGCCGGCTCTCGCAGCGTCTCGGGCTGACGAAGCAAGAGGACCCGGTGAAGATCGAACGCGACCTGATCCGGCTCGTCCCGCGCGACGACTGGGCGCGCTTTCCGCATCTGATGATCTGGCACGGCCGCCGCGTGTGCGATGCGCGCAAGCCGCGCTGCGAGGACTGCGTCGTCAACGACCTCTGTCCGTCGAGTCGTGTCTGAGGATCGGCTTCGCCTGAGCTTCGACGCCGTCGCCGACGTCTACGAGCGATCGCGCCCCGGGTACGCGGACGACGCGGTCGACTGGATCGCGACCCGGCTGCCGTTCGCGCGCGTGCTCGACCTCGCCGCCGGAACGGGAAAGCTGACGCGACAGCTCGCCGCACGCGGCGCCGACGTCGTCGCGGTCGAGCCCGGCGAGGCGATGCGTGCCGTGCTCGAGCGCGTCGTGCCGGGCGTGCGCTCGCTTGCCGGGAGCGCCGAGGAGATCCCGCTCCCCGACGCGGACGTCGACGCGATCACCGTGGGGCAGGCGTTCCACTGGTTCCGCACTCGCGAGGCGCTCGCCGAGATGCACCGGGTGCTGCGTCCCGGCGGCGGGTTCGCGCTCCTCTGGAACGAATGGGACGACGAGGATCCGCTGCTGCACGCGCTGAACGGGCTTGTCGAGTCGCTGCGGCCCCCGGGCATGAACGACCGGCTCGCCACCCAGCGAGAGGAGCTCGCCGCTTCGCCGCTCTTCGGGCCGCTCGAGGAGCGGTCGTTCGTGCACTCGCAGCTTCTCGACGCAGACACCGTCGTCGCCCGCGTGGCGTCCGTGAGCGCCGTCGCGGTGCTGTCCCAGGGCGAGCAGGCAGACGTGACGGAGCAGGTGCGCGCGGCCATCGGGGACGCCGCCGTCGACTTCCGCCTGATCACGAGCGTGGTCGTGGGCGACCGTGCCTGAGCTGCACCCGGCGACGCGCGGCTTCAGGGCCGCCGACGTGTACGAGCGCGGGCGCCCGGGCTATCCCGCGGCGGCGGTGCAGCGGATCGTCGAGCTGCTCGGCCTGCGCCCGGGGAGGACGGTGCTCGACCTCGCGGCAGGCACCGGCAAGCTGACGCGGCTGCTCGTTCCCAGCGGAGCGAACGTCGTCGCCGTCGAGCCGCTGCCGGAGATGCGCGTCGAGCTCGAACGTCGGGTGCCGCGTGTCGCAACGCTCGCGGGTACCGCGGAACGTATTCCGTTGATCGACGCGTACGTGGACGGCGTCACCGTTGCGTCCGCGTTCCACTGGTTCGACGCCGAGCGCGCGCTCGCCGAGATCCACCGCGTGCTGAAGCCGGGCGGCGGGCTTGCGCTGATCTGGAACGCGCGCGACGAGCGCGACGTGCTGCAGCGCGAGATCTCGAAGCTCGTCGATCCGCTGCGCGGAGACGTGCCGGGGCGCAGAGAGCACAAGTGGCTCGAGTTGCTCGCGGACAGCGGCATCTTCGAGCGTTGCGGGCGCTCGCTCTTCGAGCACGAGCAGATCGTCGACG
>DASYGK010000074.1:0-9610 GCA_035999905.1 Gaiellaceae bacterium | reverse complement strand
GCGAGCCACGCGTCGAACTGCTCGGCCGCTCCCTTGCGCGCGAGCCGGCGCCGGAACTCGTCCGGGTCGTTGCGTGCTGCGCGCGCGTCGATCACGACAGGGAGTCTAGGTAGGTCTCCATCAGGATTGCGACCCCTTCTTCCTGCACCGGCGGCACGACGAGGTCGGCGCGCCGGAGGATGTCGTCGTGCGCGTTTGCGACGGCGACGCCGAAGCCGGCCCAGTCGAGCAGCTCGCGATCGTTCTCGCCGTCGCCGCAGGCGACCGTGCCGGCCGCGGTGAAGCCCAGCCGCTCGGCGACGAACGCGAGGCCCGCCCCCTTGCTCACGTCGGGGCTCGCGAACTCGAGGAAGTGCGGCAGCGACTTCGAGACGAAGAGGCGTCCCGCGAAGCGCGGCTTGAGCACGGCTTCGAGGGCGGTGAGCCGCTCGGGGTCCCCGACCGCGACGAGCTTCGTGGGGTCGGCGGAGAGCCAGGCGTGCAGGTCGCCGACGGGATGGATCTCGAGCCCCTGGAAGTCGGCATACGCGCGCGCCTCCGGCGTGATCTCGGCGACGTAGAGCAGGTCGTCGACGTAGCAGTTGACGTGGAAGCCGGCGTCGACGACGGCGTCGATCGCCTCGAGCGCGACCGCGCGCGGGATCGGGATGTGGCGGAGGAACGCGCCCGTCACGGGATCGGCGACGACGGCGCCCTGGTAGCAGACGAGCGGATCCTCGAGCCCGGCCTCGCGCGAATACGGCAGCGTCGCGCGCACCATCCGGCCGGTGACGACGACCACGTGGGTGCCGGCGGCGCGCACCGCCGCGATCGCAGCGAGCGTGCGCGGCCGCAGCAGCGCGTCCTCTGCGATGAGCGTCCGGTCGAGGTCGCACGCGAACGCGTCGACGCGGCGCGGGAAGGTCGGCGGGAGCTCGAGCAGCGCTACGGGGTGCCGCCGGTCGCCTTCACCACGTACGAGGCGACGTCGGCGATCTGCTGGTCGGTCAGCTGGCCCTTGAACGACGGCATCGCGTTCTTCCCGAGCGTGACCCGCGCGGTCGCCTTGCGGAAGTCCGGCTTCGCCTGGTCGAGGTTCGGCCCGACGGTGCCGGTCGCCTTCGCGTCGGCGAGGGTGTGGCAGCCGGTGCAGCCGGACTTCAGGAAGAGCGCCTTGCCGGCGGTGGGATCGCCTTTGAGCTTGAACGCGGGCGTGGCGGGCTCGAGCGTCGGCGTCGGCAGCGAGCCGACGACGGTCTTCGGCGTCGCGTTCACGACGCCCTCGGCGCCGCAGCCGGCGAGGACGACCGCTCCGGCGAGGCAGGCGGCGGAGATCAGGGCGACACGACGCATCGGGGCAAGACTTTACTCAACCGGTCCGCCGGGGGACGCGGCAACCTGCGGTGGGGCTGCAGGGCTACCATTCGGAGCGTGAAGCGGAAGTCGTACGGCCGGGATGCCGGCCTCTCGCTCCGGATGCTCGCGACGACCGGGCTCCTCGGGCTGCTGTACGTCGTCTTCGCGGTCGTGCTGTTCTCGGTGCTGAAGGTCGGCCTCGCCCCGATGCTCGTGATCGTGATCGGCATCGCCGCGGTTCAGTACTACACGTCCGACAAGCTCGCGCTCGCCGCGTCCGGCGCGAAGATCGTCACCTCCGAGGAAGCGCCCGATCTGCACGCGATGGTCGAGCGGCTGTGCGCGATGGCCGACCTGCCGAAGCCGCGCATCGCCGTCGTCGACACGCCGGTGCCGAACGCGTTCGCGACGGGACGCAACCCGAAGCACGCGGCGGTCGCGGTCACGACCGGCATCTGGCACCGGCTCGAGCCGCAGGAGCTCGAGGCCGTGCTCGCACACGAGCTCTCGCACATCGCGAACCGCGACGTGCTGATCATGACCGTCGCGAGCTTCTTCGCGATGCTCGCCGCGATGCTGACGCGCTTCGGCCTCTACGCCGGCATGTGGGGCGGCGGCGGCTTCGGCGGCGGCAACCGCAACAACAACGGCAACAACCAGGTGCCGGTGTGGCTGATCGTGTTCGCCGTCTCGGTGATCACGTACGCGATCAGCTTCATCCTGATCCGCACGATCTCGCGCTACCGCGAGTACGCGGCGGACCGCGGCTCGGCGCTCATCACCGGCGCGCCCGAGCACCTCATGAGCGCGCTGCAGAAGATCGCGAGCGGCATCACGCAGATCCCGCAGCAGGACCTCCGCGAGGTCGCGGGCATGAACGCGTTCTTCATCGTGCCGACGAACTGGCGCACGCAGATGGGCGAGCTGTTCATGGATCACCCGCCGATGGAGAAGCGCCTCGCGGCGCTCGCGGCGATCTCCCGCGAGATGGGCCGCCCCGTTTCCTAGATCGGCGCGTCGTACAGGGCGAGCCACTTCGACAGGTCGGGCTCGACCGGCAGCTCCTTCTCCAGCTTCGCCTTCAGCTCGAGCTCGCGCGCGTTGTCGCGCTCCTTCGCGCCCGATGGGACGAACGGCCAGAACGTCCCAGTCTTGAAGCCGTAGATCCAGTACGCCGGCTTGCCCCCGCTCTCGAAGCGGAACGCCGCGGCGAGGAGCTGGCCGCCGAACCCACGCGCCTGCAGCTCGCTCGCGACCGCGTGCACCGCCGTCACCTGATCCTCGAGGTCGGGGTCGTGGATGACGACCCACTCGAAGCCGAACGAGTCCTTCCTCCGCTCGAGCGTCGACCCGGCTTCCTTCGCGACCGAGTCGAGCAGCTCGTCGATGTCGGTGCTCGCCTGCGTGAACTCGCCCGCGGAGAGCGGCTTGAAGATCACCGCGCCGACGCCGGCCGGCTTGAGCCCGCAGTCGACGTCGAGCGTCACCGCGGCGGTGGTCAGCGCGAAGATGCGGTCGCCCGCGGGCTCCTTCAGCTTCTTCCGGCCGAAGAGGATGTCGGTCAGGCCCAAGTCACGACTTGGCCGGTTCCTCGTCCGCACCCGCCGCGAGCTCCTTGCTCGCGTCGCCGGAGCCGACCTCGGCCTTCAGCCGGGCGAGATCCTGGTCGACCTGGCTCGTCGTCGAGATCTGCGCGAGGTCGCGGTCGAGCTGCGTCTGGTCGCCGGCGGTGAAGTCCTCGAGCGCGCCGCTCGCCGTCAGCTCGTCGATCGCGGACGCGCGCGCCTGCAGCTCCTCGGTCTTCTCCTTCGCGCGCTGGATCGCCATGCCGGTGTCGGCCATCCCGCGGCCGATCCCGGTCGCGGCCTCGCCGATCTTCACCTGCGCCTCGGCGGCCGAGTACTGGGCCTTCAGGACCTCCTTCTGCGACCGGAAGCCCTCGATGCGCGTCTCGAGCGTCTGCTGCCCGGCGACGAGCTTGTCCTGCTGCTCCTGGAGCTGCTTGACCTGCGTGTCGAGCCCCTGCAGTTGCTGCTGCGCCGCGGCCTTCCGCTCGAGCGCCTCGCGCGCGAGGTCCTCGCGGTTCGCGGCGAGCGCCTGGCGCGCCTGGGTCTCGAGCTTGACGACGTTCTGCTCCACCTTCTGCGTCTGGAGCTCGAGCCGCTTCTTCGCCGTGACGACGTCGGCGACGCCGCGCTTGACGTTCTGGAGCTGCTGCTGCATCTGCTCGTAGGAGTAGTCGAGCGTCTCGTTCGGGTTCTCCGCCCGGTTGAGCAGCCTCGAGAACTTCGCCTTCACGATCAGCGACGCGCGTGACATCAGACCGGCCATCCGTCCTCCTCGTGGGGTGCACGGTTAGCCTACCGCTGTGCTGATCGAACGGAGCATGCATCCCGACTGGCTCTCGAACGCCTATGCGGTCGCAGACCGGGAGGGCGGGGCCGCGGTCTTCGTCGACTCGGGCGCCGACGTCGGCCCGCTCGTGGCCGCCGTCGAGCGCTGGGGCGCGACCCCGGTCGCTCTGCTGCGGACGCACTCACACCACGACCACGTCGTCCACGAGGACGACCTCTGCGCCCGGTACGGGATCGAGGTCGTGCACATCGGTAACGCGGCGCCGCTCTCGGCGGGCGACCTCCGGATCGGCTACGAGGCGACGCCGGGCCATGCGGACGACCACCTGACGTTCGTCGTCGAGCTGCCGGGCGAGCCCGCGGCGCTCTTCACCGGCGACATCCTCTTCAAGGACGCCGTCGGCGGCGGGGATCCCGAGCGTGTGCGCGCGTCGGTGATGTCGCTGCTCGAGCAGCCGGACGAGGCGCCCGTCTACCCGGGCCACACCGACGAGACGACGATCGGCCGCGAGCGCGGGCACAACCCGTTCGTCCGCGTCTGGAGCGGCGCCGAGCCGGAGGGCACGGAGGCCGTGACGGTCGGCGGCCGGCCCGCGACGCTGCTCGTCTGGTCGCCCGACTACGACGGCAAGGGCAAGGCCTGGGTCCGCTTCGACGACGGGACCGACGCGATCGTCGGCGGCTCCCGCGTCGCCCGGGACTAGTCCCCCGACCAGGTCGATGGACGTGTCCGAAAGGGACGGTACGGTGTCGCGATGCGCCTGCTCGTCGCCCGCTGTGAGGTTCGCTACACCGGCCGCCTGAACGCCGTGCTGCCCGAGGCCGTGCGGCTCCTGATCCTGAAGGACGACGGCTCCGTGCTCGTCCACGACGACGCCGGCGGATACAAGCCGCTGAACTGGATGACCGCGCCCACGTTCGTCGAGGACGAGGGCGACCGGCTCGTCGTGCGCAAGCTGAAGACGGAGGACGTGCTCGAGATCCGGCTCGCAGAGGTGCTGAGCGACGTCGTGCACGACATGGGCGAGTCCGCCGCGCTGCAGAAAGACGGCGTCGAGCGCCACCTGCAGGAGGAGCTTGCGGCCGCACCGGCCGCGCTCGGCGAGGAGCTCACGCTCGTGCGCCGCGAGTGGGCGACCGAGGTCGGGCCCGTCGACCTGATGTGCCGCGACGAGGACGGCGCGTGGGTCGCCGTCGAGATCAAGCGGATCGGCACGATCGAGGCCGTCGAGCAGCTGACGCGCTACCTCGGCTTCATCCGCGAGGACCCGGCGAAGGCCGCGTGCCGCGGCATCCTCGCGGCGCAGAAGTTCAAGCCGCAGGCGGTGACGCTCGCCGAGTCGCGCGGGATCCGCTGCGCCGAGGTCGACCTCGCGCTCCTCCGCGGCGAGCGCGAGCCCGACCTGACGCTCTTCACGGCCTGACGATCGCCTTGAGGTAGCCGTCGGGCGGCTCGGCGAGGAGCGCCGGCAGCCCCTCGAGCGACACCTCGTGCGTCAGCAGCTTGTCCCACGGCCGCGCGCCGCTCGCGAGGAACGTGAGCGCGGCGCGCACGGTGCGCGGCGTGTGATGGAACGCGCCGCGCAGCGTCAGCTCCTCGTAGTGGATGCGCCGCGCGTCGAGCGGCACCTCCGTGCGCGACGGGAGACCGCTGAACGCGACGGCTGTGCCGCCGCGGCGCACGAGCGCGACCGCGTCGCGCCAGCCCTTCGACGTCCCCGTTGCCTCGATCGCGACATCGGCGCCCGCGCCGTCGCCCGGGACGGCGCCGAAGTCGGGTCCGAGCGCGCGCCTCTGCGCGCGTCCGCCGACGAGCACCGGCTGCGCGCCCGCATCGGCGATGCACGCGCAGAGCATCAGCCCGATCGGCCCGGCGCCGAGCACCGCGACCGTCTGCCCCTCGCGGACCTCTGCGCGCTCGACGCCGTGCAGGCAGCACGCGAGCGGCTCGACGAGCGCCGCCACCTCCGACGCGAGTGAACGCGGCACGGGGTGGAGGTTCGTCCCCGCGATGCGCGCGGGCACGACGAGGAGCTCCGCGTACGCGCCGTTCAGAAGGGGTAGCAGGTTCTCGCACTGCGCCTGCTCGCCGCGCGCGCACGACGCACACGCGCCGCACGGCGCGGAGTTCGCCGCGACGACGCGGCGGCCGGTCGCGACTTCGGTGCCGCAGAACTCGTGCCCGAACGGCGACGGCAGCTTCGACATCAGCAGCGGGTGGCCGCGCTTGAACGCCTTGAGGTCGGTGCCGTCGGTGAGCGCGACGTCGATCTGCACGAGCACGTCGCCGGGCCCCGGGCGCGGGTCGGGGACGTCCTCGACGCGCACGTCGCCGGGGCCGTGGAAGCGCACGGCCCTCACGGCGTGAACACGACCTTCAGCGCTTCGCGGCTCGTGAACAGCTCGAGCCCCTCGGCGAAGCGCTCGAGTGGGAGGACGACGGGCTCCGGCACGTCGAGCTCGGGAAGGAGCGCCGCGGCGGCGCGCATCGACTCCGGCGTCGCCGAGCGCGAGCCGACGACGCTCAGCTCGCGCCGGTAGACGAGCTCCGCCGGCAACTCGCCCGCGTCGGCGAACACGAGCACGGTGCCGCCCGGCTCGACGCATGTGAGCGCGTCCGCGCCGGCGCCGCGCGCGCAGACGACGACCGCGTCGACCGGCCCGTCCGGCTCGCGCCCCGCGCGCCGCGGATCGGCATCGACGGCGAACACGTCGTCGCCGCGCCGCGCGAGCGCCGCACCGAAGAGCCGCCCGACGAACCCGTTGCCGACGACGAGCACACGACCGCGCGGCACGCGTTCGACGCCGCGCAGCACGCACGCGAGCGGTTCGACCATCGTCGCGCGCGCGTCGTCGAGCGCATCCGGCAGCGCCACGCCGTCACCCGGAGCGACGCGCTCCGCGAATCCGCCCGGCACGATCGTCGGCGCCGCGAACTGCTCGCACGTCGACTCGTGCCCGGCGCGGCAGCGCGCGCACGCGCCGCACGGCCGGTGGTGCACCAGCGCCGCGCGCGACCCGTCCGCGGTACGCACGACGACCTCGTGCCCGAGCACGGTGCCCTCGGGTGCGTGCCCGATCTTCTCGACGTCGGAGCCGCAAAGCCCGCATGCGAGCACCTCGAGCGACGGCTCGGGCGCGGCGAGATCCGCGAGCCGCGGCTGACCGTACGCGTCTAGGACGACCGCCCGCACCGGCGTATCGTAGGTTCGTCACCCAAGGAGGATTCAGATGGCGATCAAGCTCCATCGCTGCCCGAACCTGTGGGTCAAGGTCGGCGGCCACCCGTGCTGGAAGATCGAGAAGGCGCTGAAGGCGGCCGGCATCGAGTACGAGGTCGTCCCCGGCCCGCTCCGCCGGGGCAAGCGGGACGACATGGAGAAGCACACGGGCCAGCGGCTCTATCCCGCGATCGAGTTCGAGAACGGAACCTGGTACCGCGAGGAGTCGAAGGACATGGCGGCGACGATCGCCGCGGGCCGCCTGATGGAGCGCGCGGGCGCTGCGACGGCGCCGACCTCTGGCTAAACTGGGGCCGTACGCGGGGCTATAGCTCAGTTGGGAGAGCGCCTGGTTCGCAATCAGGAGGTCGGCGGTTCGAGCCCGCCTAGCTCCATCTCACCCCCCGCATCGTGTTACGTTGCTGACGGCGTTTTCGAGCCCGCCGCCCTGCGAGACGGTCGTCGGTGCGGTGCGGACGACCTCGTTGCGACTACCCGGTCCACGTTTGTCGAAGCGAGGGGAGATCATGCGGTTCTCGGTTCGCTCTCTCCGTGGCGGCGCGAAGATGACGCGGCTCGCCTTTCTCGGTGCTGCCGTCGTTCTGTGTGTGATCGCGGCCGCCACGGCGTCGCTTGCGTTTGCTGCGGTTACGGGCTCTCGTTCGGCGTCGATTCTCACGGTGTCGACGACTGCGGATGCCGTCAACGGCAACGTATCGTCGCCGGCCGCGCTGATCGCGCATCCAGGGCCGGACGGCATCTCGCTGCGCGAGGCGATCACGGCGTCGAATCGCGCATCCGGACACGTGACGATCAACTTCGCGCGCACTCTTGCCGGGAAGACGCTGACGCCAAAGACATACTTCCCGGGCTTCACTCGCGGCAACACGGCTCTTATCGGGCTGACGACCGATGGCCAACCATCGGTGACGATCGACGGAGCCCGCCTTACGGATCAGCCGGTGTCGACCGGTACTGGGACGCCGACACTGTTTGCTCCCTTCAGCGTGTATGCGTCGAACGTGTCGATCACGCATCTCCACGTCACCGACGTTCGAGGGGCGGCCGAAATCAAGGTCAGCGCGGCGGACACTCCTCGTAGCCAGCATCGACTCTCGGGCGATCAGATCGAGTTCAACATTCTCGAGAACGGCGGCCATGCAGGAATCGAGCTTGGAACGTTCGGGCCGCCTGGGGCGGTCAAGAACGGCACTGTCATCGACGCGACCATCGCGCACAATGTCATTCGCAACTTCTCCGGGACAGGCCTCAACGCCGGGCCAGGCGGGGCGAACTGCAGCGTCGAAGGTCTACTGATCGAGGACAACACCTTCGCGAACAACAGCACCGCCGGCCACCCCGCAGTCGAGCTCTCCATCAACTTCTCACGCAACAGCATCACAGGGACGCGCATTCTGCGAAATACGTTCACGGGGAACTGGGCCGGTTTGACTCTCACCGGCTCCGCTCAAGGCGACGACAACGTCCTCTCCAACACCCTGATCTCGCAGAACGTCTTCGACGGAAACTCCGCGGCGCTCGACATAAGCCTGACGTACGGCAACGCCGGCGGCAACGCCGTGCTCGATACGACCGTCTCGGACAACGTGTTCGCTCGCAACGCGCCCCATGGGGCGATCGGCATTGGTGGAGCCGGCGGAAACTCGCATGACAATCGAATCGACGGGATACAGATCGTCAACGACACCTTTGCCTTCAATGATGGCGCGCTCGTCTTTCCGGTGGTACTCGGTTCCAACAATCAGACCTCGAACGTCAGGGTTCAGAATTCGATCTTCTGGATGAACGGAAACAGCGTCGGCGACATGGGCGGGCCCGCCTACTCGCCGACCTCCCTGACGGTCATCGCATCGCTCATCGGTGTCGATCCCCTCTTCGTGAGCGCGCAAGACCTGCATCTGCAGGCGGGCAGCCCGGCGATCAATGCGGGTACAGCCGGCGGTGCACCGACGATTGATATCGATAACGGCCAACGCGACAAGTCACCCGACATCGGCGCCTACGAGTTCGGCGCGGCCCCCCGGCCGTAACCTGTCAGGCGGTCGCGGGCCGCAGCGGCCCGCTCGCGCGGCGCGGCTCGAAGCCTGCTTCCCGCACCGCCTCGTTCCACGTGCCGAACAACCGGCGCACCGTCGCGGCCGACGGATGCGAGCGGTCCGCACGGCGCCACTGCTCGAGGCTCGGCTGATGGCCGTGCGCCTCGTGCCAGTGGCGCATCGCCTCGAGGGTTGCGTGGTGCGACCAGCGCACCAGCGTGCTCTGCCGCGGCGCCACCGCGGGCGCGTCGCCGCGGCGCGCCTCGCCGGGCTTGCGCGGCCGGAGCCCCGCCGCCTTCACGCCGCGGTTCCACGAGCCGAACACCTGACGCACCGTGCTGACCGACGGATGGTCCGGCCCCGCGCGACGCCACTCGTCGACCGTCGGCGAGCACAGGTGCCGCCGGTTCCACAACTCGAACGCGTAGACGATCGTCTCGCGGTCCCAGCGAAAGCCGTCGCGCGGGCCGGGCTTCATGCGCTGCCCGCCGCGCCCACCGACGCCACCGCGTCCGGCGCATCGCCGGAGGAGAGCCACTCGTCGACGGCGCGCGCACAACGGCGGCCCTCGTCGATCGCCCACACGATCAGCGACTGCCCGCGGCGCGCGTCGCCCGCGGCGAACACGCCGTCGACCGACGTC
>DASYGK010000073.1:0-4620 GCA_035999905.1 Gaiellaceae bacterium | reverse complement strand
CGCGCCGCACGGGACGCCTGCGGGGCCGAACCGGTCGTACGACCACGCCTTCGAGAGCGCGTCGTACGCGAGCTTCCAGGCCTTGTTGTCGGCGTAGAACTGCCCGAGCGCGTACCACGTCTCGCTGCTCTGCGGCTCGAGCGAGACCGCCTGCCGGTAGAGCCGCTCCGCCCGTAGCGGATCGGCCTCGAAGGCGGCCGCGTCGATCAGCGCGTCGGTCGAGAGCGGATCCCACGTGTGCGCACGCTTCGCACTCGCGGCGCTGAGGGACGCGAGGTCGCGCTGCGCAAGCCACGGCGCAGCGAGCGAGTAGACACCGCCGCAGGCGAAGAGCAAAGCGGCCGCGGCGAGGAGCGGACGGCGCACGCGAGCGCGCGGCTCGACGGTGATGCCCCGCGCCGTGAGCGCACCGGCAGCAAGCAGGAGGGGCCCGCAGGTCGCGACGTAGTTCCAGTCGACGTCGACGACCATATGCGCGAGAAAGGCCGCGAGTCCGACGCCCAGGGCGGTGACGCCCGCGCGCTCGCCGCCTGTCGCGCGCCGTCGCGCCCGGACGACTGCGACGATCGCCGCGGCGGCCCCACCGAGATAGAGGAGGAAGCCGACGATCCCGGTCTCGCCGAGGAGCTGAAGCGGCACGTTGTGCGGCTCGGTGGTGACGAGGGGGCTGCGGTGCAGGCGGCGGTCGGTGAGCTCGAACGTGCCCGCGCCGGTCCCGCCGAAGGGGTGCGCGGTGAAACCCTGCCACTCCTCGTTCCACCAGCGCCAGCGATTGCTCGAGTTCACACTCGCGAAGCGCCCGGACGTCGACGAGATCTGGCTCGAGACCGGGTTCGTGAACTCGTGCCAGAGCCGGCCGCCGAAGGCGATGCTCGCGGCGACCCCGGCGACGGCGACCGCGAGGCCGGCGAGGAGCGCGATCCGCTCCAGGCGGTCGCGGCGCGGGGCGGTGAGCGGCCGACGCGCCTGAAGCCGCCCGAGCTGGAATGCGACGAGGGCCACGAGCGCGAACGTGCCGAGCAGCGCGGCGCCGAATACCCACCCGTCGCGAACGCGGACCGCGTGCGGCTGCATGTCCTTCGTGATCCCCGGCAGCGTGAGCGCGAGCCCGAAGAGGGCGGACCCGCCGCCTGCGCCGAGCGCGAGCGCCGTCAGGCTCTCGACCCGGTCGCGATCGAGCAGGAGCCAGGCCGCCGCAGCTGCGCACGCGAGGACGACTCCGAAGCGCGAGTACGTCAGGAGCACCGTGACGCTCGCCCCACAGAGAAGCAGGACTCCCGTGGCTCGCACGACGGGGCGGCGGGCGGGCGACGCCGCGAGCCAGAGCGCGAGCGGTACGGCGACATCGCAGAGCAGCGCAAGCTCGTTCCAGTAGGTAACCGGCGCACGGAGCCGCGCGACCCGTCCGTAGTCCGCGTAAAGCGTCGGCACGCATTTCGCGAGGAGCGCCCAGGCGATCACGAGCCCGAGGAGGACGGCGGCAGCCCCCGCGAGGCGCGTGACCCGCGAGAGGAGCGGCGAGATCAGAGCGCCGAGGAGCGCGAAACCCGCGAACACGAGGGTCAGGTTCGTGTACATCCACGACCGGTCCGGGGAGAGCGACCAGGTCGTGGAGAGCCCCGCCCAGAGCGCGAGGCCGAACAGGCAGCCGAGGAACACGGCGGCCGGCGCGTCGAGACGCGGCGCGGGCAGGACATCGAGGAGGGCGGCCGCGGAGACGAGGGCTGCCACGAGGAGCGCGATGCCGCCGATCCACACGAGCGGGGCGACGGCGAACCCGCCGCTGAAGAAGATCGCGCAGAACGACACTGCCGCTGCGGCGGCCACCGGGGCGGCGTGCCGGGGCGGGATCCTCGCGAAGCGTTGGCCCGCAGGGCGCACGGGCGAGGACGCTAGCATTCCCGAATCCGTCGCACGTCCCGGCACACAAACGGTTTACATCGGCATAACCGGGAGAACACCCACGTCGGAGAGACTGTCGACGACCCCGGTGCGGGCGCTCAACGGACGCCGCGGCGGGACGCAGGGATGAGGCACGCCATTCGCACGAGACACATCCGCACCGCAAGCACGCTCGTGGCGCTCGCCGCGACCGCCGCCGTGCTCGCGATCGGCGCACCGGGCGCTGCGGCCGCGCCCGCTGCGAGCGCCGCGCCGACCAACGGATGCTGGCTCGACGTGGTCAACGACTGGCTGAACCACAACGGCAAGATCCAGGGCACCTACGCGATTCCCTGCTACACGCAGGCGATCCAGCACCTGAACCT
This sequence comes from Gaiellaceae bacterium, assembly GCA_035999905.1. Taxonomy (GTDB): domain Bacteria; phylum Actinomycetota; class Thermoleophilia; order Gaiellales; family Gaiellaceae; genus Palsa-739. The sequence goes on along the minus strand of DASYGK010000073.1, from coordinate 2,353 downwards.
CTATCCCGACGTGCGGCAGTACTCGAATGCCGCGGATGACATCCAGCGGGCCCTGCTCGCGGCCATCCGGCAGGACCGCGGCAACGGGCCCGGTGCGGGCCCCGGAGGCTCTGGCCCGAACGGCGGAGGCCCCGGCGGCAACGGGCCGAACGAACCGGCGTCGACGAACAAGCACACGGGCTTCCTCGGGAACTTCGAGCCCTCGAATGCGCAGTCGGTGCCACTGCCGCTCCTCGTGCTCGGTGTGCTCGCACTGCTCCTGCTCATTGCGGGCGCCGCGACCTGGCTCATCCGCCGCGTTCAGACCCGTCGCATGACCCCGCAGCCGGCCCCGGCGCCTGCCTGGCCGAAGCGCCGCTAGCGGCACCCGTTCCGTCCGGCCCCCCTTCTACTCTGCGCGGTCCCCCTGTCGCCGGGTCTCGACGCGGCAGGACGGGGAAAACAAGGGGAAATCGACGTTCTGGAAGGGGCCGGCATGGCTAGTGTGGAGCACATGAGCAGCGCGGATCAGGCGACCGACGAGGTCGTCAACACGGTCGTCGACGAAGCCGCGCGGCTCGGGGTGCGCCGCTTCTTCACCATTCCCGGCCGAGACCCGTTCGACGAGATCGACTGGGAGCTGCGGGACGCCCTGATCCCGGGCCGGAACGGCCCCGCGTTCGAGCAGCGCGGCGTCGAGTTCCCGAAGTTCTGGTCGCAGACGGCGACGAACATCGTCGCCCAGAAGTACTTCCGCGGCCGCCTCTCCTCGCCCGAGCGCGAGTCGAGCGTGAAGCAGATGGTGAGCCGCGTCGTCGACACGGCGGTCGCCTGGGGCAAGCAGGGCGGCTACTTCCTCGACGCGGAGGAGGCCGACACCTTCGAGGCCGAGCTCAAGACGATCCTCGTCAACCAGTACGCGTCGTTCAACAGCCCCGTCTGGTTCAACGTCGGGTTCGAGGAGCGCCCGCAGTGCTCCGCGTGCTTCATCCTCTCGATCGAGGACACGATGGACTCGATCCTCGACTGGATCCGCCGCGAGGGCGTCATCTTCCGCGGCGGCTCGGGCTCGGGCGTCAACCTCTCCGACCTGCGCTCCTCGAAGGAGCAGCTGTCGAAGGGCGGCTACGCGTCCGGCCCCGTCTCGTTCATGCGCGGCGCCGACTCGTCCGCGGGGACGATCAAGTCGGGCGGCAAGACGCGGCGCGCCGCGAAGATGGTCGTGCTCGACGTCGACCACCCGGACGTCGAGGAGTTCATCTGGTGCAAGGCCAAGGAGGAGCGCAAGGCGCGCGTCCTCGAGCAGGCCGGCTACGACATGTCGCTCGACTCGCCGGACTGGGCGTCGATCCAGTATCAGAACGCGAACAACTCGGTGCGCGTCTCCGACGCGTTCATGGAGGCCGCCGCCGAGAACCGCGAGTTCAACCTCACCGCGCGCACCGACGGCTCCGTCGTCGAGACGGTCGACGCGCGCGACCTGCTCCGCCAGATCGCCGCGGCCGCGTGGGAGTGCGCCGACCCGGGCGTGCAGTACGACACGACGATCAACGCGTGGCACACGCTGCCGAACACGGGCCGCATCAACGCGTCGAACCCGTGCTCGGAGTACATGTCGATCGACGACTCCGCATGCAACCTCGCGTCGCTCAACCTGATGAAGTTCCGCCGCGAGGACGGCGAGCTCGACGTCGAGGCGTTCGAGCACGCGTGCGACGTCGTGTTCCTCGCACAGGAGATCCTCGTCGGCTACTCGTCGTATCCGACGCCCGAGATCGAGCGCAACGCGAAGCGCTTCCGCCAGCTCGGCCTCGGCTACGCGAACCTCGGCGCGCTGCTGATGGCGCGCGGCCTGCCGTACGACTCCGACGAGGGCCGCGCGTATGCGGCCGCGATCACCGGCCTGATGACGGGCCGCGCGTATCGCAAGTCGGCGGAGATCGCGTCGCGCATGGGGCCGTTCGAGGGCTACCAGGTGAACCGCGCGCCGATGATCGGCGTGATCGCGAAGCACCGCGCCGCGGTCGGCAACATCGAGAACTCCGACGTCGTCCCGAACGACCTGCTCACGGCGTGCCGCAAGGCGTGGGACGACGCGCTGAACCTCGGCGAGGTGCACGGCTTCCGCAACGCGCAGGCGACCGTGCTCGCACCGACGGGGACGATCAGCTTCATGATGGACTGCGACACGACCGGCGTCGAGCCCGACTTCTCGCTCGTGAAGTCCAAGCGGCTCGTCGGCGGCGGCGAGATCACGATCGTGAACAAGACGGTGCAGGCCGGCCTCGAGAAGCTCGGCTACGCGCCGCGCGAGGTCGACGAGATCGTCGCGTTCGTCGACGAGCGGAACACCGTCGTCGGCGCGCCGTACGTC
>DASYGK010000064.1:0-29363 GCA_035999905.1 Gaiellaceae bacterium | reverse complement strand
GCGCTGAAGACGAACCTCAAGGATCTGCCGAAGGGCGGCACGCTGATCCTCGACGCGGACGCGTTCAGCGACCGCAACCTCCAGAAGGCCGGCTACGCGGCCAACCCGCTCGACGACGGGTCGCTCGACGAGTACCAGCTGCACAAGGTGCCGCTGACGACGCTCACCGTCGGCGCGCTGAAGGACGTCGAAGGCGTCACGCCGCGCGAGGCCGAGCGCTCGAAGAACATGTTCGCGCTCGGGCTGATGTCGTGGCTCTACGGACGCCCGATCGAGCCGACGCTCGAGTTCCTCGAGTCGAAGTTCGGTGCGAAGCGCCCCGAGATCGCGGAGGCGAACGTGAAGGCGCTGCGCGCGGGCTACGCGTTCGGCGAGACGACGGAGTCGTTCGCGGTCACGTACGAGGTCAAGCCGGCCGTGATGGCGCCGGGCGTGTATCGCAACATCACCGGCAACCAGGCGCTCTCATACGGCCTCGTTGCGGCGTCGAAGCTCTCCGGTCTGCCGCTCTTCCTCGGCGCGTATCCGATCACGCCGGCGAGCGCGATCCTCGAGGAGCTCGCCGGCTACAAGAACTTCGGCGTGCGCACGTTCCAGGCAGAGGACGAGATCGCCGCCGCGGGCGCTGCGGTCGGTGCGGCGTTCGGCGGCGCGCTCGCCGTCACGACGTCGGCCGGGCCGGGCGTCGTCTTGAAGGCGGAGACGATCGGGCTCGCGATCATGCTCGAGCTGCCGCTCGTGATCTGCGACATCCAGCGCGCGGGCCCGTCGACGGGCATGCCGACGAAGCCGGAGCAGACCGACCTGCTGATGGTGCTGTTCGGGCGCAACGGCGAGTCGCCGGTGCCGGTCGTCGCGGCGCGCTCGCCGTCGGACTGCTTCCACGCGGCGATCGAGGCGGCGCGCATCGCGCTCAAGTACCGCACGCCGGTGTATCTCCTCTCCGACGCGTACCTCGCGAACGGCTCCGAGCCGTGGCTCCTGCCGGACGTCGACGACCTGCCCGACATCTCGACGAAGTTCGCGACGGCGCCGAACGACGGCGACGACTTCCTTCCGTACCTGCGCGACGAGAAGACACTCGCGCGGCCGTGGGCCGTGCCGGGAACGCCGGGCCTCGAGCACCGCGTCGGCGGCCTCGAGAAGGCCGACCGCACGGGGAACATCTCGTACGACCCCGACAACCACGACCTGATGACGCGCCTGCGCGCCCAGAAGGTCGCCGGCATCGCGAGCGACATCGCGGAGCTCGAGGTCGACGACCCGGACGGCGATGCAAAGGTGCTCGTCCTCGGGTGGGGTGGCACCTTCGGGCCGATCGCCGCCGGCTGCCGGCGTGTGCGCCGCGACGGCCGCAAGGTCGCGCACGCGCAGCTCACGCATCTCAACCCGTTCCCGCGCAACACCGGCGAGGTGCTGCGCCGCTACGAGAAGGTGCTCGTGCCGGAGATGAACCTCGGCCAGCTGCTGAAGCTCGTGCGCGCGGAGTTCCTCGTCGACGCCGTCGGCTACAACAGAGTGAGCGGCCTCCCGCTGCGCGCGGGCGAGGTCGCCGATGCGATCGGAGCGCTGGTCGACCAGTGAGCGAGCACGAGCACGGCAACGGAAACGGCAACGGCGGCGTGAAGCTGACCGCGAAGGACTTCCGCACCGACCAGGAGGTGCGCTGGTGCCCGGGCTGCGGCGACTACGCGATCCTCGCGGCGATGCAGTCGTTCATGCCGGAGCTCGGCATCGAGCGCGAGCGCACGGTGTTCGTCAGCGGCATCGGCTGTGCGGCGCGCTTCCCGTACTACATGAACACGTACGGCATGCATTCGATCCACGGGCGCGCACCCGCGATCGCGACGGGCCTTGCGGCGTCGAGGCCCGACCTCTCCGTGTGGGTCGTGACGGGTGACGGCGACGCGCTCTCGATCGGCGGCAACCATCTCATCCACTCGCTGCGCCGCAACGTCAACCTGAAGATCCTGCTCTTCAACAACAAGATCTACGGGCTGACGAAGGGGCAGTACTCGCCGACGTCGGAGCTCGGCAAGGTGACGAAGTCGACGCCCATGGGCTCGCTCGACTTCCCGTTCAACCCGCTGTCGCTCGCGATCGGCGCGGAGGCGACGTTCGTCGCGCGCGCGATCGACACCGACAAGAAGGCGATGACCGAGGTCCTGCGCGCCGCGGCGCAGCACAAGGGCACGGCGTTCGTCGAGATCTTCCAGAACTGCCCGATCTTCAACGACGACGCGTGGGAGTTCGTGCGCGACGACAAGGACGGCGTCAACCGCATCTATCTGCGGAGCGGCGAGCCGATCCGCTGGGGCGCGAGCCTCGAGAAGGGCATGCGCCAGCGCGCCGACGGCTCGATCGAGACGTGCGCCGCCGACGCGCCGGACGTTCTCGTGCACGACCCGGAGCACGAGAGCGGCGCGCTCGCGTTCGCGCTGTCCCGCGTGACGCAGGAGAGCCACGGCGGCACGCCGGTCGGCGTCTTCCGCAACATCCAGCGGCCGGTCTACGACGAGCTGATGGCCGAGCAGCTGGACACCGCCGTCGCAAAGCGCGGCGCCGGCGATCTCGCCGAGCTCTTGCACTCGGGCGAGACCTGGACGATCGCCTAGGGCGTCAGCCCTCCTGCTCGTCGAGCGAGAAGTGGAAGTGGTCGCCGTGCGCCTCGACGTCGAGCGTCATGTCGGCGAGCACGCTCGCCGCGACCTCGTCGAGGAAGACCGTTGCGCCGTCGTCGGCGACGACCTCGTCGCCCTCGGCGGGCGCGTCGGCGAGCTCGAACTCGAGCGCGGTGTCTCCGTTCGACTCGTTTGCGGCGGTGATCCGCAGGCCGCCGCCCGGCGCGACCTCACCGCCCTCGACGATTCCCTTGATCACTTCGCGGGCCTGGTCGGTCAGGACGAGCATCGCTCGTCTCCTTTCGTTCGCTGAGTCATCGCGCACGGTCGTACCGCGCGCCGCCGAGCGCAAACGAAAGCAGAGAGAGCGAGCCGGACGCGGCGGGGAACCGCGCCCGGCTCAGCCCAGGGCCGAAGCCTCGAGGCCGTCCGCCACCGGGGTGAGAGCAGCGTCGAGCGCCCGCTCGAGCTGCATGCGGCGGAACGGCTTCATCACGTGACCAGCGACACCGAGCTCACGAGTCTCCCAGTTCGGCGGTTCGATGCTCACGCAGAGGATCGGCAACTGCGGGGACCGGCGGCGCAGGCGCGAGGCAAGCCTCAGGCCCGCGCGGGACGCCGGCTCGAGCAGCATGAGATCGGGGATTTCGCCCTCGGACAGCTCCATCTGTCCGATCGGTCGATGACCGAGCCGCAGGACGAGCACCTCGAGCAGCGACCGGGTAGCCGGATCTGGATCCATGATCAGGATGGTCGCCACGAAATGAATCGTCGACCTGGCGGGTGCGAACCGAGAATGGCCGTAGTATGAAAGAGGTATGAGCGATTCCCGTGTCCTGGTGATCGACGACGACGACGACATTCGGACGCTCGTCGTCACGCTCCTCCAGCGGGCGGGAATCACCGTCCACGACGCACCGAACGGACGCGAGGGGCTCCGCGAGTTCCACTCCTGGCGGCCGGACCTCGTCGTCCTCGACGTCTCCATGCCCGAGCTCGACGGCTGGAACGTGCTCGACCGGATCCGCGACATGTCGGAGGTGCCGGTGATGATGCTCACCGCCCGCGGCGACGAGCTCGAGCGCGTCCGCGGCCTCCAGGCCGGCGCCGACGACTACGTCGTCAAGCCCTTCGGCAAGCAGGAGCTCGTCGCGCGCGTCCAGGCGCTCCTCCGTCGCGCGGCGCAGGGGACGACGCAGGAGGAGCAGGAGACGTACGCCGACGCCTACCTCTCGATCGACTGGGGCCAGCGCCGCGTGCTCGTCGGCGACCGCGAGGTGCAGCTCACGCCGCTCGAGTTTCGTCTCCTCTCGACGTTCGTGCGCAACCCGCGCCTCGTGCTCTCGCGGGAGCAGCTGCTCGACCTCGTCTGGGGCGACTCGTTCGGCGTCGGCGGCGACCAGGTGAAGCTCTACATCGGGTACCTGCGCCGCAAGCTCGAGCCGTCCGGCGACGCCGAGGCGCCGATCGAGACCGTGCGCGGCTTCGGCTACCGCTACAGCCCGCCGGGCTAGCGCGGCTCGTCGAGCAGCTCGCGCACGCGCGTCGAGAGCTCGGCGGGCGAGAACGGCTTCCGCACGTACGCATCGGCCCCGGCGTCGTAGCCGCGCCGCACATCCGACTCCTGCGCCTTCGCCGTCAGCAGCAGCACGCGTGTCGACGCGAGGCTCTCGTCAGCGCGGATCCGTTCGAGCACTTCGAGCCCGTCGAGCACCGGCATCCCGATGTCGAGCACGGCAAGCGCAGGATGTCTCTCCTTCGCGAGCGCGAGCGCCTCTTCGCCGTTGCGCGCGGACACGACGTCGTAGCCGTCGCGGCGCAGGCGCGTCGTCACGAGCAGCAGGATGTCGTCGTCGTCGTCGGCGACGAGAACGAGCTCGTCGCTCACGAGACGAGCTCTGCGGTCGGGATAGCTGCGCGGACGGGAAGCTCGATGTGGAACACCGTACCGCCTCCGTCACGCGGTGCGGCCGTGATCGAGCCGCCGTGCACCTCGACGATCGCCCGGGAGATGAACAGGCCGAGGCCGGTGCCCTGGATCTGCCCCTGCACCGCCGCGCGGGCACGGAAGAACTGCTCGAAGACGCGCTCCGCCTCGCCTGCGCCGATACCGATCCCGGTGTCGCGGACCTCGAGGCTCACCCTGCCGGCCGCCTCGCCGACGGCGAGCTCGATGCTGCCGCCCGCAGGCGTGAACTTGATCGCATTCGAGACGACGTTGTCGAGCAGCTGGAACAGGCGGCCGCGGTCGGCCTCGAGCCGCACGGGCGCGGGCGCGTCGAGCGAGAGCGTCAGTCCTTGCCGCTCGGCGCGCGGCCGCATCTCGGCGACGGTCTGCGCGGCGATCTCCGAGAGGTCGACCTCCGCCGGCGTCAGCTCGAGGCGGCCGGTGCGGAGGCGCGCGACGAAGAGCAGGTCGTCGACGAGGCGGAGCAGTCGCTGCGAGCTGCGCGCGACGACCTCGAGATATCCCTGACGTTCGGCGTCGAGCGGCGCCGGCGTTTCCTCATCCAGCGCGAGCTCGATGTAGCCGATGATCGACGTCAGCGGCGTGCGCAGGTCATGGGAGATGAGCGCGACGAACTCGTCCTTCACGCGGTCGGCCTCGACGAGCTGCTCGTTGTGCGCGGCGAGCTTCACCTGTGCCGCGATCGCATCGGCGCGCGCCTGCCGCTCGCGCACGCGCAGGCGTTCCGCGACGCGCAGGATCGCCGTCAGCCGCAGCATCACGAGCACTGCAACTGCGACTGCAGCGATCACGACCGCGGGGATCTCGAGACGTGCGTCGCGGAGCCACTGCACGAAGAGGAGGACGGGGGCGGCGACGAGCGCGCCCGTCAGGAGCGCGATCCGCCAGCCGCTCACGCGGGCGCTGCGACGGGGCTGCTGCTCGGAGAGCTCACGCATCGACGGATGCAGCGCGGCCACCGCCCAGAGCACATAGGAAAGCAGCCAGCCGCCGTCGATCCAGTCCCCGCTCCGGTACGACGAGGGCCCGATCCCGTACACCTCGTCGGCGATGAGAAGCGCGACGATGCTGGCCACGAGCAGGACGAACGCCGGGCTTCGCCACAGCGCCGTCACGAAGAAGCCCGCGAGACCGGCGAGCAGGATCACGTCCATGCCCGGATACGCGGCTCCGATCGCGCGTGCCCAAGCCGAGCCGGAGCCGGAGACGATCGACGACATCTCGAACGTCCACTGGAGCAGCGCGAACACGACCGTCACGATCGCCGCGTCACCCAGCGCCGCGGTGCGGTAGCGGCCGCCCGCGTGCAGGAGCAGCAGTACGAGTCCCGCGACGAGCAGCGGATAGCCCGCGAGGTAGAACGCGTCGGCGACGGACGGCACCGGCGGCGAGCCGCCGTACGCGAAGTTGAAGATGATGTCGGCGACGGCGAAGAAGAGATTGCCGAGGGCGAACAGGAGCCACGGGAGCGGACGGCTCGGCCGGTGCAGCCGCACGCCTGCTGCGATCGCCAGCGACGACGCGACGCCGATCACGTCGTACAGCGCCGATTGCGGCGTCCCTCCCTTGGCGAGCAGGAAGTAGGTGCCGGTGAGCGCGGCCCCGGAAGCGAGGAACGCGATGCCGGCGCCGAACCCGTGCGTGACCGGTCGTGCGTGGGCGGAGATCATGCGACGAGCTCGCTCTCGCCGGCGTCGGCCTCGCCGGGCTTGGGCTCGACGCGCAGCGGCAGCTCGATGCGGAACGTCGTGCCCGAGCCGGTGCGGCTCGACGCGGTGATCGTGCCGCCGTGCGCCTGCGCGATCGCCCGCGAGATGAAGAGGCCGAGGCCGGTCCCCGGGATCTGCTGGTCGGTTGCGCGCTCCGAGCGGAAGAAGCGCTCGAACACGCGCTCGAGCTCACCAGGGCCCAGCCCGATCCCCGTGTCCGACACCTCGAGCGCGACGCCGCCGGCCGCATGGACCGCGTGCACGTCGACGCGGCCGCCTTCCGGCGTGAACTTGATCGCATTCGAGATGAGGTTGTCGAGCAGCTGGAACATCCGGCCGCGGTCGCCCTCGATCCGGACGTGCGGCTCGCCGAGGTAGGAGAGCGTCAGCCCGTTCTGCTCGGCGAGCGGCCGTGCTGCGTCGACCGCGCTCGCCGCGATCTCCGCGAGGTCGATCTCCCGCGCCTCGATCGCGAGCCGTCCGGCCTGCAGGCGTGCGACGAAGAGCAGGTCGTCGACGAGCCGCAGCAGCCGCTCCGCGCTTCGCGACACGATCGCGAGATGTGTGCGGCGCTCGTCGTCCAGCTTCGGCTCGACGGCCTCGTCCAGCACGAGCTCGACGTAGCCGACGATCGACGTCAGCGGTGTGCGCAGGTCGTGCGAGATGAGCGCGACGAACTCGTCCTTCAGCCGGTCGGCCTCGAGCAGCTCGTCGTTCTGGCGCGCGAGCTGTGCCTGCGCCTCTTCGGCGACGGCGCGCGCCGACCGCTCGCGCACCCGGATCCGTTCGAGCGCACGCAGGATCCCGGTGAGGCGGAGGACGACGAGGATCGCGACGACCGCTGCGAGCCCGACGATCTCGTAGGCGTCGAGCGTGCGCCCGCGAAGCTTCTGCACGAGCAGCGTCGCGGGTGCCGCGAGCAGCGCGCTTGCGAGCAGCGCGATCCGCACGAGGCTGACGCGCAACGTGGGCATCCGCCGGACACCGGTCAGCTGCCGCATCGACGGGTGGATCGCGGCTGCCGCGAAGAGCAGGTACGACAGCATCCACGTGACGTCGACGAGGTCGCCCGGCGAGTACGAGCCTGCGAGGCCGACGACCTCGTCGCCGACCACGAGTGCGGCGACCGCGCCGAGCAGGAGGCGGAACGAAGGCGTCCGCCACGCCGGGGAGATGAAGAAGCCGACGAAGCCGGAGAGGACGACCACGTCCATCGCCGGATAGAGCCCGTACACGATGCGCGCGCCGAGGTCGCCGCCGCCGCTCTGGACTGCGGGGCCCATCACCCACGTCCACTGGAACATCGCGAACGCGAACGTGACGATGCCGGCGTCCGTCAGCGCCGCGAGGCGGTTGCGTCCCCCGGCGGCGAACATCAGGAGCAGCAGCGCGGCGGTGAGCAGGGGATAGCCGGCGAGATAGAAGCCGTCGCCCCACGAGGGTACGGGCGGGTTCGTCTGGAAGATCCCGATCACGTCGCCGATCACGAACGCCGCGTTCGCGAGCGCGAGCAGGATCCACGGCAGGCGGTGAGCCGGCCGGTGCACCCGTACCGCCCAGAGGATCGCGAGCACCGACGTGCCGCCCAGCAGCTCGTAGATCGTCGACTGTCCGCTCCCTCCGGCTGGGAAGGCGAAGTAGAGCGCGGAGAGCGCGATGCCCACACCGAGGTACAGGGCTCCGGCTCGGAATTCGCGTGAGACGATCACGGCCTCTTCGGCACTGTAGTGCGCTCTACGGTGAGCGTCGGTGGCCGGCCGCGAAGCCCGCGATCGCGTCCGTCACCTCGGCCGGCCGGTCCTCCTGCAGAAAATGCGACGCGCCGTCGACGAGGACCGGTCCCTCGGCGCCCGGGATCAGCTCCACGAACTGCTCCGCGATCCGGGGAGAGAGCACCGAGTCCTGCGCGCCCCACACGACGAGAGCCGGCTTCTGCCACCTGCCGAGCGCGTCGCGTACCCGGTTCATCGGCTGCGTGCATGGATGGTCAGGCTCCGTCGGGACGAGCTCGGGAAACGCGCGTGCGCCGGCTTTCGACTCCGGCGTCGGGAACGGGGCGTCGTATCCCGCGCGCACGTCGTCGGAGAGGCCCTGTGCCGTGCCCGCCTCGACGAGCCGGCCGATGTCGAGCGCGCCGCCGACCTCGCGCACGACCTCCCGGAACCGGAGCCACAGCTCGCCCGGCGGCTTGCCGCCCCCGATCCCGGTGTCCAGGATCACGAGCCGCTCGACGAGCGCCGGGTGCTCCACCGCGAAGCGCAGGCCGATCGGCCCTCCCCAGTCGTGCACGACGAGCGTGATGCGCTCGAGCGCGAGCTGGTCGACGAGCCGCTCGATCGACGCGACGTGGCCGTCATACGTGTACCAGCCCGGGTCGGTCGGCTTGTCCGAGCGCCCGAAGCCGATCAGGTCGGGTGCGACGACGCGTGCACCTCGCGCGAGGGGCGGGATCGCCTTGCGCCAGAGGAACGACCACGTGGGCTCGCCGTGCAGGAGCAGGATCGGCTCGCCCTCGCCCTCGTCGAGGTAGTGCAGGCGCAGCCCGTCGAGGTCGAGCCAGTGCGGCGCGAACGGATAGTCGGGCAGCGACCCGAAGCGGGCATCGGGCGTGCGGAAGACGTCCATCCCGGCATCATCCCACCCGCTCGCGCGTACGCCGAGGGAAAGCGCCGGGCGGGCTGCGGCACACCGCCCGGCACGATGATGAAGACGCCGCCTCGCCGGGAAACTTGCGCTAGGACGCGCGGGCCGGGACCGCGACCGTCCCGACGCGGCGGGCACGCTGCATGCGCACCGCAGCCACGGCCGTGCCCGCGAGCCCGGCGCAGCCGGCGACGATGAACGCGAGCTGTGTGCCGCCTCGCGCGCAGAGCCAGCCGGCGAGCAGCCCGGCAGCGGGACCGGTGCCGTTGAAGGCGTAGAAGTAGATGCCGATGATGCGTCCGCGCAGTCGGTCGGGCGCAGCGAGCTGCATCGTCGCGTTCGAGTTCGCCGACCACGCCGTGAAGCCCGCACCGGTCAGGAACAGAAGTGCGCCCGCGAGGATCGGCGTGTGCACGGGGGCGAGGCCGAGCTCCGCGCCGGTGAAGACGAGACTGCCTGCGAGCATCACCTTCGCCGATGCACGCCCGAGTGCGGCCGCCGTCAGCGCGCCGACGAGCGCGCCCGCGCCGAACAGCGCGGAGAGGATCCCGTACACCTGCGCCTGGACGTGAAGCGTCGAATATGCGAGCACCGGAAGCGTGACGTTGAAGTTGAACGAGAACGTGCTGACGATCAGCGTCAGCATGATCACGATCATCATCCGCGGCTGGCGGCGCACGTACGCGAGCCCTTCGCGTGTGCCGCGCAGGATCGTCGGGCGCTCGAACTCCTCGAGCCGGTAGAAGTCGCCCGTGCGCATCGCGAGGAGGCCGACGAGCACCGCGAAGAAGCTGATCGCGTTGACGAGGAAGCACACACCCGCGCCCGCGAAGCCGTAGACCATCCCCGCGGTTGCAGGCCCGAAGATGCGCGACGCGTTGAAGAGGCTCGAGTTGAGCCCGATCGCGTTCGGGAGCTCGTCGCGGCCGACCATCCTGTACGTGAGCTGCTGACGCGACGGGACGTCGAGCACGAGCACAAGGCCGTTCAGGAACGCGATCAGATAGAGCATCCACGGTTGCGCGATCCCGGCGATCACGATCGCGGCGAGCGCGATCGCCGTCGCGAGCTGGGCCACCTGCGTCCCGATCACCGTCCGGTGCGCGTCGAGTCGGTCGACGAGCACGCCTCCGAACAGCCCGAAGAGCGTGAACGGCAGGAACTGCGCGAGCGCCATCACGCCGACGGCGAATGCGGAGTGCGTCAGCTGGAGGACGAACCAGCCGAGTGCGATCCGCTGCATCCAGGAGCCGGTCTGCGAGATCGCCTGGCCCGCGAAGAAGAGCCGGTAGTTGCGGTACTTGAAGCTCGAGAACGTGCGCTTGTTGAGTCGCATGAGCGCCGCTGTCACGTGCGCTCCTCCTCGGCCAGCAGCCGCGACAGCGGCTCGATCGCAGCCTCCACGTGCGCGAGCTCCTCGCCGGTCAGGCCGGCGAGGCGCGATGCGAGCCATGCGGTCCTGCGCGAGCGCACGCGCCGGAGCTTCCGCCGTCCCTCGTCGGAGAGCGTCAGTCCGACGCGTCGCCGGTCGTCCGGGCTCGGCGTGCGCACGACGAGCCCGTCACGCTCGAGGCGGTCGACGTGCTTCGTCAGCGCAGGAGGCGACACCCGCTCGCGCGCCGCGAGCTCGCGCGCGCCGATCCCCGGGGTGTACTTGATCGCGACGAGGATGCTGACCTGCTCGGGCGAGATCCCCTCGGAACGTGCCTCCCGCCGGAGCTCCCGCCCGACGCGCAGCAGCACCGGACGCAGCGCGTCTGCGACTGCGACCGTGTCCGCTGCGGGGGCTCTCTGCATATCGTTAACCGGGTTAACGATAGCAGCAGCGGCTCACCTCGGGATGGCGTAGACCGTGCCGCGCTTGGCCACCTGGTCGGCGACCTTCACGGTGTACGAGTAGAAGCCCGGGTGCGGGAAGACGACCTGGACGCGGTAGCGCCCGGACGACACCTCGTCGGCGTGGAAGCTCCGTGGATTGGTGTCGCCGGAGATCGTCAGCACCGGCCGGAAGCCGTCCAGGCGCCGCCCGTGCCGCGAGATCTCGACGATCGTGTTCCACGGCTTCGTGGCCGGCACCGCGCCGGAGCCCGTGTCGACCGCGATCTTCGTCCGGTCGGTCCACGCGCCGACGACGGCGACGACCGCGATGATGAAGACCAGTGTGGCAGTGCTTCGGAGCCGCAATCCGAATCCTTCGAGACGATGGGACGTGCACTCACTCAGACGAGCGACCGGCCACCGTTGTTTCCGTGCGGCCGAAAGATCCCTCGAAAGGGTTAGAAGAACGGCGGCGTCGCGTCCGGCGCGTGGATGCCCTCGCCGCTGAGCGGTGCGAGCACCGGGGCACGGGTGAAGAAGCGGCGCCTCACGTAGAGGAGCGCCATCACGGCGGCGCACGCGAGCCCGAGCGCGATCGTCCAGTGCTGCAGGCTGAGAGACGTCTGGCGGGCCATCGCCTCCCACTGGCCGGGGTCGTACTTGTTCGACGCCTGATTCGAGGCCGGGATCAGGTCGACGCCGTTCGGGAAGCGCGCCGTGTGGTGGCGCGCCCACGTCGCAGTCTTGTGGGCGACGGCCATCGCGATCGGCACCGAGGCGAGGCAGGGGACGTAGAAGCCGAGCGGCAGGCGCGTCGCGATCGCACCGACGAGGAGCAGCACGAGCGGCGGCACCATCGCCCAGAGCCACGCCCGCGCGACGGTGCCCGAGGTCGGGTCGTGCCAGGTCGTCAGCAGGCGGGTGCCGTCGCGCCACTGGATCGTGTGCGGCTTCTCGAGGGCGAGCGTCGACGCCATCAGCGAGGAGAAGAAGAGCGGCATCCCGATGAAGGCCGCGACTGCGAGCGGCGAGCGGGTGCGGCTGCGGCCGAGGACGCGCGGGAGCTTCACGCCATCCTCCCGCCGGCAAGCACGCGCGAGAGGAACTCGCGGGTCCGCGGCTCACGCGGCTCGGTGAAGATCTGCGCGGGGTCTCCCTCTTCGAGGATGCACCCGCCGTCGAGGAAGCAGATCTTGTCGGCGACCTCCCGCGCGAAGCCCATCTCGTGCGTCGCGAGGATCATCGTCATGCCGGAGTCCGCGAGCTCGCGCACGAGATTCAGGACGTCGGAGACGAGCTGAGGGTCGAGCGCGCTCGTGATCTCGTCGAGCAGCATGAGCTTCGGCTGCATCGCGAGGGCGCGCACGATCGCGACGCGCTGCTGCTGGCCGCCCGAGAGCCGGTCGGGATACTCGGCGGCCTTGTCCTCGAGCCCGATGCGCGAGAGAAGCGAGCGGGCCTGCCACTCGGCCTCGTCGCGCGGCACGCGCAGAGCCTTCCGCGGCGCGAGCATCACGTTCTGCAGCACCGTCATGTGCGGAAAGAGGTTGTATGCCTGGAAGACGATGCCGATCTTGCGGCGCAGCTCGTTGACGTCGACGCTCTCGTGCGTCACGCGCTGCCCGTCGATGTGGATCTCTCCCTCTTCGACCCGCTCGAGCAGGTTGAGGCAGCGAAGCAGGGTCGACTTTCCCGAGCCGGACGCGCCGATCAGGCAGACGACGTTGTGCTCGCGTACCTCGAGGTCGATGTTGTCCAGCACCTGGAGCGCGCCGAACCACTTCGAAACGCCGCGCACCAGGACGAACGGCTCGCCGGCGCTGCTGCCGTTCGTCTCGGTCAAAACGCCTGCGCCCGCTCGCGACCCTCGCGCTGTGCGACGAGGTAGTCGGTGAACCGCGCGAGCGGGATCGTGATCAGGATGAAGAACACGGCCGCAACGAGATACGACGGGAAGTCGCCGTTCTGCGTCGAGAACTGCTGCGACAGCGACGCCGCCTCGGCGACGCCGATCACGGAGACGATCGCGGTGTCCTTCTGCAGTCCGACGAAGTCGTTCAGGAGCGGCGGTATCACCCGCCGTACCGCCTGCGGGACGACGACGTAGCGCATCGTCTGCCCGTACGAGAGCCCGAGCGACCGCGCTGCGGCGCGCTGGCTCGGATGCACCGACTCGATACCTGCTCGGTAGACCTCCGTCACGTACGCGGTGTAGACGAGCGTCAGCGTCACGATCCCGTACGTCGTGAACGACTGATTCGAGATGAACCCGATCTGCAGCCCCGGGAGGCCGAACCCGATGAAGAACGCCACGATGATGATCGGGGTCCCGCGGAAGAAGTCCGTGTACGCGATCGCCAGGGCGCGAAGCGGCTTCGCTCCGCGCCCCGGCAGACCGCGCACGACGGCGATCGTCAGCGCGAACACCAGGACGAGCACCTCGGCGATGACCATCATCTTGAGGTTCACCTGGAAGCCCGCCCACACGTCCGGCATCGCCAGCGTGAAGCTGTGCAGATTGAAGAACGCGTGGAGGACCTGGTGCAGCGCGTGCATTACGTCGCGTTACTTGAGTGTCGGGATCTTCGAGAAGTCGAGGTTGAACCACTTCTTCTGCAGTGCGCCGACGGTGCCGTTCTTCGTCAGCGTCGCGAGCGTCGAGTCGACGACCGGCAGCAGCTTCGAGCCCTTCTGGAGCACGGCGCCGTACTGCTCGTGCGTCGCGACCTGGCCGGCGACGGGACCGAACTTCGACGGGTTCTGCTTCTTCTCGAGGCTGACGAGCGGCACGTCGAGGATCAGGGCGTCGCACTTGTTGATCTGCACGGCCTGATACGCGGCGGTCGTCGTCGGGAACGCGAGCGGCGCCTTCACCGGGTGCAGCTGCGTCTTGATCCAGTCGAGGCCCGTCGTGTTCGTCTGGGCGCACGTCTGCAGCTTCTTCAGGTCGGCGAGGCTCTTGGGCGCGGTCGCCTTTTTCGAGAGGAGCACGCCCTGGTTCGCGTTCAAATACGACGAGGTGAAGTCGACGGTCTTCTTCCGCTGGGCGGTGATCGTCGCCTCCTGGAAGGAGATGTCGAACTTCTTCGTGCCGGGCGCGAAGAGGCTGTTCCACGGCGAGAACATCCACGAGGGCGTCAGGCCGAGCTTCTTCGCGATCGCGGCGGCGAGGTCGACCTCGTAGCCGCGCGGATTCGTGATCGTGTTGCCGCGGACGGTGCCGCTGGCGAAGCCGGGAGCGGGATCGCCGAAGGCGACGATCAGCTTGCCCGCCTGGAGCACCGGCGGTGCGGCGGGACGGGCCGACGCGGCCGGGACGGCGACGAGCGCCGCGACCGCGAGGACCGGGAGAAAGCGCTTCACGAGAAACCCTCCTATGCGTTTGGACCGGGGGAAACCGCAAATCTATCGCGGTCCGGCCCAGCTGCCTAATCCGCGAGGGCCGTCCGGGTGAGCTGCTGGAAATGGCCGATCAGCTGCTCGCTGTGGCCCATCAGGACGCCGTGCTCGAGCGCACCGGAGGCGATGCCGCGGTGCGCCCCCTCGACGAGCGCCCGGTCCTCGATGCCGACCTGGTCGTCGAACGCCATCAGCTCGTCGATCCAGGCCTGGTCGACGTCGGCGCCGAAGAAATAGTCGAGGAAGCGGTACGTGCGGCCGGGCGAGAGCGGCAGCATCGGCCCGATCGAGATGTTCGGCCGGCCGGGGAAGATGTTGACGCCGAGGTTCGGCCAGAGGAAATGGAACTGGCTGCGCGGCAGCTCCCCGTCGAGATGCATGCGCGTGCCCGCGCCGTCCCGCGTCGGGCCGCGCTGGCTCGAGAGCCGGCCGTCGGTCGAGAGCGCGTACGACTCGGCCGACACGTCGAGCATCTGCGCGAGCTGCGGGTGCGCGACCTGGCAGTGGTAGCACTCGAGGAAGTTCTCGCAGACGATCTTCCAGTTCGCCTCGAGCTCCGCCTCCCAGCGCGTGTGGAAGCGCAGGTTGTCGACGTCGAGCCCGAGCTCGGCGACCTGCTCCGGCATCGAGCCGAGGGCATCCGACAGCGGCTCGGGATCGGCGTGCGCGTTGACGAACACGAACGGCCCCCATGTGCCGACGGAGGCGCGGCAGAGGCCGAGCTCGTCCTTCGGGAAATGCGGCTCCTCGTCGGAGCGCGGCGCCGAGCGCAGCGAGCCGTCCAGGCCGTATGTCCACGCGTGGTACGGGCATTGCAGCGTCTCGCGCACGCCCTCTCCCGCCGCGACCGGGAAGCCGCGGTGCCTGCAGACGTTGCGGAACGCGCGGAGCTCGCCGTCGCGCGCGCGTGTGACCACGATCGGCATGTTCCCCGCACGCGTCGTGAAGAACGAGCCGAGCTCGGGGAGCTGCCCGAGGTGGCCGGCGTACGACCAGGCGGGACTGAAGATGCGCTCCTGCTCGCGGCGAAGGATCTCTGGATCCGTGTACCAGCTGTACGGAAGCGTCGACTCCATCGGCGCAAGTCTAGGTTGTAGTGTCCGCGCGTGGCCCGCCGCCCGCCCTTCGAGCAGTTCTTCGCGTACCGGCGGTTCTTCCCGATCGCGCAGTTCACGCCCGACGGCGAGCGCGTCCTCTTCGTCTCGAACATCTCGGGGCAGTTCAACCTCTGGTCGGTACCGGTCGACGGCGGCTGGCCCGAGCAGTTGACGACGTTCACCGACAACGCGGTGCGCTCGGTTGCGGTTCGCCCCGACGGGACGATCCTCTTCGCGGCCGATCGCGACGGCGACGAGTTCCATCAGCTCTATCGCATCCCCGCCGGCGGCGGCTGGCCCGAGCAGCTCACCGATCTCGCCCAGGTGCAGCACGACCTCTATCCGAACGCGTGGGCGCCGGACGGCGGCAGCTTCGCGTTCTCCGCCAACTCGCGCCGCCCCGAGGACGGCGAGGTCTTTGTCTGGCGCGACGGCGAAGCGGAGCCGCGCTATCTCTTCGGCGAGGGGATGTACACGGCCGCCGCGGGCTTCTCGCCCGACGGCTCGAAGCTGCTGGCGATCGAGGCGCGCTCGAACACGGACTTTTCGATCCACCTCCTCGACGTCGAGTCGGGCGATGCCTCCGAGCTGACGCCGCACGACGAGCCGGCGAAGCTCGTCCCGGGGCCGTGGGCCGCGGACGGGTCGGGCTTCTACGTGCTCACCGACGAGGGCCGTGAGTTCCAAGGCCTCGCGTTCCAGTCGATCGAGACGGGCGCCCGCGAGTGGTTCGAGGCGCCCGACTGCGACATCGACGAGGTCGCCGCGTCGCGCGACGGCCGCGTGCTCGCCTGGCTCGAGAACGACCGCGGCTGGGCGCGGCTCCGGCTGCGCGACCTCGAGACCGGACGCGACCTGCCGGAGCCGAAGCTGCCGCAGGGGACGATCGCGATTCTCGGCTCGGGGCTCTCGTTCTCGCCCGACGGCTCGCGCGTCGCGCTCGTGTGGTTCCAGCCGCGCCGGCCGCCCGACGTCTACGTCGTCGACACGGCGACGGGGGAGGCGCGCGCGGCCACCGAGAGCCGCGGCGCCGCGCTCGCGGCACTCGAGCTCCGCGAGCCGGCGCTGATCGGATATCCGAGCTTCGACGGGCGCGAGATCCCGGCGTGGCTCTACCGTCCCGAGGGAGACGGCCCGTCGCCGTTCGTGCTCGCGATCCACGGCGGCCCGGAGTCGCAGGAACGCCCCGTCTACCGGCCGGAGTTCCAGTACCTCCTGAGCCGGGGGATCGGCGTGCTCGCGACGAACATCCGCGGCTCGACCGGCTACGGCAAGACGTACCAGAAGCTCATCCACCACGACTGGGGCGGCGGCGACCTCGAGGACTGGCGGCACGCGGCCGAGTGGCTGCGGGCGCAGGATTTCGTCGACGGCGGCCGGCTCGGCGTCTACGGCGGCTCCTACGGAGGCTTTGCGTCGCTCACCTGCGCAACGCGGCTTCCCGAGTACTGGCGTGCGGCGGTCGACATCGTCGGCCCGTCGAATCTGCTCACGTTCGTGCGCGCAGTGCCGCCGCAGTGGGTGCGCTTCATGGCGGAGTGGGTCGGCGATCCCGACACCGAGGAGGGCTTCCTGCGCGAGCGCTCCCCGATCACGTACGTCGACCAGCTGCAGGCGGCTCTGCTCGTGCTCCAGGGCGCGAAGGACCCGCGCGTCGTGCAGGCGGAGTCGGACCAGATGGTCGAGCGGCTCCGCGAGCTCGGGCGCGAGGTCGAATACGTCGTCTTCGAGGACGAGGGCCACGGCTACACCCGCTACGCGAACGAGGTTCGGGCGTACCGGCTCACGTGCGAGTGGCTCGAGCGGCACCTCACGGGGTGATTTGACCAGGGCTTGACGGTGCAGCGACGATGGGAGCGTGGCCTCGCGTCTGAGCTCAGCCCGCC
Source organism: Gaiellaceae bacterium (assembly GCA_035999905.1). Taxonomy (GTDB): domain Bacteria; phylum Actinomycetota; class Thermoleophilia; order Gaiellales; family Gaiellaceae; genus Palsa-739. The sequence goes on along the minus strand of DASYGK010000064.1, from coordinate 12,221 downwards.
GCTTCGCGTCCGAGCATCCGCACGTGCTCGTCGGCGTGCAGCTGGTCGCGTTCTGCGTCTTCTTCGGCTTCGTCGCGTGGGCGGTACGCGGTTCGCTCAGCTCTGCTGGTCACGATCTCCGGAACGCCGATCCCGTCTACTTCGTGCTCGCGTGCCTCGCGGTCGCTGCGTACTACCTGCTCTTCGTGCTCGGCTGGATGCGGATCCTCGCCGACTGGGGCATCGAGCTCTCGTACGCGGCCGCGCTGCGCGCCGAGATGGTCTCGATGCTCGCGAAGTACGTGCCGGGCGGTGTGTGGACGCCCGCCGCGCGCGTCGTCGCGGCGCGCCGCGCAGGCGTGACCGACGGCGCGCTCGTCACCGCTTCGATGTTGCTCGAGGCCGGGATCTCCGCCGTGGCGGGCGTGATCGTGTTCGTCGTGTCGCTCGCGTGGGTGCGCGGCGTCAACGCGCCGATCGCGCCGCTCGTCGCGTTCGGCGTCGTCGTCGCGGTGCTGCTGCACCCGCGCGTGTTCCGGCCGCTCGCGTCGAAGGTGCTGCGCCGGCTCGGCTACGACGAGCTGCCGCCGCTGCGCGGCTCGACGATGGCGGTGCTGCTCGTCTTCTACTCCGGCACGTGGATCGTCGGCGGCTTCGGGCTCTGGCTGCTGCTGCGCTCGGTCGGGGCGCATCCGCCGGTGTCGGCGATCGTCTTCCTCGGCGGCGTCAGCGCGGTCGGCGCGATCGTCGCCGTGCTGTCGGTGTTCGCGCCGTCCGGCCTCGGCCCGCGCGAGGCGTCGATGTACGGGCTGATGCTCGCCGTCGCCGGCGAGGGCGCCGCGCTCGGCGCGACCGTGTTGAACCGCGTCGCGATCACGCTCGTCGAGGTGCTGCTCCTCGTCGTCGGCGGGGTCATCCTGCGCAACCGCGACGGCGAGGAAGCCGTCGAGCCGCGGCTGCGCGACGCCGAGGCCTAGAGCGCGCGGGCGACGGCGACGCGCCAGCCGGCGACGAGCTCGCTCACGTCCGAGTCGGGCTCGCAGCGCAGCGCGACACGCCGGAGCGCGCCGAGCTCATCCTCGCGCCAGCGGCCGATCGCGACACCGGCGAGCGCGGCCGCACCGAGCGCCGTCGTCTCGTGCTCCGCCGCGACCTCGACCGGAAGCTGCAGCACGTCGGCGAGGAACTGCACGAGGAATCCGTTCGCGGAAGCACCGCCGTCGATGCGCAGCACCGCCGGGCGCGACGGCATCGCGTCGACGACGTCGAGTACCTGGTACGCCATCGACTCGAGCGCCGCACGCACGAGATGCTCGCGCCGCGTTCCGCGCGTGATCCCCGCGATCAGCCCGCGCGCGTCGGGTGCCCAGTGCGGCGAGCCGAGCCCCGTGAGCGCGGGGACGAAGTAGACGCCCTCGGTCGAGTCCACCGAGCGGGCGAGCGCCTCGCTCTCCGCCGCGTCGGCGAGCAGGCCGAGACCGTCGCGGAGCCACTGCACCGCAGCGCCTGCGACGAAGATCGAGCCCTCGAGCGCGTACGACGCATCTGGTCCTGCCGCGGCCGTGCGCACGAGGCCGCGTGGCGGCGGCGAGTGATCGCCGCCCGTCCCGACGAGGACGAACGCACCGGTGCCGAACGTCGCCTTTGCATCGCCGTGCGCGTAGAGCGATGCCTGCTGGTCGCCTGCGAGCGCGGCGATCGGCAGCGTCGAGCCGAGGAGCGCGCCCTCGCCGACGAGCGCTGCGGAGGGATGCACGACGGGGAGCAGCTCCCGCGGCACGCCGAAGAGCTCGAGCAGCTCGTCGCTCCAGTCGAGCGCCGCGAGATCGAGGAGCAGCGTGCGCGACGCGTTCGACACGTCGGTGGCGTGCACCGCGCCGCGCGTCAGCTGCCACACGAGCCACGTGTCCACCGTGCCGAAGGCGAGCCCTTCCGATCGTCCCGTCTCGCGGAGGATCCATTCGAGCTTCGTCGCCGAGAAGTACGGGTCGGCCGTCAGCCCGGTGCGCGCGCGGATCGTCTCCTCCGGCAGCCCGCGGCAGCGCTCTGCGGTGCGCCGGTCCTGCCAGACGATCGCCGGATGCACCGGCAGGCCGCTCGAGCGTTCCCACACGACGGTCGTCTCGCGCTGGTTCGCGATCCCGAGCGCGTCGAGGTCGCGGACGGACGCGCCTGCGTCACGGAGTGCGAGGTCTGCCGCCTGCTCGACGCTCGCCCACAACTCCGCCGGATCCTGCTCGACCCAGCCGGGGCGAGGCGTCGAGAGCGAGACCGGCACGTAGCCACGGCCGGCCACCGTGAGCGTGTCGTCGACGACGAGGCACGTCGTGCCGGTCGTCCCCTGGTCGACAGCGAGGATCATGCCGTGCATCATCTACTTCCGTGCAGGGGCCGACGCTGCAGCCGATGCTCTCCTACGAGGATGTCGGCGCCGCCGCGGACTGGCTCGCGCAGGCGTTCGGCTTCGCCGAAGTGCGTCGCTTCGAGGACGGCGGTGTCGTGACGCACTGCGTGATGTCGCTCGACGAGGGCATCTTCCATCTCGGCAATCCCGGCCCCGAGTACGTCGGGCCGCGGCGACATGCCGAGTCGTGCGAACGGGCCCGCCGCTGGCGCGAGACGCCGTTCGTCGTCGACGGCGTGCTGGCGTACGTCGACGATCTCGACGCGCACTTCGCGCGGGCGCGCGCGGCGGGCGCGACGATCCTCAGCGAGCCGGAGGAGGGAGGCGCGGGAATGCAGTACCGCGTCGAGGACGTCGAGGGTCACCGCTGGATGTTCGCCGCGCGATCCTGACCCCGTCGTCGGCCGCCCGCGAAGATATGCTGCGCGGCATGAAGGGTCAGCAGAAGCCGAAGAAGCTCGCCAAGAAGGCACCGGAGAAGACGTTGAAGGAGCGCCGCGCGGCGAAGCAGGCCGCCGCGAAGGACAAGCGCTCCAGCAGCGGGTTCTGAGCTTCGCCTCGTCCGGCGTGAAGCGGGTCTCCGTTCTCGCCGCCGTCGCGACGGCGGCCGGTGTCTGTGCCGCGGCCTCCGCGGCCGCGGCGTCGCTGCAGGGCGCCGTCGGCGTGTACCGCTTCGCCGACGGGTCGGCCGCCGCGCTCGTCGAGCAGGACGGCGCGCTCCGGCTCGTCGACTACCGCACCGGCGCGCTGCGCCAGCTCGCGCAGCGCTCGCGCACGCTCTTCGTCGGCGGTCCCGGCGTGTCGGTGCCGTCGCCGGTCGCCGTCCGCGTCGCGCTCGTCGGTGGTCCCGGCGGAACGGTCGCCGCGGTTCGCCTCGACGGCGCGCTCGCGAAGCGGATCGCAGTCACCTCCACGCCGGCGAGCTTCGGCGACGGCGGCGTGCGGATCGCGGGCCGGCTGCTCGAGCCGCCGGGGAAGGGGCCGTTTCCGGCCGTCGTGCTCGTTCCCGGCTCGGTTCCCGCCACGCGCGACACGTACGACCTCTGGGCGATGTTCTTCGTCTCGCGCGGCTTCGCCGTGCTCTCGTACGACAAGCGCGGCGTCGGCGCGTCGACGGGGACGTACGTGCGTGCTGCGACCGACCAGAATCTCCGGGATCTCGCCGCGGACGTCGTGGCCGGCGTGGAGTGGCTCAAGCACAGGCACGACGTCGACGCGAGGCGCATCGGCCTTTCCGGCGGCAGCCAGGCGGGCTGGGTGATGGAGCTTGCCGCATCACGGTCGCGCGACGTGCGCTGGGCCGCGTTCCAGTCCGGTCCCGCGATGTCGGTCGGGCGCCAGCTCGCCTACAGCGGCGTCACGCACGAGGGCGCCGTCGACCCGACGGATGCGCAGATCCACGCCGCACTCGACAATGCTCCGGACAGCGGCTTCGACCCGCGGCCCGTGCTCGCCGCACTGAAGATCCCGCTGCTCTGGCAGCTCGGTTCCGTCGACAAGCGCATGTACACACCGGAGACGCTTGCGAACCTCGCCGCGATCCAGGCGGCCGGCACCCACGACTTCACGATCCACGTGTACGCCGGTGGGGCGCACTCGCTGCGGCTCACCGCGCACGGGACGATTGCGGAGGAGCGAACGTCGCCCGGCTTCGTTCCGGGCGTCTTCGCCGACCTTGCCGCCTGGCTGCGCCGGCGCTAGGTCCCGTCGCAGTCGCGCGCGAGCAGCTCCCGCATGTGCCGGCCGAGGCTCGCGGTGCTGAACGGCTTGGCGAGAAATGCGGTTGCGCTTCCGTCGACGTCCAGGTCGACGATCGACTCCGGCGCGTAGCCGGAGATGAAGAGGACGCGAATGTTGGGCTGGTAGACGGCCACCTGCTCGGCGAGGGTCGTGCCGTAACCGCCCGGCATCACGAGATCGGTGACCATGAGGTCGAAGCGCGCGCCGTCGCAAAGTGCGAGGGCGTCGTCCGGACTCACGGCCGAGACGGTGTCGTAGCCGAGTGACTCCAGGACGTCGACGAGGAGATGGCGCACGGCGTCGTCGTCCTCGACGAGGAGAACGCGCTCGCCGCCGCCGCGATCGTCTGCAGGCAGCGTGGTTTCGTGCGGGACCGTGAGCGGCTCGTCGGTGCACGGGAGATGGATCGTGAACGTCGTCCCCGCGCCGAGCTTGCTGGCAACGTCGATGTGTCCGCCGACCTGCGTGATCGTCCCGTAGGCAGTGGAGAGGCCGAGGCCGGTGCCGGAGCCGACGGGCTTCGTCGTGAAGAACGGGTCGAAGATCTGACTGCGCGTGCGCTCGTCCATGCCGGAGCCGTCGTCGCCGATGGTCATGCGCACGTAGCGTCCCGGAGCGAGCTTCGTCGCCGAGGTCGAGTCGAGGTCGACGTTCTCGGTTACGACGAAGAGGTTTCCACCGGCCGGCACGGCGTCTCTTGCATTCGTGGCGAGATTGACGATCACCTGCTCGATCAGCGAGACCTCGACGCGGATGTTGCCGCAGGCGGGATCGAGCGTGCGATGAATCGTGATGTGGTCTTCGACCAGCGGCTGGACGAGATCGAGGGAGGTGGCGACGATCTCGTTTGCGTCCGCGACCGACGACTGCAGCGGCGTCTTGCGGCTGAAGGCGAGCAGTTGGGCGGTGAGCGTTGCGGCGCGCTGCGATGCAGCCTGAATCTCGTCCAGCGCGTCGGCGACGAACGAGGGGTCGTTCTCGAGGTTCGACAGCGCGAGCGACGTGTACCCGGTGATGACCGTCAGGAGGTTGTTGAAGTCGTGGGCGATCCCACCGGCGAGCCGGCCGACCGCTTCGAGCTTCTGCGCCTGCCGAAGCTGCGCCTCGAGCATGACGCGGGACGTGATGTCCTGGAAATAGACCGCGAGCCCGGACGGCATCGGGTAGGCGCGGACCGAGAACCACGTCTCGAGCGGACCGTAGAACTCCTCGAACTCGACCGTCACCTGGTCCCGCAGCGCCCTCCGGTACTCGGTCTCGAACTTCGTGCCCGCAGCCGCCGGGAAGACGTCCCAGTAGTTCAGGCCGACGAGGCGCTCGGGTGCTTCGCCGAGCGCCGTCGCGGTCTGAGGGTTCAGATACGTGAGCGTCCAGTCGTCGTCGAAGGTGAACAGTGCATCGCTCATCGACTCGAGCGGGGCGAGCGCGAGGAGCCCAGGCTTCTGGCTGGGGGTGGCGCCGGCCCGCGGACGCGCGAACGGCGGGACGTTGGAGCCGGGAAGGGTCTCGAGCATGGTGGCCTCCGTGAGGGGGTCGAGATGCGGCTCCGACCACCGGCGAGCTGTGGAGGCGGGAATCCGGCGGGCCGATGCTGCTTCGAGACCCGACAGGTAGTCACCCAGGCGCCCGTCTTCGTTCGGGCACCAGACATTTGTCCTACCCGCCCGCGGCGAAGCTAACCCTCCTCCGTCCCGGCCGGCCTCAACTCCAGGGTCTCGGGTGCCGAAAGACCCTGCATGAAGCGGGATTCGGCCGATCCCCGCTGGTCGGCGTCGCTTGCGACCGCGGCGCTCGCGCTCGTGCTCGGCTGGTTCGCGTTCGTCCGGGGGGTGCGCGTGCCGATCCTCGGCATGGTCGACCTCGGCGTGCACGAGTTCGGCCACCTGCTCTTCAGCTGGGCGCCGCGGCTGCTGATGGTGCTGATGGGGAACGGCACGCAGTCGCTGCTTCCGCTCGCGGTCGCGGTGTGCTTCGGCGCCTTCCGGCGCGACTGGCCTGCGTGCGGGCTCTGTCTCGCCTGGTGCGGGACGACGCTGCAGGACGCGTCGGTCTACATCGCGGACGCGCCGTTCCAGCGGCTGCCCCTGCTGAAGGAGGGGTCGATCCACGACTGGGCCTACGTGCTCGGGGCCGAGCAGTTCTATGCGCTCGACAAGGCCGCGCTGATCGCGACGATCGTGAAGGCCGTCGGGCTCGTCGTCCTGGTGGTCGGGCTCTGCGTCTGCCTCGTCCCTGCGGTGCTCAGGCAGCGGGCCCGCGGCTCGCTTCCGGCTCAGGCCTACCCGGAGGCGGGCGAAGCGACGTAGGGTGGGAGGATGGATCTCTCGAGCAGCATCGACGAGGCGACCGTGATCATCCGCGCGCCCGGCGGCCCGGAGATCAGCTGGCGCATCCAGCGGCTCGTGAGCCTCGGGGCCGACGCAGAGCTCGCGGCCACGATCGCCGCGAGCGACGCCGACGTGCACGACATCGAACGGCTCCTCGACTCCGGCTGCCCGCTCGACCTTGCCTGGTCGATCCTGCAGCCGTTCGACAAGCCGCCGGCCGCCGCGACGCCCGTCGCTGCCGAGCCGGACGACTCGTAGCTCACCCGCGCCGGAGGAACGAGCGGCTCTCGACGAGGATGCAGCCCGACCGGGTCGCATCGGCGATGTTCGCGCGCGCGTCGGCATCGGCGGCGAGCCGTTGCCGGTACGACTCGTAACCGGCGAGCGACGGGAAGTCGATCAGCGCGAGCGCAAAGTTGTTGGCGCCTTCCTTCGGGAGGAAGTAGCCGAGGAGCTCACCGCCGCAGCGTTCGATGATCGGCGGCCAGCGAGCGGCGTACTCCTCGAACGCCGCCAGCTCGCGCGGGTCGAGTGTGTACTGGATGCAGCACGTGATCATGGTCGACCGACCATTGCACGGGGACCCTTCGACGCGGATCGAAGTGTCGCGGATCTACCATCGAGCGCATGGAGGCGATCGGAGACGCCGACCTCTCGGCCGTGGGCGCGCTGCTCGCCGAGCCGGCGCGCGCGAAGGTGCTGCTCGCGCTCGGCGACGGCCGGTCGCTCGCGGCGAGCGTGCTCGCAGCGGAGGCGGGCGTTGCGCCGTCGACGGTCAGCCATCACCTTGCGAAGCTCGTCGACGCGGGTCTCGTGTCGGCCGTCTCGCGCGGCCGTCACCGGTACTTCTCGCTCGCAGGCCCGCGCGTCGGCGAGCTGATCGAGGCGGTCGCGCGCGTCGCGCCTGCGCAGCCGGTCACGTCGCTGCGCCAAGGAACGCGCGCGCACGCCGTGCGGTACGCGCGGCACTGCTACGACCATCTCGCGGGCCGGCTCGGTGTGGCGGTGACCGATGCGTTGTGCGAGCACGACGTGCTGTCGCCGGGCGAGGACGGATTCGTCGTGACGTCGGGCGGCGCAGCAGCGCTCGCCGAGCTCGGAGTCGCCGCGCGTTCGGGCGACGTCGCGCGCTCGTGCCTCGACTGGACGGAGCAGAGCGGCCACGTCGCGGGACCGCTCGGCCGCGCGCTGCTCTCACGCTTCGTCGAGCTCGGCTGGCTGAGCCACGACCGCGCGACGCGTGCCGTGCACCTCACCGAAGCCGGCCGGGCCGAGCTTCCGGCACGCGTCGGCGTCCGGCTGCCGTAGCTCACGGCGTATCCGCTCGGCGGCGGCGGTCGTTGACGTCCCGACCCATGCAGCGAGAGGAGCACGCCTGATGTCGACCGATCAAGCCCGCGCGGGAGGAGAGAAGCTCGCGCACAGCACCGGCTTCGAATGGCTCGCGCGCGGCGGGTTCGTCTCGCGCGGCCTGATCTACGGCCTGATCGGCATCCTCGCGATCAAGCTCGCAGCCGGTGGCGGCGGCGGGAACGCGAGCCAGCAGGGCGCGTTGAAGACGATCGCGGCGCAGCCGTTCGGCAAGGTGCTGCTGATCCTCGTCGCGGTCGGGCTCGCGGGCTACGCGCTGTGGCGGCTGATCCGCGCCTTGCTCGGGCACGGGCCGGAGGACTCCGACGGCACGTTCGACCGCATCGCCGCGTTTGCGAGCGGGATCGTCTACGCCGTCCTCTGCGCGATCGCCGTCGAGATCCTGCTCGGTGCGGGCGGGGGCGGCTCGGGCAGCCCGCACAAGACCGCGGCGGGCGTGTTCGGCTGGCCGGCCGGCACGTGGCTCGTCGGGCTCGCCGGCGTCGTGCTGATCGGCGTCGGCGCATATCAGGGCTACCGCGGCGTCACGAAGGACTTCCTGAAGGACTCGAAGACCGAAGAGATGAGCGCGCCGGTGAAGAAGTGGATCGAGTGGATCGGCAGCTTCGGCCACCTCGCGCGCATGGTGATCTCCGCGCTCGTCGGCGTCTTCCTGATCAGAGCGGCGATCGACTACAACCCGAACAAGGCGGTCGGTCTCGACGGTGCGCTCGCGAAGCTCGCGCACGCGTCGTACGGGCCGTTCCTACTCGGAATCGTCGCCGTCGGGCTGATCGCGTTCGGCGTGTACTCGGTCAGCGACGCGCGGTACCGGCGCATCTAGCGCGAACGTGAAAGAAACGAGGGGCGCTTGCGCACCCCTCGTTCTGCCATCCGAGGCGACGCCCCGTTACTTGCAGACGTTGGCGGCGGTGCTGTCCACCTTGATCGTTCCGCCAGGGCCGAGCTTCCAGGCGTACCAGTTGCCGTTCTGCGAGACGATGCAGTAGCTGTTCGCGGACGGCGTGACGGCGGTGACGCCGGCGGGGAAGCCGCTGTCGGCGGAGTTGACCCAGACGCTTGCCGGGAACGCCTGGTCGTAGCTCGTCTTGAGCTCGGTGACGGTCATGCCGGTGTAGCCGCTGTCGGTCGTGCTTGCGTCCGGGTCGTTGGTCGAGCCCGGGACGTTGTCGGCGTTGTACGACTCGATGTCGGGGAGGACGGCGCGGACGTTGGCCTCAGCGGCCGACTTGTTCGCGCGATCCTTGAAGGACAGGTACGACGGCACTGCGATCGCGAGCAGGATGCCGAGGATGATGATGACGACCAGGAGCTCGATCAGGGTGAAGGCCTGCTCGGAGCCGAGGCGGTTCTTGGTGGCGGAGGACATGGGCGGAAGCTCCTTCAGCGAGGTTCGGTACGGCGAGTCGCGGGGTGGACTCGTGTCCCATTTAGATCGTAATACGATCCAACATGCAGGAGCCTCATTCGGGGGATTCGCGTCGCCGGAGGCAGCGGGCACGCCGCGGTTGACCGGCCGTTCAATGGGGTGTTGGATAGGCACGCTTCGCGAATCCCGCACCACGAGCAAGGGGAGGGACAATGCGCGCCACGCTCACCGTCCGTCGGCGAGTGCTCGCCCTGGCCGCCGCCGCGACCGTCGTCGCCGTCGCCGCGGCCATCAGCGCAGGAACGGTGCTGGCCGATCCGGTCAACGGCTCCGACGCGAACGGCACGTACCTCGCGCTCGGCGATTCGGTCGCGTTCGGCTACGTCCCGCCGAACGCCGTTCCCGCGCCGAACTACGTCGACGCGCATTCGTTCGTCGGCTATCCCGAGTACCTCGCCCAGCAGTTGAACGAGCGCGTCTCGAACGCCTCGTGCCCGGGTGAGACGACGGCGAGCATGCTCGTCGCAGGCGCACAGAGCAACGGCTGCGAGAACTCGCTGGGCTCGCCCGTCGGCTATTCGACGCTCTATCCGCTCCACGTTCAGTACCGGGGAACGCAGATGGACTACGCGCTCCACTATCTCGCAGCGCACAAGCACACCCGTCTCGTCACCATCGACGTCGGTGCGAACGATGCGTTCCTCTGCCAGGAGACGACGGCCGACCATTGCACGTCGGGCGCCGAGCTGTTCGGCGTCGCGAACGAGATCGCCGCCAACCTTGCGACGATCTTCCACGTCCTGCGCGTCGACGCCGGCTACACCGGGCCGATCGTCGCGCTCACGTATTACTCCTTGAGCTACAGCGATCCCGCGGCGGTGGCGGGAACCCAGTTCCTCAACTCGGTGATCGCGGGCGTCGCCACGGCGTCCGGCGGGATCGTCGCCGACGGGTTGGCCGCGTTCCAGGGGCCGTCGCTCGCATTCGGGGGCGACCCGTGCGCGGCCGGGCTGCTCATCAAGCTGCCGAACGGCACGTGCAACATCCACCCGTCCGCGGCGGGACACCGGCTGCTCGCGGCGGCGATCGCCACCGCGATCGGGGCCTGAGCGAGAAGACACGCCACGAGAGGCCGCAAGCGCGGCCTCTCGTGGCGCAGCGAGAGCGTCCTCAGGCGTACGTGAACGCGTCGCCGGGACCGACGGCGCTCGTTCCGCCGTCCGAGGTCACCGTCACGTCGACGGTCCCTGCCGCACCCGGCGGCGAGGTTGCGGTGATCGACATGTCGTCGTTGACGACGAAGGCCGCGGGGACGCCGCCGAAATCGACCTCGGTCGCGGTTGTGAAGCCGGTGCCGACGATCGCGACCGTCGTCCCGCCGTCGACGGAGCCGTTGGGCGGGTCGACCACTTCCACGGTCGGTGCCGCGAGGTACGTGAACTCGTCGGCCGGGCTCACGGCGCTCGTGCTGCCGAAGCTCGACACGGTCACGTCGACGGTGCCGGCGGCCCCACCCGGCGAGAGTGCGAAGAGCGACGTGTCGTCGTTGACGCTGAAGTAGGCGGGCACGCCGCCGAAGTCGACCTCGCTTGCGGCGCTGAGGTTCGTGCCGGTGATCGTCACCCACGTCCCGCCGTCCGCCGGTCCGGAGCTCGGGCCGACCCCGCTCACGACCGGCGTCGTGACGGCGTAGGTGAAGCGGCTCCCGGCCCCGGTCGCGCTCGTGCCGCCGATCGACCGCACGCGCACGGATACCGTCTCGGCCGCCTCGCCGGCCGGGGAGATCGCCGTCAGCGACGTGTCGCTCGTCACCCAGAAGCCGGTGGGCGTCCCGCCGAAGGTGACCTGCGTCGCGGCGGCGAGGTTCGCGCCGGTGATCGTCACGGTCGTCCCGCCGCCGACCGAGCCGCTCGACGGGCTGAGGCTCGAGACGACCGGCGCAGCGACGAACGTGAACCGGTCATTCGTCCCTGTGGTGCTCGCACCGCCTGCGTTCGCGACGGTCACGTCGACGGTCCCGCCGCCCGCCGCCGGCGAGACGGCGGTGATCGACGTCGAGCCGGCGACGGTGAAGCTCCGCGCGGGCGTCGTGCCGAAGCGGACGCCGGTGGCTCCGGTGAAGCCGGTTCCGGAGATCGTCACCGTCGTGCCACCGGATGCGGGTCCCGAGGCGGGCGAGACCGACGTCACGCGCGGTGCGGGCACGAAGCCGGGGGCGAGCAGCAGGTACGCGCCGCCGGACTGGTCGTAGACCTCGTTGCCCGACGCGTCGTAGGCGGTGAGCGTCGGGTCGACGGCCGGAGCGGTCGTCGCGCCGTACGAGATGACGGTCGCGGTGAAGTCCCAGCTGACGGCGGCCCACGCCGTGTACGTCGTCGTGTGGTAGCCGCCGCCGCGGCCGCTGCCGCCGCAGCGCGTCGAGAGGTACACCACGCCGCTCGGATAGCCGCTCGCCGGGTCGAACCCGGTCGCGTACGTGCTCTCCTGGATGCCGCCGCAGGAGTGCCCGAGCACGGCGAACGCGGCCGACTGCGGGAGGACGAGCTGAACGGGTGCTGCCACGGCGGCCGCAACGCCGACGGTGAGGAAGATGAACGCGCCGATGACGGCGCCGAGCGTGCTGCGGCTCATTCGTGGAGTCCTCTCGATCTGGGGGACGGGACGATTGCCGCAGGCGATGCGAGCGTACTACCGGCGTGGCGCGTTTACAAGCTTGACGACGGCGGCCGTTGACGCCGCCCCTGAGCTCGTCGTCCTGAGATCAGGGGCGGGCAGTAAAGAGCGGGAGCGACGGGACTCGAACCCGCGACCTCCGGCGTGACAGGCCGGCGTTCTAACCAGCTGAACTACGCCCCCAGGCGCGGCGGCATTGTAGCCGCGGGCCGCTCCTGCGGTACTGCGAGACTGCGTACGTGTCGCTCACCGTCGTCGACTGGGTCGCGCTCGGGCTGATCGGGATCACGGCGGCGGCCGGGTTCCGGCGCGGGCTCATCGCGAGCGCGCTCTCGCTCGCCGGGCTCGTCGCCGGCGC
>DASYGK010000044.1:0-9708 GCA_035999905.1 Gaiellaceae bacterium | reverse complement strand
GAGCGCATGTTCACGATGCTCGGCCGCTCGATCCGCGGCGAGGTCGTGCTGCACCTCTTCCACGCCGAGCTCGCTCCCGCCGACGCGGTCGAGCTGCAGCAGGCGCAGGTGCAGAACGGCGGCAACCTCTCGTACGAGCACGAGACGACGGCGGGCGCCCAGGCGATCGCGCAGGCCGGAGGCGCCGAGGCCGCGCCGGCGGGCCTCCAGACCGTCGTCGCCTCTCCGACCGAGAAGATCGGCCGCAACGACCCGTGCTGGTGCGGCAGCGGCAAGAAGTTCAAGAAGTGCCACGGGGCGTAGCGATGGCCGACGAACAAGACCTTCCTCTCGAGGAGCAACTGAAGGAGATCGGGGCCCAGCTCGACTGGGTCCGTGGTTACCTTTGACCCCGCTTCGCTGACGACGCGGATCGCCGAGCTCGAGCAAGAGCTCGGGCAGCCGGGTTTCTGGGACGAGCCGGAACACGCTGCGAAGGTCTCCTCCGAGCACGCGCGCCTCGCGAAGCGGCTCGAGCGCTACGAGCGCCTGACGCGCGAGTACGACGACGCGCGCCAGCTGCTCGAGATGGACGAGTCGCTCGCCGACGAGGTCGCGCGCTCGATCGTGCCGCTGCGCAAGGAGCTCGAGCGCCTGCAGGAGGACGCGCTCTTCGGCGGCGAGTACGACGGCGGCGACGCCGTGGTGACGATCCAGTCCGACGCGGGCGGCACCGACGCGCAGGACTGGGCGGAGATCCTGCTCCGCATGTACCTGCGCTGGGCGGCGGATCGCGGCTTCAAGACCGAGATGCTCGACACGAGCCCGGGGGAGGAGTACGGCATCAAGTCCGCGACGTTCACGGTCAACGGCGAGAACGCGTACGGGATCATGAAGGCCGAGCGCGGCAAGCACCGGCTTGTGCGGCAGAGCCCGTTCGACTCCGCGCATCGCAGGCACACGAGCTTCGCGCAGGTGATCGTCGCACCGCTGCTCCAGGACACGGCCGCCATCGTGATCGACGACGACGACATTCGCATCGACACGTTCCGCTCGTCGGGCGCGGGCGGACAGCACGTGAACAAGACCGACTCCGCCGTGCGCATCACGCACATCCCGTCGAACATCGTCGTGTCGGTGCAGAACGAGCGCAGCCAGACCGCGAACAAGGAGACGGCGCTGAAGATCCTCCGCTCGCGCCTCGCGGAGAAGGCGGAGGAGGAGCGCGAGGCGGAGCTCGCGAAGGAGCGCGGCGGCGTCAGCATGGGCTTCGGCGGCAACGCGGTGCGGAGCTACGTCCTCCATCCCTACCAGCTCGTGAAGGATCACCGGACGGACTTCGAGATGGGGAACGCGCAGGGCGTCCTCGACGGGAACCTCGACGAATTCATCCGCGCATATCTCCTGCACGCGGCAGGAAACGGCGGCTAGCGCGCCGAAGGGTCAGCTAGACTGGCCCCTCGACCATTCTGACCGGCGCGGGCGTGGGGCCCGTCGAGCTCGGCCACCGGACCGGATTGTGACAGACCTCCAGACAGAGCCTCAGCCAGCGGTCGACGACCGCCCGGTGCAGCCCGCGCCGCAGGCGCCGGGCGCCGGCGCGATGATCGTGTTCGAGGGCGTCACGAAGGTCTACGAGCCCGACGTCGCAGCGCTCAAGGACGTCTCGTTCGTGATCGAGAAGGGCGAGTTCGTCTTCATCGTCGGCGCCTCCGGCTCGGGCAAGTCGACGCTGATCAAGCTGCTGCTGAAGGAGATCGACCCGACGACGGGCCGCATCATCGTCGGTGGCCGCGATCTCACGCGGCTCACGCGCGGCAAGGTGCCGCTGCTGCGCCGCAACGTCGGCTGCGTGTTCCAGGACTTCAAGCTGCTTCCGAGCCGCACGGCCGCGGACAACGTCGCGTACGCACTCAAGGTGCAGGGCGAGAGCCGCGCGTCGATCCGCCGCAAGGTTCCCGAGGTGCTGAACATGGTCGGCCTCGCGCACAAGATGAGCTCGATGCCCGACGAGCTCTCCGGTGGCGAGCAGCAGCGCGTGTCGATCGCCCGCGCCGTCGTCAACCACCCGCCGCTCCTCGTCTGCGACGAGCCGACCGGGAACCTCGACCCCGACACGTCGGTCGGCATCATGCAGCTGCTGTACCGCATCAACCGCGCCGGCACGACGATCCTGATGGTGACCCACGATCGCGAGATGGTCGACAAGATGCGCAAGCGCGTGATCGCGCTCGAGGAAGGCCGGCTCGCACGCGACGAGCGGCGCGGCGGGTACGCATCCGAATGAGCCGCATCCGCCTGCTCTTCTCCGAGGCGTGGTCCTCGATCAGCCAGAACATCTCGACGACGTTCGCGGCGACGATGACGGTGCTGATCGGCATGTTCCTGCTCGGCCTCTTCATCGCGCTCGGTACGTGGGTGCTCTCGTGGAGCAACCACGTGAAGAACGAGCTGCAGGTGCAGGTCTACTTCGCGGACGGCACGACGCAGTCGCAGGAGTGGGCGGTGCGCCAGAAGCTCGTCGGCGACCCGCGCGTGAAGACCGTCGTCTTCGTCTCCAAGGCGCAGGCGCAGCGGATCATGGCGAAGAAGTTCCCGGCGCTGTATGCGACGCCGCTGCCGTCGAACCCGCTGCCGGACTCGTGGGTCGTCACGCCGAAGAAGGCGGAATTCACGCCGCAGCTCGGCAAGGACATCCTCGCCGCGCACTACCAGGGCGTCGACGACGTGCACTGGGGCAGCAAGACGGCGCACCGCGTGCTCACGATCGCGGAGGTGATCTGGATCGTCTTCCTGATCGCCGTGATCCTGCTCGTCACCGCGTCGACCCTGCTGATCGCGAACACGATCCGGTTGTCGATCTTCGCGCGCCGCCGGGAGATCGAGGTGATGAAGCTCGTGGGCGCGACGAACTGGTTCATCCGCGGCCCGTTCATGCTCGAGGGCCTGATCTGCGGGCTCGGCGGCTCGATCCTCGCGGTCATCCTGCTGATCGTCGGCAAGGAGGTCGCGCTCCCGTCGATCCTGCCGCACATCGGCGGCGGCTCCGACGTCCACGCGCTGCCTTTCACGCTCAACGCGATCGCGCTGATCGGCGCCGGGCTGCTGCTCGGCGCGGCCGGCTCGGGGCTGACGCTCCGCCGCTTCCTGCAGGTCTAGCGCCCGGCCGGGATTGGCCGTATGCTCGCGCCGTTCCGATGCGGCGCACCCTCGTCCTCATCGCCCTTGGGCTCGTGCTCGGCGGCTCGTTCGCGCTCGGGTACCGGATCTCCCAGGAGAGCCGTGCCGCCTCGTCCGCCGGCGCCCCGCGGGTCGTCGACGAGGTGCGCGAGGCGCTCGCCCAGCGCTATTACCGCCCGGTCTCGAGCTCGGTGCTCCACCTCGACTCGATCGGGGAGATGCTCTCGGCGCTCGGCGACCCGTACACGGCGTACCTCGAGCCGACCGACTACCGGCTCCTGCGCCAGCAGACGGCGTCGCGCTATTCCGGCATCGGCGTCAGCGTCCTGCCGTCCGCGCACGGCCTCGTCGTCGTCGCGCTGCGGCCGGGGCCGGCCCAGCGCGCAGGCATCGAGGAGGGCGACACGATCGTCCGCATCGGCGCGACGCCGACGCTCCGCCTGGGCATGCCGACGGCGTTCGCGCGGATCCTCGGGCCGCCGGGGACGACCGTCCGGCTCGAGCTCCTCCGCGGGAGCCGGCATCTCGACCTCGACGTCCGCCGCGAGATGATCTCCGCGCCGGTCGTGGACGCGCGGCTCCTCTCCTTCGCGGGCGCGCGCTGGGGCGTGCTCCACCTGAACGCGTTCCGTGTCGGGTCGGCCGTGGTCCTCCGCCGCCAGATCCGCCTCCTGCAGCGCGAGGGGGCGAGCGGTCTCGTTCTCGACCTGCGCCAGAATCCCGGCGGGCTCTTCGACCAGGCCGTCGCCGTCTCGTCGCTCTTCCTCGACCGCGGCGTCGTCGTCTCGCTCAGCGGCGCGCACAGCCCGCACCGGGTCTACCGCGCGTTCCCGGGGCTGGCCACGCATCTCCCGCTCGTCGTCCTCGTCGACCGCGCGACCGCGAGCTCGGCCGAGATCGTCGCGGCCGCGCTGCGGGACAACCAGCGCGCGACGCTCGTCGGCGAGCGCACGTTCGGCAAGGCGCTCGTGCAGTCGGTCGACCCGCTCGACAACGGCGCCGCGCTCGAGCTGACGATCGCGCGCTACTACACGCCGTCCGGCCAGGACATCTCGAGGGTCGGCGTCGTGCCGCAGATCCATGCGGTCGACGATCCGGCGACGCCGCGTGACGAGGCGCTCGACGTCGCGTTGCGCGTGCTCGCCCGGCCTACGAGCTGAAGCCGGCGGCCCAGCAGGAGGCCGGGATCGCGTTGTAGCCGGAGCTGAGGCGCGCGGCCTGCTCGAGCTGCGTGAGCGCCTTTGCGCCGTGCAGGCCGAGCTGGACGGCGACCTGGGGGAGGAGTGCGGCGCCGCGGCAGTCGGCGAGGGTCTCGTCGGGGATCCCGGACGCGTGCGCGAGCTCGTGGGCCACGGTGAACGCCGCATAGGCGCGGGCGACGGTGACGCCGTCGCGCAGGCGCGAGGCGGCGAGGCAGGTGTTCGCGGTGAGCCCGACGACCGGTGCGGCGTCGGCGTTCGTCCAGGCGCTCTGCGGGACGCCCCAGAAGCCTGCGATGCCGAGCCAGTACCGCTCGGGCGCGACCTGGGCGTCGCCGAAGTACGTGCTCATGTCCGAGTAGCAGCGGATGTCGACGGAGGCTGCGATCGCGACGGCCGCGATCGGGCTCTGCGAGACGGAGCCGTTCGGCTGGGCGAGGGCGGAGCCGGTGAGGGCCCCGGCGAGCACGAGCGTGGCGAGAAGGATTCGGAGTGCCCTGCGCGTCATCGACCGCTGCATCGGCAGCGTCGGTAGGCCGAGAGATGGGCATTTGGTGTGATTTAGGTAGGCGATCCCGGGAGCCGGGCGTCACCGTTACGGTGGCTCCATGGCCCGCGGACGCAACCCACGGCAGAAGCGGCCCAGCAGGAGCGAGCGGCACCAGCGCCGCCAGCCGGTGCGGCGGCCCGCGTCCGAGCTGACCGTCCGGCTGCCGCAGCGGACGACCGAGCCGGAGACCGTGATCGCGCACCTCGGGCCGACGAACTCCGGCAAGACGCACGACGCGCTGCGCTTCCTCGTCGAGAACGGCCGCGGGGTCTACGCGGCGCCGCTGCGGATGCTCGCCCAGGAGGCGCACCGGCGGCTCACCGCGGAGCTCGGAGAGGGTGCGGTGGGGCTCGTGACGGGCGAGGAGCGGGTGAGCCCGGACGCGCCGATCATCTGCTGCACCGCGGAGATGGCGCCGCTGCGCGGCGAGACGCTCGTGCTCGACGAGGTGCAGTGGGCCGAGGACGAGGAGCGCGGCTCGGCCTGGACGCGGCTGATGCTCGGCGGCGAGTACCGGCACATCCTGCTGCTCGGCGCCGTCGAGGCGCTGCCGCTCGTCCGGCACGCGTTCCCCGACGCGGAGGTGCGGTTCTTCGAGCGCAAGGCCCCGCTCGACTGGCTCGGGAAGCGCGGGATCGCGGGCCTCAGCCCGGGCACGGTCGTCGTCGCCTTCAGCCGCCGCGCCGTGATCGGCCTCGCGGGCGAGCTCAACCAGCTCCATCCGGGTCGCGTCGCTGTGCTGTACGGCGCGATGCCGCTCGCGTCGCGGCGCGAGGAGATCGACCGCTTCATTTCCGGCGCCGCAGAGGTGTGCGCGTCGACCGACGTCCTCGGCCACGGCGTGAACCTGCCGTGCGAGACGCTGCTCTTCGCCGAGACGGAGAAGTTCGACGGCAAGGAGCGGCGCGACCTCGAGCCGTGGGAGATCGCGCAGATCGCGGGCCGCGCGGGGCGCTTCGGCTTCCACGAGCGCGGCCACGTCGGCGTGCTGACCGGCGTGCCGTGGGCGCACCCCGACCCGGAGCTCGTCCGTGACGCGCTGACGCCGCACGTCGAGCTGCCCGGCGGGCATCTCGGCTACCGCATCGTCGACACGGGTCGTCTCCGCCCGCAGCTCTCCGATCTCAACGTCACCGGCGTCGACGAGATCGAGCCCGCGCTGCACGCGTGGCGCCACGCGGCCCTCCGGTACTGGAGCGAGGACGGCTGGCTCGAGGTCGAGTCGATCGCGCCGCTCCTCGGCCGCCTCGACGCGGTGCGCGACGCGCTCCGGCATGCCCGCAAGCGGCTTGAGCTCGCGGACGTGTGGAAGCTGATGCAGGCGCCGATCGACGAGGACGGGCTCCCGCTGCTCGGCACGCTCGCGTGCGCGCTCGCCGGCGACCAGCCGCAGCGGACGGTGCTCGGCTGGCTGCTCGACCCGCACCGGCTCGCGACGGCGAAGCTGGGGGAGGCGGAGCAGGCAGCGCGCGAGGCATCGATCCTCCGCTGGTTCGCGCTCCAGTACCCAGGCGTCGCGGGTGTCACGATCGAGAAGGCGGCGGCGCTCGAGGAGGCGGCCGCGGCGCGGGTCGTGCTCCAGCTCCGCGCGGAGATCGACGATCCGACGATCGGACGCTGCCGCGCGTGCGGCTCGCGGACGGCGCCGTGGGCGACGCTGTGCGACCGCTGCTTCATGGCGCGGGGCTACAAGTCGGGGCGCAGGTAGCGTCCCCCGGCCGGGTGGTTGTTGACTTCGGGAAAACCCGGATGACGCGCGAGACGGAGCGGACCACGATGAGGGCATGCCCCAGGATCGCGTCCTCGACTGGCAGGAAGAGCTCCGCCGCATCGAACGGCTCGACGACCTCTCGCCGGCCGCACGGCAGCTGGTCGACGCCGTCGTCGCGGCCTTCCTGCTCGAGGACGCCGGTTCTGTGGCCGCGCTAGCCGCGTAGCACGAGCTGCGTACAGCGGAAGTGCGCCATCGGGCGCCCTTCGGGGTCGCTCACGGTCGCATCCCACACCTGCGTCGTCCGTCCGCCGTGCAGCAGGCGCGCCTCGCAGCGGATCGTCCCTTCGCGCGCGCTCCGGAGGAAGTTCGTCTTCAGCTCGATCGTCGTGAAGCCGGTGCCGCCCTCGGGGAGCGTGAGCAGGCAGCCGTAGCCGGCCGCCGTGTCCGCGAGCGCGATCACCGTCGCTGCGTGCACGTAGCCGTTCGGCGCGAAGTGCTTCTCCTCGAGGGAGAGGTGCGCGCGCATGACGCCGTCCTCGAAGCCGTCGAACGCGATCCCGAGCAGGCCGGGCAGATGACTCGCGCCCGCCGCGTCGAGCTGGTCGAGGGTGACGTCCACGGCGGCGACCCTACACTTCGGCGCATGGCCAGGGCGCAGGGGGAGAAGCTGATCGTCGACAACCGGCGGGCTCGTCACGACTACCACTTGTCGGATCGCGTCGAGGCGGGCCTCGTGCTGACCGGCACGGAGGTGAAGGCGCTGCGCGACGGCAAGGCGACGCTGCAGCAGGCGTACGCCGACGTGCGCGAGTCCGAGGCGTGGCTCGTCGGCCTGCACATCCCGGAGTACGGGCAGGGGAACCGCGAGAACCACGACCCCGACCGGCCGCGGAAGCTGCTGCTGCACCGGCGCGAGATCGACCGCCTCTATGCGCAGGTGCGCGAGAAGGGGATGACCCTCGTGCCGACGCGGCTCTACTTCAAGGACGGCCGCGTGAAGGTCGAGGTCGCGCTCGCGAAGGGCAAGGAGCTGCGCGACAAGCGCCGCGACGTCGCCGACCGCGACGCGAAGCGGCAGATCGAGCGGGCGCTGAAGGGCGCCCGCTCGGCGCACGAGTAGGGAGATAATCGCTCTACGAACCTATTCGACTCTCGAACGAGGAGACCGTCATGAGCGCGCACACCGATTCCCGGCACGCGGCCGGCACCCGCGAGTCCGTCCCGTTCCGCGTCCGAACCGCCGACGGTGACAGCGTCGAGCTGACCTATTCGTCCCCGCGCGAGGCGGCAACGCACGACGAGCGCGCGGTGCTCGAGACGCTGCCGTGGTTCGAGCCCGGCAAGCCGCTGCGAAACTACATGCTGCACGAGACGGACTTCTACGACGAGGTCGAGCAGATCTGGGGCCGCCGCTGGGGCGCCGAGGGGATCGGGACGCTGCGCGAGGTGCTCGTGTCGCGGCCGACGGAGAACGAGACCAGGCCCGAGTACGCGGAGGAGTGGCAGTACTACTACTCGAGCGCGGGCGGTACCGCGGATCTCGGGAAGCTGCAGGACCAGTTCGACGCGTACTACCAGGTGCTGGAGGACAACGGCGTGCGCGTCAACTACATCGAGCCGCCGGTGCCGGCGATCGGCGCGTACGGGTGGATCAAGAATCTCGTCACGCTCGCGGGCGGCGGGCTCGTGACGCACGGCGGCGCGATCGTGCACCGCTACGGGCTCGGTTCATGGCAGCGCGGGCGCGAGGTGATCTGGGAGCAGGTGCTCGCGGCGTTGCAGGTGCCGATCTATATGACGATTCACGGCACCGGCGTGTGCGAGCCCGGCGCGGGGCGGTGGCTCGACGCGAAGACGTTCGCGTTCAACGAGTCGGTCGTCGCGAACGAGGAGGGCCTGCGTCAGCTCGAGTTCGTGCTCTCGAACCTCGGCATCGAGCTGATCGTGTGCCACAGCCCCGGTTGGTACGACACGACGGGCCACGGCAACATCGGGACGTCGCACATGGACATGGTGATGCTGACGGTCGACGAGCGGAAGTGCCTCCTCGCGCCGCATCTCGTGAACTACGGCTTCGTCCGCGAGCTCGTGAAGCGCGACTTCACGATCATCGAGGTGCCGGTGGAGGAGTACTGGGATCTCGCGCTCAACGGCGTCACGCTCGAGCCGGGGAAGGTCGTGATGAACGCCGGCTCGCCGACGGTGGTGAAGGAGCTGGAGCGCCACGACGTCGAGGTGATCCAGGTCGACTTCTCGGAGAGCCACAAGTTCGCGATTGCGGGGCTGCACTGTGCGACGCTCGAGCTCGTCCGCGACCAGGCGGAAAGCTGAACGCGGAGCTAGACTGCGGGTAACACACATACGGGGGCGACCAGGTTTCGACGTGGTCGATACATCCGGTTGAGCTGCAAGCCGAGGTCGCCGGTTGGCCTCGTAAATCCACCGGCAAAACACAAGTGCGAATCAGAATCAGCTCGCACTCGCTGCCTAACTCTGTAAAGGGTTAGCGGCGACGCCCCTCCAGGTTGGGCCCGTGGCCCGGAGCGGCGCCAACTAACGGGCTCGGCGCCGAGGGAATGCCAATCGCCCGAAGCGCGACACCGAAGGATGGCTAGCCCGTCGGTAGGGCGGCTGCACTCCGGCCGGCGGGCGAAACGAAAGTGCAGCCTATGCTTGTAGATGCTCAGCCGGTGCGGCTGCGGACGCGGGTTCGATTCCCGCCGCCTCCATAAAACTGTTTCGAGGGTACTTGAGGGTTGCATCATCGAGCGTTGTCCAGTCGGGCGACGCTTGTCCTCGTCGGCGGAAGTACGCGGCGTCCAGTGCCTGCTTGAGCTCGTCTAGCTCGATCTCATCTGTGTAGCCCTGTGTTGTGCTCACGTAGGCGTGCCCCATCAGTGGCTGCAGCGCCGCGATATCCCGTCCGCTCTCGCGGAGGAAGCGGTTGGCGAATCCGTGCCGGAGCTGGTGAGGGGAGAGAACACGCACACCTGCACGCAAACAGACTCGCTTGACCATGCGCCAGAGCGCCTGTTCGCTCGCCGGCACCTTCGGATTCTTCAGCCGTCGGGCGCGCTCGTACTGAG
>DASYGK010000066.1:0-59038 GCA_035999905.1 Gaiellaceae bacterium | reverse complement strand
GTTCTCTTTCGACGAGGAGGCCAGATGTCGGTTCTGATTCGCAACGGGCGCGTCGTCACCGCCGCGGACGACTACGTCGCCGACGTCTACGTCGAGGACGAGACGATCACGCTGATCGGCGAGTCGCTCGACGTGCAGGCCGACAAGGTGATCGACGCGACCGGCAAGTACGTGCTTCCGGGCTGCGTCGACCCGCACACGCATCTCGACATGCCGTTCGGCGGCACGGTGACGATCGACGACGTCGAGTCCGGCCAGACGTCCGCCGCGTTCGGCGGCACGACCTGCCATGTCGACTTCGTGATCCAGGGGCAGGGCCAGACGTTCGCGCAGGCGCTCGACGACTGGCGCGCGAAGGCGTCCGGCAAGCAGATGATCGACATGGGCTATCACATGGCGGTCACGGATCTCGAGCACGGCGGCACGCTCGAGGAGCTCGCGACGCTGCCCGAGCAGGGCGTGACGTCGTACAAGCTCTTCATGGCGTACAAGGGCGCGCTGATGGTCGACGACGAGACGCTCTTCCGCACGATGGAGGTGGCGGCGCAGACCGGCGCGCTCGTGATGGTGCACGCCGAGAACGGCGACGTCATCGACGTGCTCGTGAAGCAGGCGCTCGCCGCCGGCAACACGGCGCCGCTCTACCACGCGCTCACACGCCCGCCCGAGGCAGAGGGCGAGGCGACGAACCGCGCGATCCAGCTCGCGCATCTCGCCGGTGCGCCGCTCTACGTCGTCCACGTGACGTGCAAGGAGGCGGTCGAGCCGATCGCCGCCGCGCGCGAGAAGGGCTGGGACGTGTGGGGCGAGACGTGCACGCAGTACTTCTTCAACTCGCTCGACGACATCGCGAAGCCGAACTTCGAGGGCGCGAAGTACGTCTATTCGCCGCCGGTACGCGATGCGTCGAATCACGACGTGCTCTGGAACGCGGTGCGGAACGACGCGCTGTCGGTGATCTCGACCGACCATTGTGCGTTCACGTTCGAGGGGCAGAAGACGCTCGGGAAGGACGACTTCTCGAAGATCCCGAACGGCGGCCCCGGGCTCGAGAACCGGTTGCAGATGATCCACGAGTTCGGCGTGCGCGCCGGCCGGATCACGCTGAACCGGATGGTCGAGCTGCTCGCGACGAATCCCGCGAAGCTGTTCGGCCTCTATCCGCGCAAGGGCACCGTCACGGTCGGCTCCGACGCGGACCTCGTGATCTTCGACCCGGAGAAGCAGGCGACGATCTCCGCGAAGACGCACCACTCGCGCTCGGACTACAGCCTGTACGAGGGGACGAAGGTGACCGGCTCGCCGGAGATCGTCCTCCTGCGCGGCAACGTGCTCGTCGAGAACGGCGAGCTCGTCGCGTCGCCCGGCGTCGGCCGGTTCGTCGCGCGCGCCCGGTTCGGCGACGAGCTGCGCGCCGCGCGGCTCGCCGCCTCACGCTGACCCGAACGGCCACGTCCCACGACCCGGTCGTGGGACGTGGCCTTCGGTGCGATGTCAGGCGGTGGGGGCGGCCTGCGCCGTCGTGTCCTTCGCGAGGAACGGGCGGAGGACGTAGTAGAGGATCGCGGCCACGCCGAAGCCGGTGAGCCACGAGAGGTCGATGTTGTGCGTGTGGGTCGCGATCGGCCCCTGGAGCTGGCTGACGAGCCCGTAGCCCCACGCCCAGCCGGCGACGACGCCGGCGAGCATCCCGATCACGGCGGCCCAGTTCACGTCGCCGTAGATCGACGTCTGCGGTGACGCGTAGAGCGCCTGCACGTCGATCTTGCCGCGGCGGAAGACGAGGTAGTCGACGCACATCACGCCGGCCCACGCGGAGATCCAGAGCACGACGGACGCGAGCCACTGGTCGAAGCGGTTCGCCCAGCTCGCGGAGTGGATGAACCAGATGAGGACGCCGGTGCCGACGATCGACACGACGACGCTGACCTTCCACCGTGCGAGCTTCAGGTCGAGCGAGAGCGCCGCGAGCGTCGCGGAGTAGAGGTTGAGGATGTTCGTCGCGACCGGCCCGTGCATGACGAGGAACAACACGGGGATCGAGAACGACCCGAACGCCGCGGTCACGAAGTCGGCGGGATCGTTCGTCACACCGGCGCTTGCGATCGTCGCGCCGAGGATGCCGAGCCACAGCGTCGGGATGAGGATCGCCGACCACGTCGTCCAGAACACCTTCTTGTCGCTGACCGACGGCTTGATGAAGCGCGTGTAGTCGGACGACCAGGTGAGCCACGTGATGCCCCAGCCGACGCCGATCGCTGTCATGAGCTGTGTCACCGCCGTCCACTTGTCGGCGCCGTGCGCCGTCGAGTGCGTCCAGACGACGTTCACCTTCGTCCAGGCGAGGATGCTCATCACGATCACGATCACCGCTGCCACCGGCACGGTGTACTTCTCGAACGACTGGATGAGGTAGAAGCCGACGATCGCGATCACGACCTGCACGGCCATGATCCCGACGCCGACCGCGTACTTCGTGCCGAGCCCCGGGTGGTGGTAGCCCATGTGCTTGAAGATGCCGAGCACGAGGTCGAGCACGACCCAGGTGTTGACGCCGAGCCAGCCCATCGTCATCAAGAGCTGAGCCATCGCCGGGAGATAGGCGCCGCGCCGGCCGAATGCCGCGCGCGAGAGCACCATCTGGTTGACGCCGGTGCGGTGGCCCATGACGCAGAACAGGCCGAAGAACGCGCAGCCGACGACGTTGCCGACGATGAGGACGAGGATCGTCTCGACGAGGCTCAGGCCGAGAATGATCCCGAGCGCCCCGAGGATCCAGTTGATCGGCGCGATGTTCGCACCGGCCCAGATCCAGAACTGCTGCATCGGCGTCGAGGTCCGATCCTCCGGACGGATCGGCTCGATGCCGTGTTCGTCGAGCTGGACCGCTTCCACCAGCTCGCGCCGCTCGTGCTCCATCGGTGCTCCTCCCTGAATTCGGCCGACGAGTCCCCGGGATTCTCCGCCTCAGGGCAGACGGAGGGAAGTGCGTCAGGCGCCGTCGGGATAGAGCCCGGGCTCGACCATGACCGGCGTCAACGCCTTGCGCTCGACGGCCGCGTCCGCCCGGACGCGCCGGGCGACGTCCCGGCAGCTCGCGAACTCGACGTCGCCGGCGGCGAGCGCGTGCTCGATCAGCGTGCGGAGCACCTCGACGCGGTGCGGCCGGCCGGAGAGGAACGGGTGGCACGTCAGCACGAAGAGGCACCCGTAGCGGCGCATCGCGTCGAGCTCGCTCGTCCAGAGGTCGAGCACCTTCGCAGGCGACTCGATCGGCGAGCGGAAGGGAGGATCCGGGAGGTACGCGTACTGCTCCCAGTCGTCCAGCGCCCAGTGGACGGGCAGCTCGACGATCTCCCCCGCCCCCGTGTCGAGGAGATACGGGACGTCGGCATCCATCAGCGACGAGTCGTACGCGAGACCGTGCTCGGCGACGATCTGCGGCGTGCGCCACGCCGGCTCCCAGCTCGGGCAGCGGAAGCCCTCGACGGTCGCACCCAGCGCCTGCAGCGATGCGAGCGCACGCTCGAAGTCGGCGCGCTCCTCCTCCTCCGACTGCGCGAACGGCGAGTAGTGCGCGTACGAGTGGTGCGCGACCTCGTGTCCGGCGGCGAGTATCCCCTCGACCGTGTGCGGGTAACGGTCGGCCGTCCAGCCGGGGACGAAGAAGGTCGCAGGAAGCGAGTAGTCGGCGAGGAGCGCGATGATCCGGGGAACGCCGACGAGCGGTCCGTACGCCTGGTGCGACATGAGCCCTGCGTTTCTGGCGTAGAGCGCACTCTCGGCGAGGATCGGCGCCTCGGCGTCGACGTCGAACGTGAGGCAGGCGACCGCCGCACGGTCGCCGCGCCAGCTCACGGTGCGCCGCCGATCGCGCGCAGCGAGAGCAGGTCGTACACGACGTTCGCCGCCGCGAGCGCGGTCTGCATCCCCGGCCCGTCGTAGGGCGGCGACACCTCGACGACGTCGCAACCGGCGAGCTTGATCCCGCGCAGCGCGCGGAGGAGGGCGAGCGCTTCCGCGGTCGAGAAGCCGCCGACCTCGGGCGTGCCCGTGCCGGGTGCGAACGCCGGGTCGAGGAAGTCGATGTCGAACGAGACGAACACGGGCCGTGCGCCGACGGTGTCGAGCACGAGCTTCCCGTACGCGGCCGGGCCGAGGTCGCGCAGCTCGTCGGTCGTCAGCACCGTGAAGCCCATCTCCTTCGCGACGTCGATGTCCTCCGCGCCGTAGAGCGAGCCGCGCATGCCGGCCTGCACGGATGCGCTCGCATCGAGCAGGCCCTCCTCGACCGCGCGCTTGAACGTCGTGCCGTGGAAGAACCTCTGGCCGAAGTACTGCTCCCACGTATCGCCGTGCGAGTCGAGCTGGACGAGCGCGAGCGGCCCGTGCCGCCGAGCGAGCGCGCGGAGCTCGGCGAGCGTGATCGAGTGATCGCCGCCGAGCGCGACCGGGAAGATGCCGGCGTCGACGACCGGCGCGAGCGCCTCCTCGACCTGCGCGTACGTCCTCTCGGTGTCGCCCGGCGAGACCGGGACGTCGCCGTAGTCGACGAGCGAGAGCGCATCGACGACGTTCACGCCGAGCGCCGGGTTGTACGGCCGGATCAGCGCCGACGCGGAGCGGATCGCCTCGGGGCCGAAGCGCGGCCCGGTGCGGTAGCTCGTCGCGGTGTCGAACGGGATCCCGTAGACGATCGCGTCGACGCCGGTGAGCTCCGTGACGTGCGGCGCCCGCATGTACGTGCGGATCCCCGCGAAGCGCGGGATCACCTGGGCGTCGAGCGGACGATACGGCGGGCCGGCCACGGGACGAATCTACTCCGTCATCCGCTTCCCGAGCGGCGCCCAGGAGCGCGACAGCGGGATCGAGCCGATTGCGACGAGCCGGGGCCTGCCGGCTGTTTTACCTTTTCCAAACAGCACATCGACTAGCCTCGGCTCTCGTGGGGCCGAGGCACATGGGATCACATGTGACGTGGGCGTGTGAGCACATGCGCATGCGTCTGTTCGGGACCTCTCTCGCCGCCGTTGCGGCAGCCCTTGCGCTGAGTGCGCCCGCGGGTGCGGCCGGGTACGCGACCGGCCTCGACGTCTCGCACTGGAACGGCTCGATCGACTGGATCCAGGTTGCGGGCGCCGGCTACACGTTCATGTTCGCCAAGGCGACCGAGGGCACGACGTTCACCGACGTGACCTATCCCGTCAACCGCGCCGGCACGCAGGGCCTCGGGATGCGCGTCGGCGCCTACGACTTCGCGCGCCCGGCGGGCGCCGGCGACGCGGCGATCACGGCGAGTGCGATCGCGCAGGCCGACTACTTCGTGAACTTTGCACAGCCCGCCGCCGGTGACCTCCCGCCCGCGCTCGATCTCGAGACGAACGGCGGCCTCTCGCCGGCCGACCTCACACTTTGGACGCAGGCGTGGCTCGACGAAGTCGCTGCGCGCACCGGTGTGCACGCACTCGTCTACGCGTCGCCGAATTTCTGGAAGACCTCGCTCGCCGACACGACCTCGTTCGCGGGCGGAGGCACTCCGCTCTGGATCGCGCACTGGACGACGAAAACCGCGCCGCTCGTCCCTGCGGCCAACTGGGGTGGCCTCGGCTGGACGTTCTGGCAGTGGACGAACTGCGTCAAGGCCGCAGGCTTCGCACACTGCAGCGACGGCGACCGTGCACACGGGCCGAGCCCCGCGCCGTTCGCGCTGAAGCCCTACCCCACCGGAGCGCCCGCGCCGAACACGCCACCGACGATCGTCGGCACGGCGACGGCCGGCACGAAGCTCACCGGGGTCCCGGGGACGTGGAACGGCGGCAAGCCCGTCGCCTTCACGTACCAGTGGCAGCGCTGCGACGCCGCGGGCGCGGGCTGCGCACCGATCCCCGGCGCGACACTCGAGACGTACGCACCGGCGGCGGCCGACGTCGGGCACGCACTCGCGCTCGCAGTCACCGCAGCGACGGCCGGCGGAACGGCGACCGCCTCGTCCCCGCCGACGGTCGCCACGGCACCGGCGGGATCGTCGTCCTCGTCGCGGCCCGCGGTGCTCTCGCCGCCGCAGCTCGCCGGAACGACACAGGTCGGTCAGACCCTCACGGCGAACGCCGGCGCCTGGAGTGGCTCACCGAGCGCGTTCGCGTATCTGTGGCGCCGCTGCGACACCGCAGGCGCCGTCTGCAACGCGGTCCCGGGCGCGACCGCGTCCTCGTACGTCCTCACGCCGGGAGACATCGGCTCGACCATCTCGCTCGTGGTCACGGCCACGGGAGCCGGCGGCTCGCAGTCGGCGTCCGCGCCGACGACCGGGGCGATCGCGCCCGCCCCGGTGCCCGCCGCGGTCGCCGGGCCGCTGACGGCGCAGGCCGGCCTCGCCGGCGCCGTCGTGACCGCGGACGCACGCGCAACGGTCACGTGGCAGCCCGGCGCGGTTCCGATCGGCTCTGCGGTGACGCTCGAACCGGGCGAGCCGGCGCTCACGGTGCCCTCGACCGGGCTCACGCTGGCCCTCGCCCCCGCGCCGGCCGATCTCCTGCCCTGGCCGGTCGACGTCGTGTACGCGGCGGCGCCGCTCGACCAGGTCGTCGGCTTCTCGACCGACGGCAAGGTCTGGCTCCCCGTGCCGGCGCTGACCTCTCCGACGCTCCCCGACGGCGTGCCGGCGGGCACCTACGTCGCGGGACCGAGCCTCCACGTGCTCACCCGCCAGGCGGGACAGCTCGCGCTCTTCCGGCCCGGCCGCTGGGGCGATCCGCGCCGCGTCTCGCCGCACGCGCCGGTGGTCCGCCGCCTCGCCCCGCTCGCGGTCACCCGGCAGCGGGACGGGACGCTGCTGCTCGTCACGCGCCTCTCGACGAGCTCGCAGTCGCACCTCTATGCGAACGTGCAGACCCCGCGGCCGCTCATTCTCAAGCGCGGCTCCCGCTTCGCGTTCCCGCTCGGCGGCGGATCCTCCCGCACGGTGCAGGCGCTCGTGCTCAATGCGGGCGGCTTCCCCGTTCGGCTCCGCCTCGCCGGGCACGGGCTCGCGCCGCGAACGCTCGTGCGCATCCGCGTCACCGCGATCGACCCGTGGGGGCGCCAGGGCGCCTTCACCATCTCGTTCCGCGCGCCGTAGACTCGCGCGCATGAGCGCGGACCTCATCGTGCGCAATGCCCGCCTTCTCGACGGACGCCTCGTCGACCTCGTCGCCGAAGGCGGACGCTGGACGCAGATCGGCACGGACGTCGCCGCCGACGCCGCGCAGGAGCTCGACGCCGAACGACGCCTTGTCACGCCGCCGCTCGTCGACTGCCACCTCCATCTCGACGCGTCGCTCACGGCCGGCACGCCGCGCTGGAACGAGTCCGGCACGCTGATCGAGGGCATCCACGTCTGGGGCGAGCTGAAGCCGAGCCTCACCGAGCAGGACGTCTTCGACCGCGCGTACGAGATCGTGCGCTGGTCGGTCGCACAGGGAACGCTCTTCATCCGCGCGCACGCCGACGTCTCGGGCGAGAACGACGCGATGGTCCGTGGTCTCCTGCGCCTGCGCGACGAGGTGGCCGAGCTCTGCACGATCCAGGTGACCGCGTTCCCGCAGGACGGCATCTTCGCGCGCGACGGCGACGAGGAACGTCTCGAGAACGCGCTCCGGCTCGGTGTCGACTGCGTCGGCGGCATCCCGCATTACGAGCCGACGTCCGAGCTCGGCCTCCGCGAGGTGCACCGCGTGTTCGACCTCGCGAAGCAGTACTCGCGCCGCATCGACGTGCACTGCGACGAGACGGATGACCCCTCGAGCCGCTTCCTCGAGGTGATGGCCGACGACACGGTGAAGTTCGGCCTGGCCGGCCGAGTGACCGCGAGCCACTGCACGGCGATGGGCTCCTACGAGCCGTACTACTCGTCGAAGCTCCACGGCTTCCTGCGCCGCGCAGGAATCAACATCGTCGTCAACCCGTATGCGAACTCGCTGATCCAGGGCAGGCTCGACGTCTATCCGAAGCGGCGCGGCTTCGCCCAGCTCAAGGAGCTGCTCGCGGCGGGCGTCAACGTCTCGCTCGGCAACGACGTGATCATGGACCCGTGGTACTCGCTGGGGCGCGCCGACATGGTCGAGGCCGCATCGCTCGCGCTGCACTTCACCTACATGAGCGGCCGCGACGAGATCCCCGAGATGTTGCGCTGCGCGACCGAGCGCGGCGCGCGCACACTTGCCGTCGAGGACGAGTACGGCCTCGAGGAAGGCAAGCCGGCCGACCTCGTCGTCTTCGACGCACCGAGCGCGCTCGAGGTGCTCCGTCTCCATCCCGCGCGGCGCTGGGTGATCCGCCGGGGCCGCGTCGTCGCCGAGACGACTCCGGCGCGCACGACGCTGCTCGGCGAGCCGGTCACGTTCGCGCCGCCCGCGTGAACGTCGGGCTCCTGCACCCGGGGGAGATGGGCGCCGCGATCGGCGCTGCCCTCGCGCAGGCGGGGCACGACGTGCACTGGGCGTCGGAAGGGCGAAGCGACGCCACGCGCGCTCGCGCCGCCGGGTTCACGGACGCAAGCACCGTCGCGGGCATCCTCGCGCGCTGCGACGTCGTCTTCTCCGTCGTGCCGCCGCACGCAGCCCTCGAGCTCGCCCGCTCGCTCCCGCCGTACGCGGGCCTCTACGTCGACGCGAACGCGATCGCCCCTGCGACCGCCCGCGAGCTCGGCGCGCTCGTGGCGCGCTTCGTCGACGGTGGCATCGTCGGCGGCCCGCCGTCCCCGCACCTGTATCTCTCGGGCGACGAGGCCGCGGGCGTCGCCGCGCTCTTCGCGGGCTCGACGATCGAGACCCACGTCGTCGCGAACGCGTCCGCGCTGAAGTGCGCCTACGCCGGCTGGACGAAGGGCAGTGCAGCGCTGCTCCTGGCCGCCCGCGCGTACGCGCGCGCCGAGGGCGTCGAGGACGCGCTGCTCGCGGAGTGGCCGGCCGACCTGCTCGAGCGCCTCGCCGGCGCAGAGAGCTCGGCGGAGCGCAAGGGCTGGCGCTGGATCGGCGAGATGGAGGAGATCGCCGCCGCGTTCGACGCCGCCGGTCTCCCGCCCGGGTTCCACGAGGCGGCCGCCGAGATCTACCGGCGACCGCCTCGGTGAGTCGCTAGCGCGTCTGCGGGAATCCGAGGTCGACCGTCGACGTGGCCGGGTCGGGCCAGCGCGACGTGATCACCTTGCCGCGCGTGTAGAAGTCGATTCCCTCGGGTCCGTAGATGTGCCGGTCGCCGAAGAGCGACGCCTTCCAGCCGCCGAACGAGTAGTACGCGACGGGAACCGGGATCGGCACGTTGATGCCGACCATGCCGGCCTGCACGTCGAACTGGAACTGGCGTGCAGCGCCGCCGTCGCGGGTGAAGATCGCCGTGCCGTTGCCGTACGGGTTCTCGTTCACGAGCTTCACGGCCTCGTCGTAGGTGTCGACGCGCGTGACGCCGAGCACCGGCCCGAAGATCTCGTCCTCGTACGCCTTCATCCCCGGCTTCACGTCGTCGAGCAGCGACGGCTTGAGGAAGAAGCCGTCCGCAGGCGCACCCTCGCGCCCGTCGACGAGCACCTTCGCCCCCTCCGCCGTCGCGCCCTCGACATAGGACGCGACCTTGTCGCGATGCTCCTTCGTGACGAGCGGGCCCATCTCCGACGACGGATCCATGCCGTCGCCGACCTTCACCTTCGGGATGCGCTCCTTGATCGCGTCGATCAGCGGGGCGGCGACGTTGCCTACCGCGACGACCTGCGAGATCGCCATGCAGCGCTCGCCCGCGGAGCCGTACGCCGCCGAGACGGCAGCGTCCGCGGCCATGTCGATGTCGGCGTCGGGCAGCACGATCATGTGATTCTTCGCGCCGCCGAGCGCCTGACAACGCTTGCCGCGCGCCGTCGCCGTCTCGTAGACGTAGCGCGCGATCGGCGTCGAGCCGACGAACGACACCGCCGCGATGTCCGGATGCTCGAGCACCGCGTCGACTGCGACCTTGTCACCGTGCACGACGTTGAACACGCCGTCCGGCACACCGGCCTCCTTCAACAGCTGCGCCGTCCAGATCGACGCCGACGGATCCTTCTCCGAGGGCTTCAGCACGAACGTGTTCCCGCACGCGAGCGCGGGCGCCCACATCCACATCGGCACCATCACCGGGAAGTTGAACGGCGTGATCCCCGCGACGACGCCGAGCGGCTGCCGGATCGAGTACACGTCGATGCCGGTCGACGCCTGCTCCGAGAACTCGCTCTTCAGCAGCGTCGGCAGGCCGCAGCAGAACTCGATCACCTCGAGCCCGCGCGTCACCTCGCCCATGGCATCGGAGAGCACCTTGCCGTGCTCGGACGTGAGGATCTTCGCCACCTCTTCGCGGCGCTCGTGCACGAGCTCGCGGATCGCGAAGAAGATCTCCGCGCGCTTCGCGAGCGAGATCGCACGCCACGTGGGCGCTGCCTGCTTCGCGGCCTGCACGGCCGCGTCGACCTCGTCGGCCGTCGCGAAATCGACGGCTCCGGTCTGGCGCCCGGTCGCGGGATTGAACACCACGCCGTCGCGGCCCGACGTGCCCGTGACGCTCCGGCCGCCGATCCAGTGGCTGATACGCGTGACGCCCGTGCGCTCCTCGACGGGCGGGGTTGCAAGCTCGGTCATTCCGATGCCTCCTTGTCCCCTCCAGGGTAGCCGTGCTTGAGTTCCGGCACATGCGCTCCCATCCCGGCATCTCGTTCGAGGAGCTCCAGCTCGCCGCACGCAACCACGGCCTGCCGCTGGAGACGCTCCGCGACCCGATCACCCCGGTGGGGCTGCATTACCTTCTCATCCACTTCGACATCCCGCAGGTCGACGCGGCGGCGTGGCGGCTCGAGCTCGGCGGCCGCGTCGAGCGGCCGGCCTCGCTCAGCCTCGCCGAGCTGCAGGCGCGTCCGGCGCGGACGCACGCGGTCACGCTCGAGTGCGCCGGGAACGGCCGCGCCCTCCTCTCACCGGCGGCGCCGGCGAGCCAGCCGTGGCTCGCGGAGGCGATCGGCACCGCCGAGTGGACGGGCACGCCACTCGCGCCGCTCCTCGAGGAGGCGGGTCTCCTCGACGGCGCGCTCGAGGTCGCCTTCACCGGGCTCGACCGGGGCATCCAGGGCGGCGTCGAGCACGACTACGCGCGCAGCCTCCCGGTCGGCGAGGCGCTCCGCGACGACGTCCTCCTCGCCTACGCAATGAACGGGGAGCCGCTCCTGCCGCAGCACGGCTTCCCGCTCCGGCTCGTCGTGCCCGGCTGGTACGGGATGACGCACGTGAAGTGGCTCGCGTCGATCGAGGTCGTGTCCGAGCCGTTCCTCGGCTGGCAGCAGGCCGAGGCATACCGCTTCCACGCGACCGAGGAGGATCCCGGGACGCCGGTGACGCGGATGCTGCCGCGCGCGCTCCTCGCGCCGCCCGGGATCCCCGACTTCCTCTCGCGCGACCGCTTCCTCGCCGCCGGCCCGTGCACGCTCGCCGGCCGCGCCTGGTCGGGCGTCGCGCCGGTCGAGCGGGTCGAGATCAGTACCGACGGCGGCGCGACGTGGGCCGACGCCGACCTCGAAGCGCCCCTCGACACGTTCGCCTGGCGCGGGTTCCGCGCCGTCTGGGACGCGGCGCCGGGCGAGCACGAGCTCTGCTGCCGGGCGACCGACGCGGCGGGGAACACGCAGCCCGCAGAGCCGGTCTGGAACCTCGGCGGCTACAGCAACAACGCGTGGCAGCGCGTGCACGTCACCGTCTCCTGACGGACTACCATCCCCATAGGCGACGAAGGAGGCAGCGTGGCGACGATCGAGACCAATCCACAGCTCGGCGAGCAGGTGCGCGAGGACGCGAAGCGCTACGTCCTCCACTCGTGGTCGGTCCAGGACGCGATCAACCCGCTGCCGGTCGCCGGCGCGGAGGGACGCTACTTCTGGGACTACGAGGGCAAGCGCTACCTCGACTTCGCGTCGCAGCTCGTCAACGTCTCGATCGGACACCAGCATCCGAAGCTCGTCGCTGCGATCAAGGAGCAGGCGGACAAGCTGTGCACGATCGGGCCGCCGATGGCGACGGAGCCGCGCTCCGAGCTCGCGCGCCTGATCGCGGAGGTGACGCCGGGCGACATCTCGATGACGTTCTTCACCAACGGCGGCGCCGAGGCGAACGAGAACGCCATCAAGCTCGCGCGCTGGTACACCGGGCGGCACAAGGTGATCGCGCGCTATCGCAGCTACCACGGCGCGACGGCCGGCGCGATCACGATGACCGGCGACCCGCGCCGCTGGCCCGCGGAGCCGGGCATCTCCGGCATCGTGCGCATGTTCGACCCGTACACCTATCGCTGCCCCGCCGGCCATCCCGACCCGTGCCCCGTGTGCACGGGCGCGCCGCATCTCGAGGAGATCCTCCAGTACGAAGGCGCGCACACCGTCGCCGCGGTGATCCTCGAGACAGTCACCGGCACGAACGGGATCATCGTGCCGCCCGACGGCTACCTGCAGTCGATCCGCGAGGTGTGCGACCGCCACGGGATCCTGCTGATCGCCGACGAGGTGATGGCCGGCTTCGGCCGCACCGGCAAGTGGTTCGCGTGCGACAACTGGGACGTCGTCCCCGACATCATCACGATGGCGAAGGGAATCAATTCCGGCTACGTGCCGCTCGGCGCGATGAGCGTTCGCGAGCCGATCGCCGCGTGGCTGCGCGACAAGTACTTCGCGGGCGGGCTCACGTACAGCGGGCACCCGCTCGCATGCGCCGTCGGCGTCGCGTCGATCGAGGCGTTCCGCGAGGAAGGCATCGTCGAGCACGCGGCGGAGCTCGGTCCCGTGTTCCGCGAGGCGCTCGACGGGCTCGCGGCGAAGCACCCGTCGATCGGCGAGGTGCGCGGGCTCGGCTGCTTCTGGGGGCTCGAGCTCGTCCGGTCGCGGACGACGCGCGAGCCGCTCGTGCCGTTCAACGCCGGCGGCGAGGCCGCTGCGCCGGTGACGCGTCTCGCGAAGGCGGCGCTGGAGCGCGGCCTCTATCTCATGACGCACTGGAACGTGATCATGGTGTGCCCGCCGCTCACGATCACGCGCGAGGAGCTCGACGAGGGCATCGCGATCCTCGACGACGTGTTGGCGATCGCCGACGAGTATTACGCGGACTGAGCTCGAGGAGTTCGTCGAGGCGCCCGTCGCGTTCACGCCGGAGCGCCCCGGAACCCGGATCGTCTCGACCGCGCGGTTCACGCTGCTCGCGGACGCGACGGGCCGGCATCCGATGTCGGTTCAGCGCATCCGCCTGCGTGCGGAGGAGATCGACGACGCCGTCGACGCCGCGCGCTCGCTGATGCGGGTCACAGGAAGCGGCGCCGCAAGCTGGTGGCTGAGCGAGCACTCGACGCCGGCGAACGTCGAAGCCGAGCTGGTGCGTCGCGGCATGACGATCGTCGACGGCGACCACCTCGTCGACGGTCTGGCCCTGACAGCACCGCCCCCCGCTGGGCCAGCCGGCGTCGAGGCACGCGCCGTGGCGAACGCAGCAGAGTTCGTCGAAGCCGTCCACGTGCAGTACGACGCGTTCGGCGCTCCGGGCGACCGGAGGCGAACCGACGACGAGCTCCTCGCGGATTACGAGCAGACTCGGGACGACACGATCGGCACGCTCTACGCCGCCTGGCTCGACGGACGGATCGCCGCGGCGGGGCGCAGCTTCTTCTCGCCCCGCGGCGCGCTGCTCGCCGGCGGCTCGACGGCGCCGTGGGCGCGCGGCCGCGGCGCCTACCGCGCGCTCGTGCGCGCGCGCTGGGACGACGCCGTCGCGCGCGGAGCCCCCGCACTCGCGGTCCAGGCGGGCGCGATGTCGGCGCCGATCCTGTACCGCCTCGGCTTCGAGAAGGTGTGCCAGTTCCGTCGGGTCCACGACGTAGCCTCTGGCGGGTGAGCACCGCCGCGTCCGAGCCCGTCACGGAGATCTGCCTGCGCTGCGGCGCGGCGATGGAGTGGCGGCACGGCACGTTTCAGTGCCCGCGCTGCCGCTACAAGATCGGCTGCTGCGAGGGTGAGACCGGCGAGTGTCGCGACCCCGGCTAGAGGAGCTCGAGGCTTCCGGCCTCGACGCGCACTCGAGCGAGCTGCTCGTCGTGCTCGCCTGGCTCGTGGCGGGCGACGTCCCCGTCGACGACGCCTCACGGAAGGCCGCGCTGCGGCGCGCGGTGCTCGTGCTCGCGGCAGGAGGCGACCCGCACCGCGACGTCGACCTCGACTCCGTCGCAGCGGAGCGCCTCGCGGACGAGCTCGACGCGCCGGAGCGCCGCGAGGCGCTCGCGACGACGCTCGCCGGCCTCGACACGAACGGGCTTCCCACCGTCTCGGCGGCGCTCGCATGGCTCCAGAAGGAGCCGGATCTCGCCTGGCGCGCCTACGCGGTCGCGCTGATCGCGGACGAGCTCGCCGATGAGTAGCGACCCTCCGGGGCGGCGCCTACACTGCGGGACGAGCGTCCGCGTGCGGCCGGGCGCGCCGACGCAGACCGCGAACGACGAGCCGCAGCCGCCGTAGCCATCTCCACCCCCGATCCCAAGCGCCGGAAGGTGACGCTCCCGCGCTCGCTGCCCGACCGAGGCCGGCTGCAGCCCTACTCGCGCGCCGACGCACCGTACTTCCGCAGCCCCGGCTTCTACGTCCGCGTCGGCGGGCTCGCGATCCTGATCGGCGGCGCGATCTGCGTGCTCGTCCTTCGCGCCTGGTCGATCCAGGTGCTGCACGGCAAGCAGTACACATCGCAGGCGAACCTCCAGTCGTTCCGCACGGTCGACATCCCTGCTCCGCGCGGCGCGATCGTCGACGTGCACGGCCGGCTCCTCGCCGAGACTCAGGGCCAGATCGTCGTCGTCGCCGACGTCGGCTCGATCGGCACGCTCGACCGGCACGGGTGGAATCCCACGTCCGACGGCGCCGCCGCGCTGCGCAAGCTGTCTCGCGTCGCACATGTGCCCGTCCCGACGCTCGTCGCGCGGATCAGACGCTCCGTGATCCGGTCGCCGTTCGCACCGGCGGTCGTGATCCCGCAGCCGAGCAGCGCGCTCACGAACTATCTCGACGAGCGCAGCGCCGCCTTCCCGACCTTCAAGGTCACGGGCCAGCCCGCGCGGCACTATCCGCAGGGCGGGCTCGGCAGCGAGTACCTCGGCCTGCTCGGCGAGGTGAGCCAGCAGGAGCTCGGCATGGCGCGGTACAAGCACGCGCGCCCCGGCGTCATCGTCGGGCAGTCCGGCGTCGAGGCGATCTACGACTCGCTGCTCAACCCCGGCTTCACGCGCGCGCACGTGCGCGTCGACTCGATGGGCCGCATCGCGGGACCGCTCGAGCGCCTCGGCAACCTCCGCGAACTTCCGACGCTGCAGCTGACGATCGACGCGCGCATCCAGCGTGCCGCGGTGAAGGCCGTCCAGGACGGGATCGCGATGTCGCGCCAGTTCGGGCACCACCCGACGGGCGGATCGGCGGTCGTGATGGACCCGCGCACCGGCGCGATCCTCGCGCTCGTCAGCTCGCCGGGCTACAACCAGGTGCGCGCGGCGCACGACCCGGCGTATCTCTCGCAGCTCTACACCGATCCGGCGCGGCCGCTCGTCAACCGTGCGATCGCGGGCGTCTACCCGACCGGCTCGACGTTCAAGCCGATCGTCGCGGAGGCGGCACTCAGCAGCGGGATCATCACGCCGTCCACCCCGCTCCTGTGCAGCGGCTCGTTCAACCTCGGAGGCTTCGTCTTCCACAACGTCGAGGCGGGCGTCTACTCGTCGATGACGCTGCCGACCGCGCTCAGCGAGTCGTGCGACACGTGGTTCTACCGGCTCGGCGACCGCATCTACAACTCCAATCCGTCGAAGCAGGGCGTGCTCATCCAGCAGTGGGCGCGCAAGCTCGGCCTCGGCGCACCGACGGGAATCGACCTCATCGGCGAGAGCAGCGGCCTGCTGCCGACGCCTGCGTGGCTCCAGTCGACGCAGCACACGCCGTGGACCGAAGGGCAGACGATCAACCTCGCAATCGGCCAGGGCATGCTGCAGGCGAGCCCCCTGCAGATGGCCGTCGTTTACTCCACGCTCGCGAACGGCGGCACGGTCGTCACGCCGCACGTCGCGCGCGCGGTGATCAAGGGGAGCAAGACGACGCTGCTGCACTTCAAGCCGGCGCGGCACCTCAAGCTCACCGACGTCTGGGCGATCCGGCAGGGGCTCTACAACGCGGCGCACTCGCCGACCGGCACCTCCGCGGCGATCTTCGCGAACTTCCCGGTCCCCGTCGCCGGCAAGACGGGCACCGCCGAAGCCCCGCCGATCGGCGACCACTCCTGGTACGCGTCGTATGCGCCGTACGGTCATCCGAGGATCGTCGTCGTCGTGATGATCGAGCACGGCGGCTTCGGCGCCGAGGCGGCGGCGCCTGCGGCACGCGAGATCTACCAGGCGTACTTCCACGTCAAGTAACGCGCCGCGCGTACGCTGCGCGAGTGCCGTCGTTCGCCGAGCTCCTCGCCGGAGGCGCCGTCCTCCTCGCGGACGGTGCGACCGGCACGAACTTCCAGGAGATGGGCATCGAGCCCGGCGTCGCGCCGGAGGAGTGGGTCTTCGACGCGCCCGATCGCGTGCGCGAGCTGCACCGCCGCTTCGCGGAGGCGGGCTCGGACCTCGTCCTCACGTGCAGCTTCGGCGCGACGGCGCCGCGGCTCGCGGACGGCCCGCTCGCCGGGCGTGCACGCGAGCTCAACGTGCGCGCCGCCGAGCTCGCCCGGGAAGCCGTCGGCGGCGGCGTGCTCGTCGCGGGCTCCCTCGGTCCGACCGGCCAGCTCGTCGAGCCGTACGGCCTGCTCTCGCGCGAGCTGTGCGTCGCCGCCTACGCCGAGCAGGCGTCGGCGCTCGCCGAGGGCGGCGTCGACCTGCTCGTGCTCGAGACGTTCTTCGCGCTCGAGGAGGGTGTCTGGGCGATCGAGGGCGTGCAGAGCGCGACCGACCTGCCGCTCGTCGCGTCGTTCAGCTTCGACCAGGGGACGCACACGATGATGGGCGCGAGCCCTGCCGACGTCGTCGCCGCCGTCGAGCCGCTCGGGGTCGCCGCACTCGGTGCGAACTGCGGCCGCTCGCTCGACGACACGGACGCGATCGTCGCGCAGTTCGTCGACGCAGCGCCGCACGTCCCGCTCTGGGTGAAGCCGAACGCCGGGGTTCCGAAGATCGTCGGTGACGCGGTCGTCTACGAGGCAGGCCCGGAGCTGCTCGCCGAGCACGTGCACGCGTATGTCGACAAGGGTGCGCGCATCGTCGGCGGCTGCTGCGGATCGACGCCGGAGCACATCGCCGCGATTGCGCGTTCGCTCGGGAAGCGCTGATGCTCGCGTCGTCGTCGACCGCCCTCAGCATCATCTTCCTCGTCGTCGTGATCGCGGGAGTCGTCGTCACGATCGGGATCTACTGGTTCGGCCTGCGCAGCGCGCGCCGGCACGACGAGCGGCACGGACGGTAGGCGCCCGCCGCCGGGGGAGCGACGGGCGCCGTTCGGCCGCAACCGCCTGCTACGGGTAGGGGCTCGAGTAGCCGCCGCCCGTCGTGGTGGTCGTCGGCGGCGTGCCGGCAGCAGCAGCCTTGACGACTGCGGCTCCCGAGGCGGAGACGGCCCACCACTTCGCGCCGAAGTTGGAGCTGCCTTCGCCGGTCGTCTGACCCGCGCTCTTGTCGAGCGCGAAGGTGTAGAGCGGGTGCTTCGCATACGTGACCTGCATGCTCCCGTTGCTGCGCTTCGTCGTGCCGAGCAGCGACGCCTTGACACCGGTGCCGGCAGTCGGCTTGCCGTGTGCGAGCAGCGGCGGCCAGTACGCGGCGCAGCCGCCGTTGCATGAGCTCTTGCCCCCGCGGTCCTTTGCGAACAGATAGAGCGTCCGCCCGTTGGGTGCAACGAGAATCGCACCGAGCTTCGTCGTGCGAAGCGAGACGGTCGCCGCTGCGCCCGTCGAGCTCTGCGCGAATGCGCCGGCTGCGAGGAACCCGATCGCGGCAACGATCGTCGCAAGTGGAAGTGCGATCGCCGTACGCCGCGCGCGTGTGAGTCGTTTCATGAAGAACCTCCTTTCTCGCCGGTTCTACGTTCGGAGCGCGCGGACGGATTCGTGCCAAACCGCCGCCGCGCAGACGCCGTATGTCTCGACGACAACGATCATGAGGGGGGACTCATGACCCACAAGACGATGCTCGCCGCTGTGGCGACGATCCTCGTTGCAGTCGTCGCGTCGGCGGCGTACGCGGCGAGAGGAAGCAGCCTGCTGCTCGGGTCTGTGACGCACTCGCAGCAATCGACGTTCCGCGGCTTCTACGACGGCCATCGGGACAGCTACCTGATCACGGACGTTTCCAGCAAGTCGCAGGCCGCACTGCTGCACGTGAACTTCGCACCGGTGCTGGCCAGGGCAACCGCTGCGCCGCCGCAGTACTTCGTCCGCGGCCGCGCCGCCGCCGGTCAGCTGGCCGTGTTCGGGTCGGAGCCCGGCGAGGCTGACTACAACCCGCTGTGGGATGAGGTCTTCGTCACGTGGAAGGCGGGGATCAAGCCCGTCCTGCTCGTCCGTGACGATCAGATCAAGGCACTCGCGTCCAAGCACGAGCTGACGATGAGCGATCCGCACATCGTGCTGAACGCGCCGATCACGACGGTCGGGAAGTAATCACCCGGAGCTGCTCGCCGTGAGCGGCACGAGTGCGCGCAGCGGATCGACGGCGGCGCCGGCGACCCGGACCTCGAAGTGGAGGTGCGGGCCCGTCGCGTCGCCGGTCGCGCCGACGTCGCCGAGCACGGTGCCGCCGGAGACCCACTGCCCGACCGCGACCGCGATGCTCGACAGATGCGCGTACATCGTCCGTACGCCGTGCCCGTGCGCGATCGTGACGAGGTTGCCCCACCCGCCGGCCCGCGGGGCGGCCCACGTCACGCGGCCGGGCGCGGCCGCGAGGACTGCGGTGCCGCTCGGCGCGACGAGATCGATGCCGGCGTGGAAGCGGTCGCCGCGCGGGCCGAACCCGTCGCCCACCGGGGCGAGCACGGGCCACACGAGCGGGATCGGGATCGCTTCCGGCGCACGGCGAAGCGCGGCCAGCGTCGCCGCGCCTGCGACCCCATCCGCTGGCCGTGCCTCGGCCCGGTGGAAGCCGCGAAGCGCGGTGCGCAGCTGTGTACCGAAGCGGCCGTCGATCGGCCCCGACGGGAAGCCGTGCCACGCGAGGGCAAGCTGGAGCTCGGCGACGTCGAAGCCGGCGGCACCGCGTCGAAGCGTGCGGCTGCCGAGCGAGCGGTGGGCCGCTCCGATCTCGACCGCCGCCTCCGGCCGCAGATCCGGCCCCGCGTAGAACCCGTCCGCGCGGAGGGCGCGGTCGAGGGACGCGACGCCGGACCGGGCCGCCGCCGCCGGCGCACCTGCGAGCAGGATGCCGACGAGGGCGGCAAGCCCGAGGCCGCGGGACGGGCGGAGCGTCGTGGCCCTCATGCCGGCAGGGTGACACAGCGCTTCCGGCGGCGCCCGAGACATACCGGTTCCATACCGCGCCCCGCCGAGATCCATCGGTTGCCGGTCGATCCTGCGAGGGCCGGGCTCTGTCCGGCATCTGCGGCGAGGGGCTTCCCAGCGGCGGGCAGACCCTCGCCGCACGTCTTTATCGTTTCTCCGTTCCCCCTTTTGAGGGTAGGTCCCGTGGTCCCGGTGGGCCGATACCCGTGGTCAACAGGCCCAGGGGAACCGGTCCCTCTCCGCAGGGGGTCGACCGGATCGGGAAGCTCGCCAAGCAACCAATCGCCCGCCTGTCTTGAACGGCCCCGGCTCTCCAACCGGGGCCGTTCCCGTTTCCGCCGGAGCAACAAAAAGGCCCTGTTTCCAGGGCCTTCGCTAGAGCGGATGATGGGACTCGAACCCACGACCTTCTGCATGGCAAGCAGACGCTCTAGCCAACTGAGCTACATCCGCGAGCGGCGCCAGTATAGCCAGGCCTACGGGGCGTCGAGCGCGTCGTTCACGAGCCTGTCGGCGAGCGTGTTGTGCTCCCGGCGGACCGCGGTATAGCTCACGCTGCGCAGGCCGCGGGCAAGCCGGGACGCCTCGAGGAAGAGCTCGCGGAGCGCCTCGTTGCGCACGCGATACTCGCCGCGCATCTGCTTCACCATCAGCTCGGAGTCGGAGACGACCTCGACCTCCGCCACGCCGAGCTCGAGCGCCTTGTCGAGCCCTGCGATGAGCGCGCTGTACTCCGCGACGTTGTTCGTCGCGACGCCGATCTTCTCGCCGTGGGCGGCGAGCACCGTGCCGTCGTCGGTCTCGAGGACGTAGCCGTACGCCGCAGGCCCCGGGTTGCCGCGCGCGCCGCCGTCGGTCGAGAGACGCGCCCTCACGGCTCGAGCTCCACGAGCGGGTACAGCTCGAACGCGACCTCTTCGTACGGATGCGCCTCGCGCAGCGCCTCGATCACCTGTGCCGCGCTCTCGGCCGGCACAACCGTCTCGACGCGCAGCTCCGAGACGCGCTCCTCCTTGCCGACCTGACCGACCGACGGATCGGCTCCCTCGCCCGCGAGGAACGTCCCCGTCCCGGCGGTGTACCACGAGCAGCGCTCGTAGTCGCCGATCCGGCCCGCACCCGCGGCGAAGACCGCCTCGCGCGTCGGGTCGAGGGCCTCGCGCGGGACGAACCACACGAGCTTGTAGCGGGCGACGGACACGCCGCCAGCTTATGTCAGCCCGCGCGGCGGAGCAGCGCGAGCGAGACGTGCGAGCTGACCGCGACGTGCATCGCCGCGTACTCCTGGATCACCGCGATCGCGCCGAGCGCCTGCAGGCGCTCGAGCACGAACTGGAACGCGGCCGCCTGGCGCGCGCTGCCGTACCTCCGCAAGATGTCGAACGCGTAGCCGGTCGTGTGCAACGAGTACGTCCGCGCCGCATTCGCGTTCACGCGCATCAGCAGGCGCTGGTAGCGGTCGTCGCGCACCGCGCTCGTCACGAGCAGCGGCTGCCGAACATGCGACAGCTGGTAGACACGGCGGCCGATGGCGAGGAGCACGTCGCGCGCCGGCGGCCTGAGGCCCGCGTAGAGACGCCGCGAGCGGCCGAGCCGGTGCGCGAGCTGGCCGAGGAAGCGGCTGACCTTCACGTGCGTCACGGAGGCATCACGCGGGATCGCGACGAGCACGTGCCGCCGCCACGCCGTCGCAAGCTCGCGCGGCGAATGGAAGCGCGGCGTCGCGGCGCGTGGGTGCAGCACCTCTTCGGCGGAGTTCTTGCGCGCCTGCAGATGCGCTTCGTAGAGGAGCGCGCCGCGGTCGTGGCGGTAGAGGCCCATGACGCGCTCTGCGGCGAGCACCCTCCAGTAGTAATCGCGCGCGGTGACGCCGTTGCGCGAGAGCCGGCGCCACACGGCGGCGTCGCGGTCGGGTGCCGAGCCGAAGTAGAGATCGGCGAACGAGAGCGCGCGGCCGTTCTCCGCGCGGCGGAGATTCGCGATGCCGAGATGGTACGAGGCGACGGCGAGGTCGAGACGGCCGAGACGGTTTCGCGCGCGCGCGAGGTAGCGCGCCGTTGCCCGAAGCTCGGCGCGAGGGACGAACCGGCCGTGGAAGAGGCCGAGCGAGCGCGCCCCGGCGGCGGTGAGCTGTGTCAGGCCTGCGGCCGAGGCGAGCGAGCGCCCGGCACGCGCCGTGCGGTACCCCGAGCTCTCGACGAAGACGACCGCCTCGAGCAGGTTCGGGCCGATGCCGGTGCCGCGTACGGCACGGACGACGAGCGGGCGCCAGCGCGCGACGCGCGCGGCTGTCGCAAGGACGCCGCCCGGGCTCGCGACGAAGAGGCCCCGGTCGAACGCACGCGAAGCGTCGGCGGAGAGCCCGGCGTCGTAGACGGCCTGGGCACGCGCGATCCGCGCAGCCGCAGCCGCGGCTGCCGCGCGCCCGGCCGCGTCGCGCGGCAGGCGCGTCAGCTCCACGGGCTCGTGCGGCAGCGGATGCGTGAACGCCGCCGGGGCTGCGACGGCTGGATGAGCGACGGCGCGCGGGAGCGGCTGCCGGAGCAGCGACACCCCGCCGGCAACGGCGGCGGCGGAGCCCAGCGCGAGCGCGAAGAGCTGGAGCAGGCGGACGGCGACGCGTCGCTGCGGGACGGGAACGGCGATCTCGGTCAAGTCGGTGCGGCCCTCGGAGCCGCCACGAGGCTAGCCCGGCCGCCGGACGAACGTACTCCCCCAAAGGGGTGGTCTTACGCCTTACAACGCGTATTCAGGAGTTGTCGATCTGCGCTCGCTGGAGGCGCCCGGAGTAGTCGACGTAGATCGACTTCCACTCCGTGAAGACGTCGAGGGCGGCCTGCCCCGCTTCGCGGTGGCCGTTGCCCGTGTCCTTCGTGCCGCCGAACGGCAGGTGCACCTCGGCGCCCGTCGTGCCGGCGTTGATGTACGTGATCCCGGCGACGAGGTCGCGCATCGCGCGAAACGCCTTGTTCACGTCCTGCGTGAAGATCGACGACGAAAGCCCGAACCTGATCCCGTTCGAGACGCGGATCGCCTCGTCGAAGTCGCGCACCTTGATCAGCGCGGTCGTCGGGCCGAAGATCTCCTCCTGCGCGATGCGCATCCGCGCGTCGACGTCGCCGAAGATCGTCGGCCGGTAGTAGAAGCCCTTCGCGAGGTCGCCGTCGGTCGCGATCTCGCCTCCG
Source organism: Gaiellaceae bacterium (assembly GCA_035999905.1). Lineage (GTDB taxonomy): Bacteria > Actinomycetota > Thermoleophilia > Gaiellales > Gaiellaceae > Palsa-739. Next base: position 36,321 of record DASYGK010000066.1, on the reverse strand, counting down.
GTGAGCAGGCGCGCGCCTTCGTCGGTGCCGATCTTCGTGTACGCGTGGATCTTCTCGATCGCCGCCTTGTTGATCACAGGGCCCACATCGGTGTCGTCCTCCCAGCCGGGGCCGAGCCGCATCCGCTCCGCGGCGGCGACGAGCTTCGACTGCAGCGCGTCGTAGATCTTCTCGTGCGCGATCACGCGCGACGCCGCGGTGCAGCGCTGCCCCGATGTGCCGAACGCCGACCAGACGATGCCCTCGACGGCGAGGTCGAGGTCCGCATCGTCGAGCACGATGATCGCGTTCTTCCCGCCGAGCTCGAGATGCACGTGCTTGAGGTTGTCGGCTGCCGCCTTGGTGACGGCGACCCCGGTCTCGCGCGAGCCGGTGAAGGTGACGATGGGCACGCCGGGGTGGCGCACGAGCGCGTCGCCCGCGGTCTCGCCGTAGCCGTGCACGATGTTGACGACGCCGGGCGGGACGCCGGCCTCGTCGAAGAGCTCCACGAACCGCTCGGCGAGCAGCGGCGTGTCCTCCGCGGGCTTGAGGACGACGGTGTTGCCGCAGACGAGCGCTGGAGCCAGCTTCCACGACGGGATCGCGATCGGGAAGTTCCACGGCGTGATCGCGCCGACGACCCCGACCGGGACGCGCACCGACATGTTGAACTTGTCGCGCAGCTCCGACGGCGTGGTCTGGCCGAACATGCGGCGCCCCTCGCCGGCCATGTAGTACGTCATGTCGATCGCTTCCTGGACGTCACCGCCGGCCTCGGCCTTCACCTTCCCCATCTCGCGCGTCATCAGGTCGGTCAGCGCGGCCTTCTCGCGCTCGAGCACCTGCGCGAACCGCATGAGGATCTCGCCGCGCTTCGGCGCCGGGACGAGCCGCCACTCCTCGTACGCGGCCTGCGCCGCGTCGACCGCGCGCGCGACATCGTCCGCACCCGACTTCGGGAACGTCCCGATCGTCTCGCCCGTCGCCGGGCTCAGGCTGTCGAAGCTCTCACCGGACGCGGCGTCCGACCACTCACCGCCGATGAGGTTCTGGAAGGTCTTCGTCCCCGTCGCCATCGGGGACGAGGGTAGCTACGCGTCGCCGGAAGGCGCGTCGGTATCCGGGAACGTGCCGCTCACCCGGGGACGGCGGCGGTCGCGGATCTGGCGCTTCTCGGCGAACTCGCCCGCGGGGCGGCCCGCACGGCGGTCCTGGCCCTCCCGCCGGTCGACGATCACCGTGACGTTCGGGTTGTCCTTGTAGTACTCGACCATCTTGTCGAAGAGCTCGTCCTCGAGCTCCCGCGGGATCACGCAATAGATCATCGTGGTCTGATTGTAGGGAGGACGGCGGCTTACGCTAGAGGCGCGCGATCTCCGGCACGAGCCGGCCCTCGTCCTCGACGTGCGCGTTCCACTCTTTGAAACCGTCCTCGAGCTCTTCGAGCTCGTGCCCGCGGCGCTCGAGCCGCACCGGCTGGCCGGAATCCGGGCTGACCCGGTACTGGTACCAGGAGAGGTCCCAGGCGACGGTGACGGCGAGCTCGCCGGCATCGCCGGAGAGCGGCACGATGCTCGCCTTCGCCTCGCCGAGGCTCTTGGCGATGCCACCGACGGTGCGCCGGTACGTGCTGGCGTTGAACAGGTCGGCCGCTTCGAGCAGCGCGATCTCTCCGCCCGACAGGCGGCGCAGGATCGGCTCGGACGGCGCAAGCGGCTGCTCCCCGTTCGAGCGGCCGAGACCGAGGAGGTCGCCGAGGCCTCGCCGGCGCCGCTTGCGCTCGCGCTCGACGGTCGGCGTCGTCGGCGTTCCTTCCTTGATCCAGCCGTGCTCGACCGCGATCTCCTGGCAGAGCGGGCACACGTCGACGAGCTCGGCGCCTTCGCCGGGCGCGTAGCGGACGGCGCGCTCGCCCATCAGCAACGTCCGTTCGCAGATGGCGCACTGCCGCGTGGTGGCCACTCGCGTCACACGCATCGGTACGACTATAGCCCGAGGGCCTTTGGCGGACGCCCTTCCCGACCTGGTCGTAGCAGGCGACCAGGTCGGTGGCGGACGGGCGCTGTCGCGCCCGGCCGTGCTTAGACCTTGGCCTCTTCCCGCTCCTTCTTCGTCTGCTCGATGATCTTCTGCGCCACGTGCGTCGGCACCTCCTCGTAGCGGAGGAAGCCCATGTGGTAGTCGCCACGACCGCCCGTCATCGAGGTCAGGGCCTGCGAGTACGTCAGCATCTCCGCCATCGGCACCTCGGCCTTGATCGTCGTCATCCCGGCTGCGGGCTCCATCCCGTGCAGCCGGCCGCGACGCGAGTTGAGGTCGCCGTTCACCGCGCCGACCGCATCGTCGGGCACCGTGACCTCGACTTCCATGATCGGCTCGAGCAGCACCGGATCGGCCTTCTGGTAGGCCTCCTTGAACGCGAGCGAGCCTGCGATCTTGAACGCCATCTCCGACGAGTCGACCGCGTGCATCATCCCGTCGATCAGCGTGACGCGCACGCCGTACACCGGCGCGCCCGCGAGCTCGCCGTGCTCCATCGCCTCGCGCACGCCCTTGTCGACCGCGGGGCGGAAGCCCTGCGAGATGACGCCGCCGACGATCTTGTCGACGAACTCGTACGTCGCCGCTTCGCCGTCGACCGCCTCGATCGGCTCGATCACGATCTCGCAGTCGCCGAACTGGCCGCGGCCGCCGGTCTGCTTCTTGTAGCGGTGGCGCGCACGCGCCTCCTTGCGAATCGTCTCCTTGTACGGCACGCGCGGCGCGTGCAGCTCGACGTCGACGTGGAAGCGGCTGTGCAGGCGGTCGCATGCGACCTCCACCTGCATCTGCGTCAGCCCGTAGAGCAGCTGCTCCCCGGTCTGCGGGTCGCGCTTGAGCGACAGCGTCGGGTCCTCCTCCGAGAGGCGGCGCAGCCCCGTTCCCATCTTCTCCTCGTCGCCCTTCGCCTTCGGCGTGATCGCGAAGCTCATCACGGGCTCCGGGAAGTCGATGTGCGGTGGCTCGACGGGCACCTCGTGGTCGACGAGCACGTCGCCGGTGACGACGTCCTTCAGCTTCGCCACCGCACCGAGATCGCCGACCGGCAGCGCGTCCGAGGGCTCGTTCTCCTTGCCGTTCAGCAGCAGGATCTGCCCGAGCCGCTCCTTCGCGTGCGTGCGCGGGTCGACGAGCGTCGTGTCGCCCGTGATCGGGCCGGCGAGGACGCGGAAGCAGCTGATGCGCCCCGCGAACGGATCGGCGATCGTCTTGAAGACGAACACCGCCTGCTTCGCGTCGCCGAACTCGATCGTCGTCCCCTTCTTCGCCGGCGACGGCACGCCTTCGACGAGCAGGTCGAGCAGCGCCGTCGTGCCGAGGTTCTTCGTGGCGACGCCGCAGCCGACGGGATAGAGCTCGTCGCGCGTCACCGCGTCCTTCAACGCGTGCGCGACGTCCTCCGCCGGCAGCTCCTCGCCCTCGAGGTAACGCGCCATCAAGTCCTCGTTCGTCTCCACGACCGCATCGAGCAGTTTCTCCCGGTACTCGCGCACCTGATCGGCCAGCGCGTCGGGGATCGGCTGCGGGCCGCCCTCCTTGCCGCCCGACGGATCCATGTACGCGCACATGTGCAGGAGGTCGACGACGCCGGTGAGCTCGTGCTCCGCGCCGATCGGCAGCTGGATCGCGACGCAGTGCTCCGACAGCTGCTTCTGCGCGGCATCGAGCACGCGGAAGAAGTCGGCGCGCTCGCGGTCGAGCATGTTCACGAACACGACGCGCGACAGCTCGTACTCCTCGGCGCGCGCCCAGACGCGCGACGTGTTCACCTCGACGCCCATGACGCCGCTCAGCACGACGAGCGCGCCCTCGACGACGCGCAGCGCCGCGTACGTGTCGGCCTGGAAGCCTGCATCGCCGGGACAGTCGACGAGGTTGATCTTGCGTCCCTGCCAGTCGAGGTGGAGCAGCGCGCCCGAGAGCGACATCTGCCGCTTGTGCTCGTCGTCGTCCCAGTCGGAGGCAGTCGTGCCCTGTGCGATCGACCCGAGCCTGTTGATCTTTCCCGCCTGGAAGAGCATCGCCTCCGTCAGCGAGGTCTTGCCGACCCCGCGGTGGCCGACAACGGCGATGTTGCGGATCTTCCCGGGCTCAGTCGCAGGCATCAGGCTCTCATCCTCCTGGGCGGTTGGCGTGAGCCAATCCTAGAACCCTGGAAGGCCGGGTGTCAGGCTTCGAGCGCGGAGCGGGTCGAGCCGGCGAGGCGGGCCTTGAGGCGGAGGATCGCCTTGGTATGGAGCTGCGAGACGCGGGACTCGGTCACGCCGAGCACCTCGCCGATCTCGCGCAGGGTCAGCTCCTCGTAGTAGTAGAGCGTGACGACGAGCTTCTCGCGCTCCGGCAGGCGCGCGATGGCGTCGGCGATCGCCTCCCGCATCTCGGTCTGCGAGAGGGTGCTCTGAGGATCGGGCGCCTCGGTGTCCTCGATCGTGTCGATGAGGGCGACCTGGTCGCCGTCGGAGCCGGAGACGGTCCAGAGCTCGTCGAGCGCCGCGATCGACGACCGCGCGATCTCGGAGAGACTTTCCTCGAGCTCCTCGACGGTGATCCCGACCTTCTTCGCGATCTGCTCGTCGGTCGGCGCCGTGCCGAGCTTCGCCTCGAGCTCCGACATCGCGCGCTCGATCTCGCGGGCACGGGAGCGCACCGAGCGCGGCACCCAGTCCATCGCGCGCAGCTCGTCGATGATCGCGCCCTTGATCCGCGCGATCGCGTAGGTCTCGAACTTCACGTCGCGGCCCGGGTCGTAGCGCTCGATCGCGCCGATGAGGCCGAGCAGGCCGTACGAGACGAGGTCTCCCTCATCGACGTGCGCGGGCAGGCCGCTCCCCAGCCGGCCGGCGACGTACTTCACGAGCGGCGCGTACGTGAGGATGAGCCGGTCGCGAAGACCCTGGTCGCCGGTCTTCCGGTACTGCAGCCAAAGAGTCTGTGTCTCGTCCGCCCGGCTCACGAGGGAAGAATACGGCGTGCGGGGGTCGATTCCCTCAAGACCGCCTCAGCGGCGGCGTAGCGCCCCCACGGCGAGGCTTCCGAGCCAGGCTGCGACGGCGGCCGCGCCGAGTGCCACGACCCATCCCTTGACGCTCCCCGCGGCCCCCGCGAGCGCGGCCACGGCCGTCGCGGCGAAGACGAGCGCGAGAACGGCGAAGAGGATCCCGAGCGCGCGGCGCTGCACCGGCGCAGCGTAGTCCCGCGCGGGGCCGCCGATACAATCCCCCGCGACCCAGGGGCGTAGCTCAACTGGTAGAGCACCGGTCTCCAAAACCGGGGGTTGGGGGTTCGAGTCCCTCCGCCCCTGCTGGGTCGCCGCGGCGTCAGACGACGGCTGGGGCCAGTACCGCCGCGCCCACCCGCGGCAGCTCGATGAGGAACGTCGTGCCCTCGCCGAGACGGCTCGTGACGGCGATCTCGCCGCCGTGGGCGGTCACGATCGCCTTGACGATCGACAGCCCGAGGCCGATGCCCGGGACCTTGTGCGCGTCCCGGCTGCGGAAGAAACGCTCGAACAGATGGGCCTGGTCGGACTCCGACAGCCCGACGCCGGTGTCGGCGACCTCGAGGATCGCGACGCCGTCCTCCGTGCTCGCCCGCACCTCGATCGTGCCCCCGGCCGGCGTGAACTTGATGGCGTTCGAAACGAGGTTCTCGAGCAGCTCGCTCACCCGAGCCCGGTCGGCGATCGCCGGAGCCGTCCCCTCGGCGACCACGAGCAAATCGACGCCGGCGCGGGCGGCGGTCAGGCGCTGCCCCTCGACGACCTCCCCCGCAACCTCGACGACGTCGACCTCGGTCAGCTCGAGCTCGAGCCGCCCGGACTCGGCGCGCGCGATGAAGAGCAGCTCGTTCACAAGAGTGAGGAGCCGGTTGGCGTTGCGGTCGATCACGTCGAGGAAACTCCTCTGCTCCGCCGTCAGGGTGCCCTCGGCGTCGTCGAGAACGAGCTCCAGATAGCCCATGATCGACGTGAGGGGCGTCCGAAGATCGTGAGAGACGACCGAGATGAGCTCGTCCTTCACGCTGTCGGTCTCCTTGAGCAGCTCGTTCTGCTTGCGGACGAGCGCGTGCGCGTCCTCGCGATCGGCCTCTGCGCGCTTCTTGTCCGTCCAGTCGATGGCCTGGATCACGAACCCCGTCGGCGCTCCCGCCGCATCGAGCAGCGCGGAGACGTCGCTTTGCACCCAACGCTCGGACCCGTCCTTCGCGCGCACCCGGCGCTCGGAGGTCGTCTGCAGCCCGCCATCTTCGCCCAGCCGCCGGAAGTCGTCGGCGCCTGATTCGAGCTCTTCGGCGAAGACGAAGTCCGCAAACGAGCGGCCGGCGAGCTCGTCGGCCGAGTAGCCCGCGATGTCGCCGAATGCCCGGTTGACGCGCAAGAAGGTCCCGTCGAGGCCCGCGATGGCGATCCCCATCGGCGCGTTCTCGAACGTGGCCCGGAAGCGCTCCTCACTCTCGGCGAGCGCCGCCTCGGCGCGCCGCTGCTCGGTCACGTCCCGCATCGTCACGAGGAACCCGCTGACTGCCGGGTCGTCGAGGAGGTTCTTCCCCGTCGACGCGACGGTGCGCCAGCTTCCGTCCTTATGCCTGAGTCGGTACTCGATCTCGACCGTGGAGCCCGGGACCTGCGCCGACTCGCCGACGAGCCCGAGCGTGGCGGCGACATCGTCCGGGTGGATGAGGGATCGGTGATCGAGGCCGGTGAATTCCGCCGGTGTGTAGCCGAGGATCTGCTCGATCGCGCGACTCGCGTAGCTGACGACGCCGTCGGCGCCGAGCACCGTGACGGCGTCGAATGACTGTTCGAGCAACGCGCGATACCGAGCGTCGCTTCGGCGACCCGCGTCCTCGGCAAGCCATCGCTCGGTGACGTCGCGTGACGTCACGACGACCGCGCCGACGTCCGGATCGTTCAACAGATTCACCCCGATCGCGTCGAACATGCGCCAGGAGCCGTCCTCGTGCCGAAGCCGGAACGCCATCTGAGCCGCGGCGCCCGGCGTTTCGACGCCGTCGGCCATCGCCTCTGCGACGGCGGTGAGATCATCCGGATGGAGAAGATCGTATGCACTCGTCCCCACGAGCTGATCCGGGGTGTAGCCGAGCGCGCGGGTGATCGCCGGGCTCTCGTAGACGATCGTCCCTTCGGCGTCATGCATCGAGACGATGTCGAACGCCGACTCGGTGAGCGTCCGGAACCGGGCCTCGCTCTCTGCAAGCCGTTGCCGTGCGTGGTCGCTCTCGACGCGCGCCCGCTCGATGTGTACGAGACTCATCCCGAGCCGGACGAACGCGAACGCGATGAGCGCCATGCTGAAGACGAGCTGCCCGAGACCGATCCCCCCACCCGCGACCAGCTCGAAGAGCAACACGCCCGGCACGGTCACAGACGCGACGACCAGCAAGACGAAGGTCGAGCGCATCGAGCGACGCTCGACAGCAACAGGGTGTCCGAGCGATCGGACCGACGGGTGGAGTGCCGCGACGCCCCAAAGGACGTACGAGGACAGATAGCCGAGATCGATGAGGTCTCGTCCGGATACGAACAATCCGACCGACCCCTGGTACAGCACGTCGCTGCCGAGCAGCAGGACCCCGGCCACGGCGAGCATCGAGACGGTGGGCACTCGTACGACACCGACGATCAGGCGGGCCATCGCAGCCAGGACGACGAGGTCGCCGACGACGTATGCGACGAGGACGCCACGACCGAGCGTCGAGACATCCAGCTGAGAATGAAAGCCGCGCACGAGCGGCTCCCAGGCGATCGTACTCGCCGCACACGCGACGATCGCAGCGTCGACGAGCCCCTCGCGTCCGTACGTTCGTCCGACCCTGCGCACGATCAGCGCCACGGCGGCGACGACCAGTGGATAGCCGGAGAGGTAGAGGATGTCCGCACTCGACGGGAAAGGCGCGGTTCCGTCGCCGGTCAGTTCGTAGATGGACGAGACCACGTCCCCTGCGACGAAGGCCGCGAACCCGGCAGCGAACAGATACCAGGGCCTCCTGTGCTCCAGGTGGTGCAGTTTCGGCGCAACGGCAAGCACGACAACTGCGGACAAGCCGATCCCGCTGTAGAGCGCAGCCTGCGGAGCTCCCACAGGGACGACGCTGTCCCCGCCGACGGCGATGGCACCAAGCGCGAGGTATACGAGCCACGCCCGGTCGCCGAGCTGCTTCGTGGCCAACCGCACATCTTTCATCGTCGGCCGGGCCCGCGCCTGGCCTATCGGGGAACGCACGTCTGCGGCTGCGGGGAATCGCGGATCCGTCCCGCACGATTCGCGAGCCGAGATCACCCAGAGGTGCGTCGGCGACAGCCCGCCGCGAGAACGCCAATCCCTCGAACGAGTGAGTTGTCTCTTGGCAGCCGTCCGGTAGAGTGAGTCTCGCGCTGGACGAGCGTGGATCGCGCCGCAGCGGTCTACGGGGAAGCTCGCCAAGCTCCGATCACGGTTCAGCGCTTCTCCCAGGCGGCCCGGCCTCTCCAAGCCGGGCCGCTTCCTTTTTGCTCAGCCGGTCTCGAGGGCGAGCTGCCGGTAGGCAAGGAGGCCGGAGACGCCGACGCCGACGAGGCGGAGCGCTCCCGGACGGTCGCGGAGGCCTCGGTCGAGCAGCCGGCAGGCGAGCTGGGCGATCTGCTCGGCGTCGTCGATGCCGACGTCGAGCGAGGTCGAGCGGCTCCGGATCGAGAAGTCGGCGTACCGGAGCTTCGTCGTGACCGTGCGCGCGACCTGACCGGTCTTCTGCAGGCGCTCCGCGACCTCCGCCGCCATCTTCCTCAGCTCGTCGTGGAGCCGCTCGAGATCGCCGATGTCGCGGTCGAACGTGTTCTCGACGCTGATCGAGATGCGCTCCACGCCGTGCTCGAGCCCGCGCGGATCGATGCCGCGCGCACGGTCGCGCAACACTGCGCCGACGCTCCCCGGGAGCAGGCGGCGCAGGTCGTCGTCGGCGAGCGCCGCGAGCGCACCCACCGTGTCGACGCCACCGGCACGGAGCCGCTCCTCCGCCTTCGGCCCCACGCCGGGGAGGCGCCGCACGTCGAGACCCGCGAGGAACGCGGCCTCCTGGCCGGGAACGACGACCACGAGGCCGCCCGGCTTGCGCGCGTCGCTCCCGACCTTCGCAACGACCTTGCACGGCGCCACTCCGAGCGAGCACGTGAGACGCGTCGCGGCGCGCACGGCAGTCCGAACGGCGTCGGCGACGACACGCGCCTCGAGGAAGTCGCGCGCGACCTCGCCGAGGTCGAGATACCCCTCGTCCATCCCGGTCTGCTCGACGGTCGGGACGATCCCGCGCACCGTCGACCAGACGTCGCGCGAGTACTCGCGGTAGAGCGAGTGCCGCGGCCGCACGAAGACGGCGGTCGGGCAGCGACGGATCGCCTCCGCCGCGCTCATCGCCGAATGGATGCCGAAGCGGCGCGCGACGTAGTTCGCCGTGGCGACGACCCCGCGTCCGTGCGGGTCGCCGCCGACGATCAGCGGCTTCTCCTTGAGCTCGGGATTCTCGAGCTCTTCGACCGCCGCGAAGAACGCGTCGAGGTCGAGGTGCGCGACGATGCCGGGAACGGCCATGCGAACAAGCGTACGATCCCACGCCGACGGAGCGCGCTACTGCGGCCCGGCGGCGGCGTCGAGCCGGGCCCGCACGAGGCGTGAGCACGCGGCGCCGGCGTGGAACCCGTCGGGGAACGAGGAGGCAGGGCAACCGAGCTGCTGCCCGTCCCACACGTTGACCCAACGGTCGCCTGCCGCGCGGAAGAGGGCCGGCACGCGACGGAGGAACTCCCGCCAGCGGACGCTCACCTGCGCATCGGTCTCGAGCCAGCGCAGAAGCGGTCCAGGCTCCGGTGGAGAGAAGCCGACTACGTGCCATCCTCTCTGCTTCGCGACCTCGAGCGCCTGCTGCAGCACCGCCAGGCGACCGCCCTCGAACGACGTCCAGTTCCCGTACGCGCCGGCCTCGAAGCCGGCGACGTTGTACTGCGGCCGTGGCGTTGGGATGGTCGGATCGAGCTCGTAGTCGTATGTCCGCGAGCCGTCGGTGTTCCATGCGATACCCGGGGATTGCCTGCCGATGACGCACTTGCTCCCCACGAGCTCACGCGTCCACCGGTGGAAGAAGATGTAATGCGCCTGTCGCGCGAACCGCACGGCGAACTGGAACGTCGCCCGACTGAGCAGGTACTGCGCGAGTTGAGTGCGCGACGGCCGGTAGACCGGCACTGTGAACTTCGGCGTGAACCAGAACGGTTCCACGCCGAGATAGACGGTCTGTACCGGCTTCGCGGGCAGCGCCCGGAACAACGAGAGAATCGTCTCCGGCGCCGTCCCAGGGAAACCGAGGTTCGTGAACGTTCGCTCACCGGGATGCGCGGCGATCCTGAGCACGCGGCTCGAGCCGACGACGAACCGTGTGGTCGGACGGCGATGGAACAGGTCGAGCTTGAAGGAGAAATACCGCGCACCGACGAGCTCCTCGGAAACGAGGCAGTTGGGATGTTCGTTCAACGCAGCCGTCAACGCCGCCGGTTTGTAGATGTCTCCGAACGGATCGATCCACCAGTCGAATACGGCAACTCCGACGAGAAGAACGACGATCAACGACAGGAAGAGGACGAGCCGTCTCATCAGAAGCGGAAGTAGATGAAGGGGTGGCTCGTGTAGACGGACGCGGCCGCCACCACGAACAGAACGGCGAGCGCGGCGACCCTGACCGGGCCCCACTCGGCCACCGGCCAGCGCCACTCCTCCGGAAGGCCCCACACGATCGCGGCGGACACGAGCACGTAGGCGATCAGGTGGCCCGGCGCCCCTCCGATGCCATGGAGCCCGAGCATGCCCGCGTACAGGTGGCCGATGTCCGCGGCGCTGCGCATCCGGAACAACACCCAGCCGAGGACGACGAGCACGAAGGTCACCGCAACGCCAAGGACGCGCGGCATGCGCCACCCGCGGCGGCTCCCGTGATGTGTCCCAGCGAGCAGGCCGCCGTGGTAGAGGCCCCACGCGACGAAATTCAGGGACGCCCCGTGCCAAAGCCCGCCGAGCCCCATCGTCACGAACAGGTTCACGTCACGGCGGCGCTCGCCCTTCCGATTGCCGCCGAGCGGGATGTACAGGTAGTCGCGTAGCCACGTCGACAGCGTCACGTGCCACCGGCGCCAGAACTCGGTCGGGCTCGCCGAGCGATATGGACGGTCGAAGTTCCACGGCAACTCGATCCCGAACATGCGCGCGAGACCGAGCGCCATGTCCGAGTACGCACTGAAGTCGAAGTAGATCTGGAAGCCGAAGCCGAGCGCCGACGACCACGCGTTGAGCAGCCCGATCGAGCCCGGCGTCGCGAGGTAGTGGTCGACCCAGCCCGCGAGCGCATCAGCGAGGAGAACCTTCTTTGCCAGCCCCAAGGTGAACAGGAGGAGCCCGGATCGCACGCGGTCCGGATCGAACCGCTGCTTCCCGAGTAGCTGCGGCTGCAGGATTCCGTAACGCACGATCGGCCCTGCGATCAGGTGCGGGAAGAACGAGATGAAGAATGCATAGCGGAGTGGATCGCGCTCGGCACGCAGCGTGCCGCGGTACACATCGACCATGTATGAGATTCCCTCGAACGTGTAGAAGCTGATCCCGATCGGAAGGGCGATCGAGGTCACGAAGGAGTGCAGGCCTGGAAAGCTCCGCTGCGTGATCACGTGCACGAACGAGAGCGCGTATCCGCCGACGAACGCCGTGTACTTGTAATAGCCGAGCAGCATGAGCACTCCGGTGATGCCGAGGCCGAGCACCAGTCGGCGCCGCTCCGCGAAGCGGGGATGCTCGAGGAGGCGCCCGCCCGTATACGAGAGCGCCGTCGAGCCGGCCATCAGCGCCGGGAACCACCAGTCCGCGTATGCGTAGAAGTAGTAGCTCGCTCCGACGATGAGAAGCAGCCGGAGCCGATGCCGCGGGACGACGTAGTAGCCGACGGCGACCGCGGGCAGGAAGAAGTAGAGGAACGGGAAGCTGTTGAAGAGCACGAGAGCGGGTCACCTTAACCCGGGCGTCCGGATAGGCTCTCGCCCGATGGCCGTCCTGACCTCGCAGGTCGAGCGCTCCGACGAGTTCTCGCGCCGACACGAGCGGATGGCCGGGCTCGTGGCCGAGCTGCGGGAGCGGTCCGCACTCGTCGCGCGCGGCGGCGGCGACCAGGCCGTCGAGCGGCACCGCGGCCGCGGCAAGCTCACCGCGCGCGAGCGGGTCGACCGCCTCGTCGACCCGGACTCCGCGTTCCTCGAGCTGAATGCGCTCGCGGCCTGGGAGATCTACGACGGGCAGGCGCCGAGCGCCGGGATCGTCACCGGTATCGGCACGGTCGAGGGGCGCACGTGTGTCGTCGTCGCGAACGACGCGACGGTGAAGGGCGGCTCGTACTTCCCGCTCACGGTGAAGAAGCACCTGCGTGCGCAGGAGGTGGCGGCACAGAACGGCCTTCCCTGCATCTACCTCGTCGACTCCGGCGGTGCCTTTCTCCCGCTGCAGGCCGACGTGTTCCCCGACCGCGAGCACTTCGGCCGGATCTTCTTCAACCAGGCGCAGATGTCGGCGGCGGGGATCGCGCAGATCGCCGTCGTGATGGGCTCGTGCACCGCGGGCGGCGCGTACGTCCCGGCAATGAGCGACGAGACGATCATCGTGCGCGGCACCGGCACGATCTTCATCGGCGGGCCGCCGCTCGTGAAGGCTGCGACCGGCCAGGACGTGACGGCGGAGGAGCTCGGCGGCGCGGACGTGCATACCCGGCGCTCCGGTGTCGCCGACTACTACGCCGCATCCGACGAGCACGCGCTCGCGCTCGCGCGCGGGATCGTGCGCAACCTGCACGGCCGCAAGCCGGTGCCGCCGTTCGAGCTCGCGCAGGCGGAGCCACCCGCACTCGATCCCGGCGAGCTGTACGGGCTCATCCCAGAGGACTTCCGCCACCAGACCGATGCGCGCGAGCTGATCGCGCGCATCGTCGACGGCTCGCGCTTCGACGAGTTCAAGCAGCTGTACGGCGAGACGCTCGTCACCGGCTTCGCGCACATCGAGGGCTTCCCCGTCGGGATCATCGCGAACAACGGCGTCCTCTTCGCGGAGTCGTCGCAGAAGGGCGCGCACTTCGTCGAGCTCTGCTGCAAGCGCCGGATCCCGATCGTGTTCCTGCAGAACATCACCGGCTTCATGGTCGGCACCGAGTACGAGGCGGGCGGCATCGCACGCGACGGCGCAAAGCTCGTCATGGCCGTCGCGAACGCGCGCGTCCCGAAGTTCACCGTCGTCACCGGCGGCTCGTTCGGCGCCGGCAACTACGCGATGTGCGGCCGCGCGTTCGAGCCGCGCCAGCTCTGGATGTGGCCGAACGCGCGCATCTCCGTGATGGGCGGCGAGCAGGCGGCAACCGTTCTCTCGATCGTCGGCGACGTCGACGAGGACGAGATCCGCGCGACCTACGAGCGCGAGGGCAACCCCTACTACTCGACGGCGCGCCTCTGGGACGACGGCATCATCGACCCGCTCGACACGCGACGCGTGCTGGCGCTCGGCATCTCCGCCGCGCTCAACGCACCGATCCCCGACACCGCCTTCGGCATCTTCCGGATGTGAGAGGAGCGAGCATGGGTTACAGCATCGTGAACGTGAACGAGATCGAGGCCGGCGGACGTACGGGCATGGCGAAGTTCGTCCGCCGCGAGCTCGGCGTCGAGGCATTCGGCATCAACTGGTTCGAGCTGCCGCCGAACCAGGAAGGCGTCGAGCACGACGAAGCCGACTCGCAGCAGGAAGAGGTGAACATCGTCGTCCGCGGCGGTGGCATCTGGCGTGTCGACGGCGAGGACGTGCCGGTGCGAGAGGGATCCGTTCTGCGCTTCGATCCCGAGACGACGCGCTGCCCCGTTGCGGGCCCGGACGGGATGACGATGATCGCGGTCGGCGCACGCCGCGGCTCGTACGAGGCGCGGGGGCCTTTCTGATCGCCCGCATCGTCATCTGGGGTCTCCACGACTCGATGACGTCGCTCGACGAGGTCCGCGCACAGCTTCCCGACCTGCCGGACGGCGACCGGTGGATCACGAACGACGTCCAGGAGCGGCTCGGCCTCATCTCGTTCGGCGAGGAGCTCCCCGACCTGGGCGAGCTGCCGCGGCTGATCGGCAAGGAGCCGGATGTCGTCGAGGAGTTCGACGTCGAATGAGCCGCGCAGGCTCGGCTGTACTCGCTGCCGTCGCGCTCTGCCTCTTTCTCGGCGCGTGGGCGCTCCTGCACCACGGCACGCTCGCACGCGCGCAGATCACCGACACCGGCGTCTACGCGAGATACGGGGACAACGTCGCCGGCGCGGGCGAGGTGCCCTACCGCGACTTTCACCTCGAGTACCCGCCGGGCGCGCTGCCCGTGTTCATCCTTCCCGCGCTCGGCCACGAGGGCGACCGGCTCGCCTACGACCGCTGGTTCGACCGGCTGATGGCGCTCTGCGGCTGTCTTGCGCTCGCCGGTGTCGCGCTCGTCCTGCGTGCACTCGGCGCGGGCCCGCTGCGCACCGCCGGCGCGCTGCTGCTCGTCGCGATGTCTCCGCTCCTGCTGGGCTCCGTCGTCCTCACGCGCTTCGACTTCTGGCCTGCGTCGCTCGCGGTTCTGGCGCTCGCCGCGATCCTGCACGAACGGCTCGTGCTCGCCGCGCTCGCGCTCGGCGCGGCGATCGCCGCGAAGCTCTGGCCGTTCGCGCTCGCCCCGCTCTTCGTCGCGCACATCTGGCGCACGCGCGGCGCCCGCGCGGCCGCACTCTGGGCCGGCGCTTTGGTCGCGGTCGACGCGGCGATCTTCCTGCCCTTCGCGGTGCTCGCGCCGGCCGGGCTGCGCGCGAGCTTCCACGCGCAGATCGCGCGTCCGCTCCAGCTCGAGAGCCTCGGCTCCGCCGTGCTGATCGCGCTGCACCATGTAGCCGGTCTGCACGTCCACGTCGCGTCGTCGTTCGGGTCGCAGAACATCACCGGCACCGGCGCGCACGCCGCGGAGATCGTGACGAGCGCCGCAGAGCTGACCGGCCTCGTCGCCGTCTGGATCTTCTATGCACGCTCACAGGCGAGTCGCGAGCGGCTCGTCGTGCTCAGCGGCGCCGCGGTCGCGATGCTGCTCGCGTTCGGGAAGGTGTTCTCGCCGCAGTTCGCGATCTGGCTCGTGCCGCTCGTGCCGCTCGTGCGCGGACGCCGCGGCGCCGGGGCGGCTGCGCTGCTCGTGTCGGTGCTCGTGCTGACGCAGCTCTGGTTCCCGCGTCACTACTGGGCGCTCGCGAACGGCCTCGCGCCGCGCGAGTCGTGGCTCCTGCTCGCCCGCGACCTCGCGGTGCTCGGGCTCGCGATGCTGCTCGCGTGGCCGCGGCTAGAGCACGAGCCGCTCGGGGAAGGCCGCGCCCTGCTCGAAGCGCTCCAGCGCGTACGGGCTCAGGTCGAGTGACGACGCGCCGTGGAGGATCTCCTCCGCGAGCGCACGCCCGACGGCCGGGGACTGCATGAACCCGTGCCCCGAGAAGCCGCACGCCGCGTAGACGCCGTCCGCAACCCGGCCGACGATCGGGTGCGCGTCCGGCGTCATGTCGTAGAGCCCCGCCCATGCGTTCTCGATCGTCGCGCCGACCGCGAGCGGATAGCGGTCGACGAGCCGGTCGAGGCGGTCCGCGAAGAGGGAGACGTCGACCGTCGGTTCCGCTGTCCACCGCGGCTCCGGGTCGGACATCGCGAGCAGCAGACGGTCGCCGCGGCGGCGGAAGTGGAAGCCCGTCTCCGCCTCGATCACCATCGGCAGGTCGTCGGGGAGCTCGGCGAGCGACGACGTCTCGAGCAGCTGCCGGCAGAGCGCTCGCACCGGCAGCTCGACCCCGACGTCGACCCCGAGCTCGGCGGACCACGGGCCGGACGCGATCACGAGCACGTCCCGCTCGAGCTCCTGGGCCGCCGTGTGCTCGCGGATGTCGGCGCCGAGCTCGGCCGCGCGGCGCAGCAGCTCGCGCGCGACCGCTCCGGGATCGGCGACACCGTCGTTCCAGCAGCACGTCGCGCCGAGCACGTCTCCCGTCTCGAGGCCGCGCACGCGGGAGGCGTCGACGCGCTCGACCGGCACACCGAGCTCGTTCTGCAGCGCGCGCCGCTCCTCGAGCTCCGCGAGCCCCGTCTCCGTGGTCGCGACGAAGAGGTAGCCGACCTGCCGGAAGAAGCGCGGGCCGAGCGACGCGAGAAAGGCGATGCTCTCGCGCGCGAGCACGACTTCCGCCGCAGTCGAGAACTGCTGGCGCACGCCGCCCATCGCGCGGGACGTCGAGCCCGAGACGAGCTCGCCGCGCTCCGCGACGACGACGTCGTCGGCGCCGAGCAGCATCAGGTTGTACGCGACGCTCGCGCCGATCGCACCGGAGCCTGCGACGACTATGCGAGCCATTCGCGCACGATGCGCTCGACCTCGGCGACTTCGCCGTCGTGCAGGCCGCGGAGCGGCGCGCGCACGCCGGCGCGAATGGGGACTCCGCGCAGGCCGAGCGCCGTCTTCGACGCCGCGTGGAACGGCAGCTCCTGCAGCGCCGCGCGAAGAGCGCCGACGCGCGCGCCCGCCTCGGGAGTCGGCTCGCGTACGAGCGAGACGACGGCGTCGGGGAAGGCGCTCGCAAGACCCGAGACGGCGCCCGCGGCTCCGCCCGCGATCCCCGGCGGAATGAGAGCCTCGGGGCCGACGAAGACGTCGAGGCCCTCGATCAGGTACGGCGAGAACTTCTCCCACGGCGTGTCCGAGACCTTGAGGCCCGCGAGGTTCGGCGCCTCGTCGCGCAGGCGTGCGAGCACGTCGAGTGGAACGGGGTAGCCGCTTCGCGCGGCGAACTCGTAGACGTAGAAGGGCAGCGGCATGCACGCACGAGCGGCCTCGGCGAAGTGCCGGAGGATCTCATCCGCGTCGAGCGCGAAGTACGGCGGCGCGATCACCGCGACCGCGTCGGCGCCGATCATGAGCGCGTGCTCGGCGAGCGCCGTCGTGTCGGCGGTCGTCTGCGCACCGCAGTGGACGGCGACCTGAAGGCGGCCGTCGGCCGCCTCGACGAACGCCTGCGCGATCTGCCGCCGCTCGTCGAGGTCGAAGAGGATCCCCTCACCGGTCGTGCCGAGCGCGAGGATGCCGTCGAGCCCGTGCGAGACGAGGAAGTCGACGTAGGGGCCGATCGCCTCCTCGTCGATTGCCGTTCCCCCGCCGGCGAGCGGCGTGACGGCGGCGGCGATGGCTCCGCGCAGCATCGACGTGAAGCCTATGCTCTCCCGCGGTGGCGAATCTCCGGGTAGAGCGCGACGGCGACGTCCTGCGCATCACGCTTGCGCGGCCTGAGCGCCACAACGCCTTCGACGCCGAGCTCATCGGCGAGCTCGCGGAGGCGTTCGTCGGCGCCGGGCGTGCACGAGTCGTCGTGCTCGCCGGCGACGGGCGAAGCCTGTCCGCCGGCGCCGACGTCGACTGGATGCGCTCGTCGGTCGACCTGAGCTTCGACGAGAACGTCGCGGACGCGAACGCCCTGCGCCACATGCTCGAGGCGATCGACGGCTGCGCGGCGCCGGTCGTCGCGCGGGTCCAGGGCTACGCGCTCGGGGGCGGCGCCGGCCTCGTGGCGGCGGCCGACATCGGGATCGCCGCGCGCGACGCGGTGTTCGCGTTCTCCGAGGTGAAGCTCGGGATCATCCCGGCCGTCATCTCCCCGTTCGCGCTCGCGAAGATCGGCCCCGGCGCAGCGCGGCGGTACTTCCTGACCGGCGAGCGCTTCGACGCCGAGACCGCTCTGCGGATCGGGCTCGTGCACGAGGTCGTGGACGACCTGGACGCCGCCGTCGACCGTGTCGTCGGCGAGCTCCTCACGGCCGGCCCGCACGCGGTGCGCTGGGCCAAGCGGCTCGTCCGGGAGCGCCCCGACGGCCCCGAGACCGCCCGCTGGATCGCCGAGAGGCGCGCGAGCGACGAGGGCCAGGAGGGGCTCCGCGCGTTTCTCGAGAAGCGCCCGGCCCCCTGGCGCGACGCGTAGCCGCTCCGGCGCGGGTTGCAAACAGTAAAGTCGGCGGCCGACAATTGGCCTCGGCGGCGGTGTACGGTTCACCTTCGGCCCGGGGTCGGGACAGGACGCGTTGGAATACACGATCGACTTCGGAGGCAGCCCGCAGGACGTCACGGTGACGGTCGCCGGTGTGGCCACCGCGCGCGCGTTCCACCTCTACAACGAGGAGCTCACCTCCGATCCGCGCTTCCGCGCCGGGATGACGATCCTCGTCGACGCGACCGGGCTCGACACGTCGGAGCTGCTCGCAGGTGGCCAGCTCGAGACGGCCGCGCGGCCGCTCGCAGAGCGCGACTGGGAGTATCCGCCCCTCGCTGTCGCCGTGATCGCGCCCGACCCCGCGACGTTCGAGGCGATGCGGCTCGGGCAGGCGCACCTGGGCGGCACGGGCTTCCGTCGGCGTGCGTTCCTGACGCGCGAAGATGCGCTCGCCTGGCTCGCCGAGAAGCGCAACGGGGCGGCGTAGACGCAGCTAGCTCGTGCGCTGGTAGCGCGCGACCGTGAACGCGATCAGCACGGGCACGTTCAGCATGAAGAGCATCAGCATCAGGGTCATGACGACGAGATGCGACCCGCGTGTCTTGTCGAAGACGAACGCGTACTCGATCATCCCCGCGATCACCGCGTAGGCGAGCAGCGCCCAGCCGGCAACCTGGAAGAACCTGTCCCACGCGAAATCGCGCAGCCGGAAGAGCAGGAACGCGTTCGTCAGCTGCAGTGCACCGGCGAGGGCAAGCAGGGCGACCGCGATTCCGAGCGGCGCATGCTTCGGAAGGTACGACGCGACGTAGATCACACCTGCCGCGATCGAGATCATCGAGGCGGCGCCGATCTCCGTCACCGGCGGCAGCCTGCGATCGAGGAGGCTCGGCGCCCCGTGCTCCGCGTGCGCGCTCAACTCGCGAGCCTCGTCATGATGATCAGCGTCGCCACCTGCATCACGCCCGTGATCCCGGCGGTGTACACGAACCGCTTCATCAGCTTCTCGATCACCCGGCCGTCCGGCTGGTCCTTGCGGAGCTCGAACAGCACCGCGACGTTCGCCGGCTCGAGATACGCGAGCGCGATCACGGCCATGACGCCGACGACGCAGAACGACACGACGACCCACGTGTGGCGCGGGCTCGACGTGTCGAGGAAGCCGCTCAGCCTCGCTGTCTGGAAGCCCGCCGCCAGGGTCATCGTCACGACGGTCGGCATGATCAGGAGCATCTTCGGCATGAACTTCGTCGAGAACTCGATGCGCGCCGGGATCGACATCCGTCCGATGATCGGCCCGACGACGAAGCCGACGAACAGGTCGATTCCCGTCCAGAGCCCGCCGCCGACGACGTGGCAGAACATGAGGCCCCAGCGCGCGTCGCGGGCGATCGCGACGACGACGCCCACGAGGACGAGCGCGACGATCGGGAGCCCGCGGACGGGCACGATCTGCACCTTCGGGCGCGCCGCAGCGCCGGCCCCTGGGATCGTCGTCGCTTCAGCCACAGTCGCCATCGGCGCGAGCATACGGCGTCCGCCGGACACCCTCAAGCTGCCGGCGCGTCACGGCAGCGGCAGCGTCCCGCTCTGCCGCGAGCGCGAGGCCCTCTCGAGCCGGCGACCATGCCTCGCCGCTCGGAGCTTCGCGCGCGTCGGGCTGCCAGAGCGCGTCAGCGGCAGGCCGCGCAGACGCCGGCGATGTCGACGCGATGCTCGGTCGCGACGAAGCCGTGGCGGCTCGAGACCTCGTCGACCCACGCATCGATTCCGCACTGCTCGATCTCGACGACGCGATGGCACTTCGTGCAGAGCAGGTGATGGTGGTGCGCGTCGGTGCACAGGCGATAGCACTGCTCCGTCCCGTGGTGCGAGAGCGCGTCGATCACGCCGCGGTCGTGGAGGAGCGCGAGCGTCCGGTAGACGGTCGCGAGGCCGGTCGTCGACCCGTGCTCGCGCAGGCGGCGCCAGAGGCTCTGCGCCGTGACGTCGTCGCGCTCGCGGGCGAGCTCGGCGAGCACCTCGAGGCGCTGCCGGGTCGCCCGGACGCCCTTGGCGGCGAGGAGGCCGCCGGGATCGGCTTGCAGGGTGGCGCTCATGGGCCGTATTCTAGCCAGGAATGCGAATGAGAACCATTCTCGCTCTGGGAGCCCTGCTCGGCGTCGCCGCCGGCTGCGGCTCCCCACGCCACACGGGTGGCGCCCTTCGGGTCGTCGCCGCCGAGAACGCCTACGGCGACATCGCCGCCCAGCTCGGCGGAGCGCGCGTCTCGGTGACCTCCCTGCTCTCGGAGCCGAACGCGGATCCGCACCTCTTCCAGCCCGGAACGAGCGCGGGGCTCGCGGTCGCGCAGGCGCAGCTCGTGATCCAGAACGGCGCCGGCTACGACGCGTTCGCGTCGAAGCTCGAGACCGCGTCGCCGAGCGGCGCGCGCGTCGTCGTCACCGTCGCGGACATCGTCGGCGTGCGCGGCCGTGACGCGAACCCGCACCTCTGGTACGACGTGCCCGCCCTCCGCGACGTTGCCGCGGCGATCGAAGAGGGGCTCGCGCAGGTCGACCCCGCACACGCGGCCGGCTACCGGGCGAGGCTGCGGCGGTTCACGGTGAGCCTCCGGCCGCTGCTCGCCGAGGTGAGGCGGATCCGCGCGCGCTTCGCCGGTGTGGCCGTTGCGTACACGGAGCCCGTCCCCGGCTATCTCGTCGACGCCGCCGGCCTCGTCAACCTCGCGCCCTCGTCGTTCACGCGCGCGATCGAGGACGGGACCGAGCCGCCGCCGCAGGCGGTCGCCGCGATGGAGTCGCTGCTCCGCGGCCGCAAGGTCAGGGCGCTGCTCTACAACAGCCAGGCGGTCTCGCCGCTCACCGCGCGCATGCGCGACGCGGCCCGGCACGCCGGCATCCCCGTCGTCGCGGTCACCGAGACGCTGCCGCGCGGCACCTCGTTCCAGCACTGGCAGCTCGCGCAGGCGCGCGCGCTCTACGAGGCGCTCGCACGATGACGAGCGCCGCGCCCGTCGTCTCGGTCGACCGCCTCGCGCTCCGCTTCGGCGAGCGATCGTTGTGGGACGGCCTCAGCTTCGAGCTGGCACACGGCGAGCTGCTCGCGGTGCTCGGGCCGAACGGCACCGGCAAGACGTCGCTCCTGCGCATCCTGCTCGGGCTCCTGCGTCCGACGCACGGCCGTGTGGAGATCGCCGGCGGCCCGCCCGAGCGCAGCCGCTCGCGCATCGGCTACGTGCCGCAGCAGCGCATCTTCGACCGCGACCTCGCCTTGCGCGGACGCGACCTCGTGCGGCTCGGCATCGACGGCCACCGCTGGGGCGCCGGCAGGCTCGACGCAGACGGGCGCGCGCGTATCGAGCGCGCGCTCGACGAGGTCGGTGCGTCGGCGTACGCCGACGCGCCCGTCGGCCGGCTGTCGGGCGGGGAGCAGCAGCGGCTGCGCATCGCGCAGGCACTGGTGTCCGACCCCGTGCTGCTGCTCGCCGACGAGCCGCTCCTCTCGCTCGACCTCGCCTACCAGTCGGTGATCACCGGCCTCCTCGATGCGCACAGGCGCAGCGCGGGGACGCCGGTCGTCTTCGTCACGCACGACATCAACCCGGTCCACTCGATGGTCGACCGTGTGCTCTACCTCGCACCGGGAAGCTGGGCGATCGGCACGCCCGACGAGGTGCTCACCTCAGAGACGCTGTCGGAGCTCTACGGGACGCCCGTCGACGTGCTGCACGTGCGGGGCCGCGTCGTCGTCGTCGGCACACCGGACGACCAGCACGTCCATCACCTGGACCACGGGCACTGATGTTCACGCAGCTCCTCGGACAGCATTTCGTGCACACGGCGCTCCTGTCGGGCCTCGTGGTCGCCGTCGTATCGGGTGCGATCGGCACCTTCGTCGTCACGCGCGGCGCGAGCTTCGCCGTGCATGCGATCTCGGAGCTCGGCTTCACCGGCGCGGCCGGCGCGCTCGTCGTCGGGATCGACCCCGTGATCGGGATGCTCGGCGGCTCGCTCGCGGTGGGGCTCGTGCTCGGCCTGTTGTCGCTGCGCGGCCGCGAGCGCGACAGTGCGATCGGCGCGGTGCTGGCCTTCGGCCTCGGCGTCGGCGTGCTCTTCCTCTCGCTCTACCAGGGCTACGCGACCGAAGCGACGAACCTCCTGTTCGGGAGCATCGTCGGCGTGAGCGATCACCAGCTCGCGGTGCTCGCCGCCGTCGCGGCGATCGTGCTCGCAGGCATCGCCGTGCTCTACCGGCCGCTGCTCTTCTCGAGCGTCGACCCGGAGGTCGCAGCCGCGCGTGGTGTCCCGCTGCGCGCACTCTCCGTCGCGATGTTCCTGCTACTCGCGCTGACGACCGCGGAGGCGATCCAGGTCGTCGGCGTGCTGCTCGTGCTGACGCTCGTGATCACGCCGGCCGCCGCCGCGCAGCGGCTGACCGTGCGTCCGGGGCTCGCCGTCGCGCTGAGCATCGCGATCGCGGTCGTCGCAACCGAAGGCGGCATCCTGCTCTCGCTCGAGAAGTCGTGGCCGACGAGCTTCTTCATCAGCGCGATCTCGTTCGCCGTCTACCTCTTCGCCCGCGTCTACAAGCGCTGACGGATCTGCAGCCCCTCGCGGCGGATGTGCGCCGTGACGTAGCGGATCCCGCCGTCTCCCGCGACGAGCGCACGCGTGCGTCCTTTCTCCACGATCAACGCGTCGCCCGCCGCGATGGCGCGCGCGTCGCCGTCGACCGTGAGCGTGCCTCCGCCCGACACGACGACGTACAGCACGTCGCGCGCGTCGTTGACGTGCTCTGGGGGCCCGTCACCTGCCGGCCACGCGAGCATCGTCGCGTTGAGATCCTCGGTCTCCGCTCCCCAGACCGGTCCCCGGCTCACAGGAACGCCCGCAGGTTCGCCTCGAGGTGCTCGACGCTCGACGTGCCGGGGATCGGGAGGATCACCGGCGCGCGGTCGAGGAGCCAGCGGATCTCGTCCGCCGGCTCGCCGAGGCCCTCGCCGAGCGGGCGCCACGGGAAGAACGCGATCCCCTCCTCGGCGCACGCGTCGACGACGGGATCGGAGCTGAGGAGCCCGCGGTTGTACTCGTTCTGCACCGACACGATCGTCGCGGCCGACTGCGCCTGCCGGAGCTGGCCGGCCGAGACGTTCGACACGCCGATGTGGCGGATCTTCCCCTCGCGCCGGAGCTCCTCGAGCGCGCCGATCGACTCCTCGATCGGAACCGCGGGATCGTGGCGGTGGAGCTGGTAGAGGTCGATCCGCTCGAGCCTCAGGCGGCGAAGGCTCGCCTCGCATGCGCGGCGCAGGTACTCCGGCCGGCCGTCGCGGATCCGCTCCTGCAGACCGTGCCCGAGCCCGCCCTTCGTCGCGATCACGAGCCCCTCCGGGTACGGATGGAGCGCCTCCGCGATCACCTCCTCGCTCGCGCCCGCGCCGTAGATGTCGGCGGTGTCGATCAGCGTCACGCCGAGCTCGACGGCGCGGCGGACGACACGCATGCCCTCCGCACGGTCGGCGACGATCCGCATCGCGCCGAAGCCGACCCGGCCGACCTCGAGATCGCCGCCGAGCATGAAGGTCGGGACGTTCATCGCCGTCAGACTAGAGGCTCGAGGTGAAATTCCCGCGGGCCGGATGACGCCGCAGACACGGCGCAGGATCGCCACGTCCGCCCGCGACACGTAGCGCTGCTACGGGCCGCGACCGGCCGCGTCGCCCTGCTTGGTCTGCGACGCCCCCGACAGCGCGTCAATTTCACCTCGAGCCTCTAGAGTGCCGCGGATGCAGCGGCTGCTCGTAGCGAACCGCGGCGAGATCGCTTTGCGGATCTTCCGCGCCGCGCGGTCGCTCGGGATCGAGGTCGTCGCCGTCACCGCCCCGGACGACAGCGGCTCGCTGCACGCACGGAGCGCAGACGCGACGATCGAGATCGCGTCGTATCTCGACGCCGCGGAGCACGTGCGCGCCGCACGCGAGAGCGGCGCCGACGCCGTGCACCCCGGCTACGGCTTCCTCGCGGAGAGCGCGGAGCTCGCGGAGGCGGTGCTCGACGCCGAGCTCGTGTGGGTCGGCCCGCCGCCCGCCGCGCTTCGCGCCGGCGGCGACAAGCTCGAGGCGAAGCGAACCGCGATCGCCGCCGGCGTCCCCGTGCTCCCGACCGGAACGCGCGACGAGATCGGGTTCCCACTGCTCGTGAAGGCCGCTGCGGGCGGAGGCGGGCGCGGCATGCGGATCGTCCGCGACGCCTCGGAGCTCGACGACGCGGTCGACGCCGCGCGCCGCGAGGCCGCATCCGCGTTCGGCGACGACACCGTGTTCTTCGAGCGCTACCTCGAGCGCCCCCGCCACGTCGAGATCCAGCTCCTCGCCGACCGGCACGGCACCGTGCTCGCGCTCGGCGAGCGCGATTGCTCGATCCAGCGCCGCCACCAGAAGGTGCTCGAAGAGTCGCCCTCCCCCGCGCTCGACGCCTCGCTGCGTGCGCGGATGAGCGACGCCGCCGTCGCGTTCGCTCGCGCGATCGGCTACGAGAGCGCCGGCACCGCGGAGTTCGTGCTCGACGGCCGCGACTTCTTCTTCCTCGAGCTCAACGCGCGCATCCAGGTCGAGCACCCCGTCACGGAGCTCGTCACGGGCATCGACCTCGTGCAGGAGCAGCTCCGGATCGCCGACGGCGCGCGCTTCGAGCTTCGCCCGGAGCTGCACGGCCACGCCGTCGAGGTGCGCCTCTACGCGGAGGACCCGCGCACGTTCCTGCCGCAGGCGGGCCGCGTCGAGACGCTGCGGCTCCCGGCCGGCGTGCGCGTCGACGCCGGCGTCGAGGCGGGCGACGAGATCGGGACGTCGTACGACCCGATGATCGCCAAGCTGATCGCGCACGCGCCGACGCGCGCCGAGGCGCTCGACCGGCTCGCGCAGGCGCTCCGCGAGACCGAGGTCGGCGGCGTCACGACGAACCTCCCGTTCCTGCGCTGGCTCGTCGGCCACCCGGTCGTTCGCGAAGGCGGAGCGACGACGGCGTTCCTCACCGAGCATCCGCCACTCTCGCACGCGCCGCCGCGCGCGCCGTCGGGCGCGTGGAGCGGAGCCTGGCGGCTGAACCTGCCGCCGCCTCCCCCGCGCCCCGCACCCGACGTCGACGCCGCCGCGCACGCGCCGGGCTCGACGCCGGAGCAGGCGGCGATCGTCGCGCCGATGCCCGGCACGGTGATCCGCGTCCTCGTCGAGCCGGGCGCCCACGTCGCCGCGCGCCAGCAGCTCGTCGTGCTCGAGGCGATGAAGATGGAGACGCCGCTCGTCGCCCCCTACGAGGCGACGGTGCGCGCCGTCCATGTCGCAGAGGGCGACCGCGTCGCCGGCGGAGCACTGCTCGTCGAGCTCGAGGAGTAAGCGCCCACTTCGCTCTTGGGTGAGCACGCCCCCGCACGCGAAGGCCAGACCGCGCTCTGGCCGTAGCGCCGCAATCCGCTCGCCACGCGTGCCCCACCCGGGCGAAGAGCGCGGCTCTTCGCCCGGTCCCTAGAAGAGCTTCTGGAGCTTCATGGCCGCGCCCATGTCGCCCTTGATCTTCAGCTTGCCGGTCATGTACGCGCTCGTGGGGTTCAGCTCGCCCGAGACGATCTTCTCGAACGTCTCCTCGCTCGTCGAGATGACCACGTCGGCGTCGCCGCCGCCCTCGGTCACGGTGACCTTCCCCTCGTCGACGTCGACCTTCCACTCGCCGGCGCCCTCGATGTCGAAGACGTACGAGTTGCTCATCCCCGCGGTCTTGTCCGCGTCCGCGCGCGACTCGAGATTGGCGAAGAACTCCTGGACTGCTTCGGCCATCGGGGCTCCTTGGCTCTCGTTCGTTGACTGACGGTTCAACCGCGAGTGTACGTGCCGGGCGGGCGCGCGGCTCCGTTACCATCGCCGCCGCGATGCGCGTGACGATCGACATCGGCCTGCCGGGCCGGACGGAGGCCGACGCGCTCGCCCTCACCGTTTCGAGCCCGTTCGAGGGGCTCACCGGCGACGGCGCACGGATCGTCGACGACAAGCTCGGCGGCCGCCTCGGGCGGCTCGGCGGAAGCGGAGAGCTCCGTGGCGACCGCGGCGACGCATTGCTCCTCCACCTGAACGGCGAGCTCTCGAGCCCCCGCGTCGTCGCGGCGGGAATCGGCCCGCGCGACGAGGTCGACGCCGACGCGCTCCGGGTCGCCGGCGCCGCGGCCGCCCGCTCGCTCGCGCGCGTCGGCGGGACGCTCTGCTGGCTGCTCGACGAGAGCCTCCCGCTCAGCCTCCCCGACCAGGCCCGCGCACTCGTCGAGGGCACCGTGATCGGCGGCTACTCGCCGGCCCGGTGGAAGACGGCCGACCGCGACCCGGCCCTCCCGGTGGAGCGGATCGTGATCGGGCACGACGACACCCCGGAGCTCCGTGCCGCCGCAGAGCATGCAGCCCTCGTCGCGGAGCGCACGAACCGCGCGCGCGACCTCGCGAACCTTCCCCCGAACGAGCTCGACCCGCAGGCGCTCGCCGAGCGCGCGTTCGAGCTCGCGGACGAGCACGAGCACCTCACGGCGTACGCGCTCGGCAGCCGCGAGCTCGACGAGCTCGGCATGGGCGCGCTCGCCGCCGTCGGCCGCGGCAGCCGCCGCGAGCCGCGGCTGATCGTCCTCCGGTACGACCCACCGAAGCCCACGCAGCCGGACGTCCTGCTCGGGCTCGTCGGCAAGGCGATCACCTTCGACTCGGGCGGCCTGTCGCTCAAGCCGCCGACGCGGATGGAGGACATGAAGGGCGACATGGCGGGCGGCGCCGGCACGCTGCACGGGATCGGCGCCGTGGCCGCGCTCGGCCTGCCCGTCCGCGCGCTCGCCGTCCTCGCCTCCGCGGAGAACCTCCCCGGCGGCGACGCATTCCGCCCAGGAGACATCCTGCGGGCCGCCAACGGCAAGACGATCGAGATCACGAACACCGACGCCGAAGGGCGTCTCGTGCTCGCAGACGCGCTCTGGTACGCCCGCCGCGAGGGAGCCACGCACGTGCTGGACATGGCCACGCTGACCGGCGCGATGGAGATCGCGCTCGGCGACCTCTACGGCGGCCTCTTCGCGAACGACGACGCCTGGCGCGACCGCATCCTCGCGGCCGGCGAACGGAGCGGCGACCTCACCTGGCCGTTCCCCCTCCACGCGCGCTACCGGCGCTACGTCGACTCGACGTACGCCGACATGCGGAACGCCTCGATCCTCCGGCAGGCGGGCGCGGTGCTCGCCGCGAAGTTCCTCGAGGAGTTCGCCGGCGAGGGCGCCTGGGCCCACATCGACATGGCCGGCCCTGGCTTCCTCGAGCGCTCCCGCGGCGACTACTACACGGTGCCGGGCGGCACCGGCTACGGCGTCCGGCTGATCGCCGAGCTCGCCGCGAGCTTCGCGTGAACTACGAGCTGACCGACGAGCAGGAGCTGCTCCGCCGGACGGTGCGCGAGTTCGCCGTCTCGCGCGTCGCGCCCGTTGCGGCCGAGCTCGACCGGGAGGAGCGGTTCCCGTACGAGCTCGTCGCCGAGCTCGCCGAGCTCGGGCTGATGGGGATCCCGATCCCGGAGGAGTACGGCGGCGCCGGCGCCGACACCGTCTCGTACGCGATCGCGATCGAGGAGCTGACGCGCATCGACTCGTCCCTCGCGATCACGGTCGCGGCGCACACCTCGCTCGGCACGATGCCGATCTACCTCTTCGGGAACGACGCGCAGAAGCAGGAGTGGCTGCCGCGTCTCGCCTCGGGCGAAGCGCTCGCCGCATTCGGGCTGACCGAGCCCGGCGCAGGCTCGGATGCCGGCGCGACGCGCACCCGCGCAGTGCTGCGCGACGGCGAGTGGGTCGTCGACGGCACGAAGATCTTCATCACGAACGCCGGCACCGACATCACCGCGTGCGTGACGATCACCGCGCTGACGGCCGACGGCGAGGTGTCGAACGTCATCGTCCCGAACGGGACGCCGGGCTACGAGATCTCCGCCCCGATGCACAAGCTCGGCTGGCACGCCTCCGACACGCGTGAGCTCGCGTTCAAGGAGTGCCGCGTGCCGGAGGGCAACCTGCTCGGCGAGCGCGGCAAGGGCTTCCAGCAGTTCATGGAGATCCTCGACGGGGGCCGCATCTCGGTCGCCTCGATGGGCGTCGGCCTCGCGCAGGGCGCCTACGACCTGGCGTTCGCGTACGCGCAGGAGCGGCAGCAGTTCGGCAAGCCGATCGCGAAGTTCCAGGCCGTGCAGTTCGCGCTCGCCGACATGGCGACGGAGATCGAGGCGGGCCGCCAGCTCGTGTACCGCGCGGCGTGGCTCAAGGACCAGGGCAAGCCGTTCGCGCTCGCGGCCGCGCAGGCGAAGCTCTACACGGGTCTCCTGTCGAACCGCGCCGCGAACGCGTCGCTGCAGATCCACGGCGGGTACGGGTTCATGGACGAGTACGCGATCTCGCGGCTCTACCGCGACCAGAAGATCCTCGAGATCGGCGAGGGCACGAACGAGGTGCAGCGCATGGTGATCGCGCGCCTCCTCGGGCTCTGACGGCTACTTCCGCGTCACCGCGAGGTTCACGCCGGTGCTCGCGAAGCCCGACGCCGGGTCGAGCTGCTTCGCCACGAGAGTGTTCGCGCCGAGCGCGAGCGAGTTCGCGGCGACGGTCGCCGTCCACCAGCCGTTCGACGCGACGACGGCGCTGCCGATCTCGACCGAGCCGCTGTAGATCTTCACGGTGTCGCCGGCGATGCCGAAGCCGGTGATGCTGAACGTCGTGCCGGTGTTGACGCTCGACGGCGCGACGAACACGTACGGCGCGGCCGGCGGCGCGTAGACGGTGACCGTCGAGGCGGCGCTCGCGGCGCTCGTGAACGTGCTCCCGCCGATGCTCGGCGACGTCTGCTTCGCGGTCAGCGAGTGCGTGCCCGCCGCGAGCGTCACCGTGACCGTCCACGACCCGCCCGCGCCGAAGGTCGTGGACGCGATCGCGGTCGAGCCGTCATAAAGCGTGACCGCGTACCCGGCGGTGCCGGTGATCGTCACCGTCACCGCAACGGGGCCCGCAGCGGTCGGCTGCGTGATCGGCAGGATCTTCGGCGGGTCGGGATTGATCGTGACGACGAAGCTCCCGCCGAGGGGGCTCCAGAAGCCCGACGCACCGTCCTGCTGCTTCGCGGCGACCGTGTGCTTGCCGACGGCGAGCGGCGCGAGCGTCGCCGTCCACGTGCCGTCGGCGGCGACGAGCACCGAGCCGATCTCGACCGAGCCCTCGTACAGCTTCACGGTGCCGCCCACCGATCCGCGGCCCGAGACGACCGCCTGCGTGCTCGCGGTGCCGGTGCCGACCGAGGTCACCGTCGGTGCCGCAGTCGGCGCGTACACCGTCACGACCGACGCGGCGCCGAGCGGGCTCGTGAACGCGCCGGGGCCGGTCGCCGGCGAGGTCTGCGTCGCCGTGAGCGAGTGGACGCCGACGGCGAGCGTGACGGTCACCGTCCAGGTGCCCGTCGCAGAGAGCGTGGTCGACGCGATCTTCGTCGCCCCGTCGTAGAGCGCGAAGCCGTAGCCCGCGAGGCCGGTCACCGTCACGGTCACGGCGATCGGGCCGGGCGCTGCCGGTGCCGCGATCGGGGCGACGACGGGCGCATCCGGCGTGACGGTGACGACGAAGCCGGCGCCGAGCGCGCCCCAGAAGCCCGAGCTCGGGTCGAGCTGCTGCGCGGTCAGCGTGTGCTTCCCGAGCGACAGGACGTTGATCGGCGCCGTCCAGGTCCCGTCCGCGGCGGCTGTCGCCGTGCCGACGAGCGTCGAGCCCTCGAAGAGCTTCACGGCGCCGCCTGCAACGCCCCGGCCTCCGACCTGTGCGTGCGTCGTGACGGTGCCGCTGACGATCGAGGTGACGGTCGGCGGGGCCGGCGGCGCGTACACGGCGACCGACGCTGCGCCGCTCGCCGCACCGGTGTACTTCGCACCTGCGACCGTCGCCGTCTGCGTCGCGGTGAACGTGTGCACGCCGGGGGCGAACGAGACGGAGAGCGTCCACGCGCCGGTGGGATCGACCGCCGCGGTGCCGACGAGCTTCCCGCCGTCGTAGACGTTCACGCTGTATCCGGCGACGCCGGTGCCGCTCACGGTGACCACCGCGGTCGGCGCGGCCGGGCCCGGCTTCGCGATCGGCAGGATCGACGGCGGGTTCGGGTACGACGTGACGTCGAAGTCGCAGCTCTTGGCGCTCTGGAGACCCACCTGCGGCAGCTCCTGCACCGTCTGCGTCGCCGTGAGGTCGTGATGGCCGACCGCCAGGTACACCGTCGCCGTCCACGTGCCGTCGGTGCCGACGGTGACGAGCGCGGTCGTCGGGACGACGGTCGTGCCGTCGTAGATCGTGATCGTGTCCGTCGCGTCGCCGGTGCCGGTGATCGTGACCGGCGTCGTCGGCGTCGTGGACGAGGACGAGACGCCGGTGACGATCGGCGCGTCCGCGAGACCGAGCGCGAGCCAGGTCGCGCTGGTCGGCATCCACACACTGCCGACCTTGGCGACGAGGCCGTACGCGATGAGCTCGTTCAGCGCCCAGACGTTCTGGGAGGACAGTCCTGCCTGCTCGGCGGCGGTGAGCTGGCCGCGGATCACGAACCGGTGCAGCAGCGAGTCGCCCTCGTCGTCGAGGTGCCAGATGTGCTCGATCCGGTCGGTGGACGCGGACGGTGTGTTGAGGACGATCAGCGGCAGCGAACCGGTGACGTCGTGGTTGCCGCTCTCGTCGTGCTCGGCCTCGTCGGAGGTGCCTTCGACGTCGATGCCCGGGTTGACGCCGCCCTCGCCGGGCCAGTACGGCCCCGAGCCGAACTCGTTCCACCAGTTGTCGTTCGGGCTCTGCGCGACGACGAGGCCGATCTCGCCGAACGGCTCGCCGTTGCGGAAGTCGAGCTGATCCCAGCCGTCGCCGTGCCAGCTCGGCTGCGGCGCGACCTCGGGCCGTGTCGGGTCGGAGCCGAGGGCGAGGCTCAGATCGAGGAGCAGCTGCGCGACGTCGTTGTTCGGGTCGTCGATGACGACCGGCTCGTTCTCGTGCTCCCACGGGACGTAGTAGGCGTTTGCCTCGTCGTGCCAGTCGATCAGGCGGTCGGACGCCGTGTTGGCGATCAGCACGTCGTGTCCGGCGCCGCCGTAGGCGATGTCGGCGAAGGTCGGATCGTTGCCGCGGGAGTCGGCGATGTTGTTCGCGAGTGCGCTGTAGCCGGGCTTCAGGTACTGGAGGAGCCGCACGAGCGTGCCGGCCTCGTTCGCACTCCAGCCGTCGCCGATGTCGCCGGCGATCTCCTCGCCGATCTGATCGATCGACGAGACGACGTCGCTCGGCCGCATCCGTGGAAGCTGCGACTGGAGCTGCGTCAGGTCGTGGCAGACGCTCGCCGCGTCATGCGCGTCAGATGCGTAGCTCGTCACGAGGCTGCAGATGCTCGAGTACGTCGGCGCCGTCGTGACTTTGGTGGAGTCGAGATTGTCGTCGGCCTGGAGGATGTCGTTGCCCCAGCCGCCGAAGAGGACGTCCTGGTTCGTGCCGCCGACGAGCCAGTCGTTGCCCGCATCGCCGAAGAGGACGTCCTGTCCGTCGTCGAGGACCGGCTGCGCATTCGTGGTCGGGTCGTACGTCGCCGGATCGAAGGACAGTGCAGAGGTGAAGTTGAGGAGGAAGTCGACGCCCCCCACGGTGATCTTCTGGAACGGATGCGCCGGATCGAAGTACTTGGACTGCTGCGTCGCCGCGTTGTACCCGAGCACGTTCGTCACCGTGTAGCCGAGCGCCGTGAGATAGGCGAGCGGATTGCCGTTGTTCGCGAAGTTGTCGAGCGCCTCGGCACCGGAGATCGCGTCGTCGCCTGCGCCGCCGTGCAGGAAGTCATTGCCGAGTCCGCCGTAGATGATGTCGTTGCCGCCGACGAAGAAGGGCTGCTCGATCGCGGTGTAGGTGAGGCGCCCGGTCACGTTGACGGTCAGCGTGATGTCGCCCTCGTGGTCGCCGTGGTCGTCGGCGCCGAGCGTCGTCTGCGTCGTGGCTGCGAGCCCGTACAGCGGTTCCGCCACGCCGTTCCGGGCGAGGAGCAGGAGACCGTCGTCGCCGAGAATGCCGTCGTCGCCGGTTCCGCCGGAGATCCAGTCGTTGCCGGCGTTCCCGATCAGGGTGTCGTCCTGGCCCCCGCCGAAGATCGTGTCGGAGCCGGTCTCGCCGTAGATCGTGTCGTTGCCGGACTCGCCGAAGAGGAAGTCGGCCGCGCCGATGTTCCCGGCTCCGACGTACGTCGCGCAGTCGGCCGGCGACGCCGGGTTGCAGGACGTGTACGGCTCTCCGGTCGGGCTGTAGTCGAGCAGCCGCACCGCGCGCGGCACGATGTGCTCCGTCGCGCCGGGGTAGTTGTCGTAGTTGAACGTCAGGTACTGCGTGCCGGAGACGAGCCTGAAGATGTCCGCGTTGTCGCCGGCGATCGTGTCCGCGTTGTGCGCATGGCCGTTCGCCGACTGGTCACCGAGGTCGTTGAGCGACGTCGCGTTGCCCGTGTCGCCGTAGATGACATCGGTGCCGTCGAGGCTGCGCTGCGCGGCCGTCGCGTAGCCGAAGAGGTCGGAGCTGCCACCGATCAGGTCGTCCTGGCCGTAGCCGCCGAAGATCACGTCCGCGCCGCCGCCGCCCTCGACGTAGTCCATGCCGTTGCCGGCGTCGATCCAGTCATTGCCCATCTGGCCGAAGATCTGGTCGTTGCCGTCGTTGCCGAAGATCGTGTCGTTGCCGTAGCTGCCGGCGACGGCGGTCGTGCCGCCCTGGAAGAGCACGATCGTGCGCTGGAGCGGCCGCGTCGGGTCATACGCCCACGCGCCCGTGACGTTCGGCAGGTACGGCGTTCCGTCGCCGTTCGGCTCGCTGTAGATCGTCGGCTGCGTCAGCGTCTGGTCGAGCGGGCTCGTCGAGCCGCCGTTCAGGAGGATCGAGGCGTTGTCGCCGGCGATCACGTCGTCGCCGCCGCCCGCGGTGATCGTGTCGTTGCCATCGTGCGCGGCGACGAGGGTGCCGGCGATGAGGTCGCCTGCAACGTTGTTGCCGCCGACGATGTCGTCGGCACCGGAGCCGGTCGTGATCGTGTCGTTGCCCTGGCCGCCGACCACGATGTTCCGGCCGTCGCCGGCGTCGATGACGTCGTTCGAGCCGATCAGCGGGTCGACGGTGGTGAAGATCGACGTGTACTGCCATGCGACCGGCACGTACGGGACGGCAGGCACGGTCGGCACCGGGCCGGTGAACGCGGCGAAGTCACCGAAGATGAGGTCGTCGCCGCTGCCGGTGGTGATGTGGTCGCCGCCGGTGCCGCCGATCACCCAGTTGGTGCCGGTGCCGTAGATCGTGATCATGTCGGCTCCACCGTCGTTCGGCGCCGTCGCGGTCAGGCCGGTGTAACCCGTCGTGTTCCAGCCGACCTGGCCGTTGTCGCCGAAGACGATGTTCGAGCCGCCCGCGTCGGTGATCGTGTCGGCGCCCGCGCCGCCGAAGATGACGTCGTTTCCGAGCCCGCTCGTGATCTGGTCGTCGCCGCCGATGCCGGTCGCCGTCGTCGCGAAGAAGTGGAGCACCCCGTTGGCGTCGAAGGTCATCGTCGCGCTGTCGCCCGCGATCACGTTGTAGCCGGTGCCGGCATTGATCAGGTCGACGCCGTAGCCGCCGACGATGACGTCGAATCCTGCGCCGGTCGTGATCGTGTCGTTGCCGCCGAAGGCGGGCGCGAGCGAGTCGGCCTGGAGCAGGACGCTCGTGTCGGTGGTGAAGTCGAGCTCGGCGCTGTCGCCGAAGACGACGTTGTCGCCCTCGCCGGCCCGGATCGAGTCGTTGCCCATCCCGCCGACGACGACGTCGCGGCCGGGGCCGGTCGTGATCGTGTCGTCGCCGCCGAGCGCGGGGCCGTCTGCGCCGGTCTCGGTGCTCTTCATGTGCACGAGGATGCTCGGGTCGAATGTCGCGACACCGTCGTCGCCGAAGACGACGTTGTCGCCTGCGCCGGCGTCGATCGTGTCGCTTCCCTGGCCGCCGAGGATGACGTCGCGACCGGAGCCGGTGTAGATCTTGTCGTCGCCGCCACCCGCGTCCGGTGCGGTCGTGGCGGCGCTGACGAGGCCGCCGGTGTTCGTGTCGAAGACGAACTGGCCGTTGTCGCCGATCACGAGGTTGTCGCCTTCGCCGGCGTGGATCGTGTCGTTGCCGATGCCGCCGATGATCAGGTCGGCGCCCGCGCCGCCCGTGATGCAGTCGACGCCGCCGACGGTCGGCGCGGTCGACTCGGCGAGCTGGACGGTGATCGGGAGGCTGCCGAACTGGGCGGCGCCGGAGTGCGCGGCGAAGACGGCGCCGCTGTCGCCGAGGATGATGTTGCTGCCGGTTCCCCCGGTGATGTGATCGTCGCCGAAGCCTCCGACGACGATGGCGTCGCCCGCACCGACGGCGATCGTGTCGTTGCCGCCATCCCACGTCGCCGTCGAGGCGAGCAGGTCGATCGTCGTCGGATCGCTGTCGCTCCCGCTCCAGACGAGGCTCTCCGGGTTGAGCTCGGAGCCGACCCAGGTGACGTAGCCGTTGTCGCCGAAGACGATGTTCGTCCCGGCGCCGGTCGAGATCGTGTCGTTGCCGGTGCCGCCCATCACGATCGCGTTGCCGTCGAGGGTCGTGATCGTGTCGTTGCCGCCGAAGAGCGCGCCCGGGCTCGTCGTCTCGACCATGCCGAGCGTGATCGGCAGGTCGCCGAACCGGTTCGTGTCGTGCGAGGCCGCGAACACCGCGCCCGCGTCGCCGAGGATGACGCTCGTGCCCGAGCCGCCGGTGATCGTGTCGTTGCCCTGGCCGCCGACGACGATCGAGCGTCCGGAGCCGATCGTGATGTGGTCGTTGCCGCCGTCCCACGTGTCGGTGGACGCGACGAGGTCGATGTTCTTCGGGTCGTTGTTCGCACCGGCCCAGGTCAGGCCCTCCGGGTTGAGCTCCGTCCCGACCCACGTGATGTAGCCATCGTCGCCGAAGACGAAGCTGGTATTCCCGCCCGGCGCGCTCGGTGCCGTTCCGGCCGGCTGCGCGACGCACGTCTGCTCCGGCGTGCCGCCGAGCACCGTCGAGATGCAGTCCGCACCGGTGCCGCCCATCACGATCGCGCTGCCGGAGCCCGTCTGGATCTTGTCGTCGCCGCCGATGTGCGCGGCGGTCGTCTCGACCATCCCGATCGTGATCGGCAGGTCGCCGAACCGGTTCGTGTCGTGCGACGCCGCGAAGATCGCGCCCGAGTCGCCCAGGATCACGTTCGTGCCCGAGCCGCCCAGGATCGTGTCGTTGCCCTGGCCGCCGACGACGATCGCCTCGCCGGAGCCGATGGTGATCGTGTCGTTGCCGCCGTCCGACGGCGTCGTGGAAGCGACGAGGTCGATGTTCCTCGGGTCGTTGTTCGCGCCGGCCCACGTCAGATTCTCCGGGTTGAGCTCCGAGCCGACCCACGTGATGTAGCCGTCGTCACCGAAGACGAAGCTCGTGCTCGAGCTCGTCGTGATCGTGTCGGCGCCCGTGCCGCCCATCACGATCGCGCTGCCGGTCCCGATCGTGATCGTGTCGTCGCCGCCGAAGAGCGCGCCCGGGCTCGTCGTCTCGACCATGCCGACCGTGATCGGCAGGTCGCCGAACCGGTTCGTGTCGTGCGAGGCCGCGAACACCGCGCCCGCGTCGCCGAGGATGACGTTCGTGCCCGAGCCGCCGGTGATGGTGTCGTTGCCCTGGCCGCCGACGACGATCGCCCTGCCGGAGCCGATCGTGATGTGGTCGTTGCCGCCGTCCCACGTGTCGGTCGAGGCGACGAGGTCGATGTTCTTCGGGTCGTTGTTCGCGCCGGCCCAGGTCAGGCCCTCCGGGTTGAGCTCCGAGCCGACCCACGTGATGTAGCCGTCGTCGCCGAAGACGAAGTTCGTGTTGTCGGCGGGTGCCCCGGCCTGGGTCCCGGCGGGCTGCGCGACGCAGGTCTGGTCGGGCGTGCCGGCGAGCACGGTCGAGATGCAGTCCGCACCGGTGCCGCCCATCACGATCGCGCTGCCCGAGCCCGTCTGGATCAGATCGTCGCCGCCGACGCCCGGGCTCGTCGTCTCGACCATCCCGATCGTGATCGGCAGGTCGCCGAACCGGTTCGTG
>DASYGK010000141.1:0-28300 GCA_035999905.1 Gaiellaceae bacterium | reverse complement strand
CCCGGAGCCCCCGCCGCAGGGGATGACGGGAAGTGCCGGGAAGGCGTCACACACGCGTGACGCCTTCCCGCCTACGTTCTGTCCATGGGAGCGGCGAAGACCGAGACACCGTGGGGCAGGGCGGAGCTCGTGGAAGAGCTCGTCGTCCGCCAGCAGGCCGGCGAGCGGCGGTTCGCATCCGTCGTGCAGCTGCTCGAGACGGAGCGCGGCGAGCGGCTCGTGCGCTTCGCCTACTCGACCGGCGGCGCGGCGCGTCGTGGGCCCGTGACCTTGCGCGAGCGCGACCTCGCTCGACTCCACGCCGGGCTCGAGCGGCGGCCCGAGCTGTCGGACGCGCTCCGGCTCAGGCCAGGCTGATCGCGCGGTCGCGCGCGGCCTCGACGAGCGAGGCGAGGATCAATGCGCCGTCGGCCGAGCCGAGCAGCGGATCGACCGCGTGCTCCGGGTGCGGCATCAGCCCCATCACGTTGCCGCGCTCGTTGCACACGCCGGCGACATCGCCGACCGAGCCGTTCACCGGCTCCGCGTAGCGCAGCACGACCTGGCCGTTCGCCTCGAGCTCCGCGACGAGCTCCGGCGGCGCGAACCAGCGGCCGTCGCCGTGCTTCACCGGGATCACGAGGCGCTCGCCGCGGCTGCAGCGCGTCGTGAACGGCAGGTCGTCCCGCTCGACGACGAGCGGCACGTCGCGGCAGATGAACTGCAGCGACTCGTTCTCCAGCAGCACGCCCGGGAGCAGTCCCGCCTCGCACAGCACCTGGAAGCCGTTGCAGATGCCGAGCACGAGCCCGCCCGCATCCGCGAACTCCTTCACCGCCGCCGTCGCCGGAGAGAACCGGGCGATCGCGCCGCAGCGCAGGTAGTCGCCATACGAGAAGCCGCCCGGCAGCACGACCGCG
Source organism: Gaiellaceae bacterium (assembly GCA_035999905.1). GTDB lineage: Bacteria > Actinomycetota > Thermoleophilia > Gaiellales > Gaiellaceae > Palsa-739. Next base: position 27,401 of record DASYGK010000141.1, on the reverse strand, counting down.
TCGAGGTCGGGCAGCTCCGCCTCCTCGTGCCACACCGGCACCGCCTCCGCGTCGAGCGCGCCGAGAGCCCACAGCGCGTCGTGATCGTCGTTCGACCCCGGGTACATGACGACGCCGATGCGCGGCTGCGGGCTAGCCATGCAGCTCGATCTCGTACGACTCCATCAACGGGTTCGCGAGCAACTGCTCGCACATCCGCTCGACCTGCGCCCGCGCCTCGGCCGCGTCGGTCGCGTCGACCTCGAGGTCCACGACCTTGCCGACGCGCGCGCCGGCGACCGAGAAGCCGAGATGCTCGAGCGCCGTCTCGACCGCCGCGCCCTGCGGGTCGAGGATGCCCGTCTTCGGACGGACGAGCACCGTCGCCCTCACGCGAGCACCACCGACGGATCGGCGAGATACGCGTCGAACGAGATCGACGTCAGCCGCTCGAACGCCTCGACGTACTTTGCACGCGTGCCGGCCACGACGTCCTCCGGGATCTCCGGGCCGGGGTACGTCTTGTCCCAGCCGGTCGTCTCGCAGTAGTCGCGCACGAACTGCTTGTCGAAGCTGTCCTGCCCGCGTCCCGGCGCATACGTGTCCGCCGGCCAGAACCGCGACGAGTCGGGCGTCAGCGCCTCGTCGCCGAGCACGAGGTTGCCCTCGCCGTCGAGCCCGAGCTCGAACTTCGTGTCCGCGATGATGATCCCGCACGAGAGCGCATGCTCGGCGGCCGCGCTGTAGAGACCGATCGCGACGCGCTCGACCTCGGCGAGACGCTCCGCGCCGACGAGCTCCGCGGCCTGGTCGCGCGAGATGTTCTCGTCGTGGCCTGTCTGCGCCTTCGTTGCCGGCGTGAAGATCGGCGACGGCAGCCGGTCCGACTCGCGCAGGCCCTCCGGCAGCGGATGACCCGACGTGGAGCCGGTCGCCGTGTAGTCCTTCCAGCCGGAGCCGGCGAGATAGCCGCGCACGACGCACTCGATCGGCAGCATCTCGAGCCGGCGGCACTCCATGGAGCGGCCGTCCTCGCGGATCGCGAGCATGTGGTTCGGCACGATCTCGCGCAGACGCGTGAACCAGAACCCCGAGAGGCCGGTGAGTACGCGGCCCTTGTCCGGGATCTCCGTCGGGAGGATCACGTCGAACGTCGAGATGCGGTCGCTCGCGACGAGCAGCAGGCGGTCGTCGTCGAGTGCGTAGAGCTCGCGCACCTTTCCGGACGCGAGGTGCGTGGCTTCAGACATGAACGGGTTCCTCCTTGGCGGCGAGCGATTGCAGACGGGCGAACACGGTGTCGATGTGGCGCGTGTATGCGCTGAGGTCGAAGACGGCGTCGAGGTCGACGCGCGACGCGATCTCGTCGTCGACGCGGGCGAGCTCACGGAAGTCGAGCTCCTCGTCCCACGCGCGCATCGCGTTGCGCTGCACTGCACGGTACGCGTCGTCACGCGAGAGCCCCGACTCGACGAGCGCCAGCAGCACGCGCTGGCTGAAGAAGAGGTAGTGGCTCGCCTCGAGATTGCGCCGCATCCGCTCTTCGCGGACGACGAGGCCGTCCATCAGCCACGAGAAGCGGTCGAGCATGTAGTCGAGCGCGAGGAACGCGTCCGGGATCACGATGCGCTCGGCCGACGAGTGCGAGATGTCGCGCTCGTGCCAGAGTGCGACGTTCTCGAGCCCGACGAGCGCGTGGCCGCGCACGACGCGCGCGAGCCCGCAGATCCGCTCGGCGACGACGGGGTTGCGCTTGTGCGGCATCGCCGACGAGCCCTTCTGGCCCTTGCCGAACGGCTCCTGCACCTCGGCGACCTCGGTGCGCGCGAGGTTCCTGACCTCGAGCGCGAACTTGTCGAGCGAGGAGGCCGTGACGGCGAGCGCCGTCAGCAGCTCCGCGTGGCGGTCACGCTGGAGGATCTGCGTCGAGGTCGGCGCCGGCTCGAGGCCGAGGCGCTCACACGCGATCCGCTCGAGCTCGGGGTCGGTGGCCGCATAGGTGCCGACCGCGCCGGAGAGCTTGCCGACACGCATGCCGTCGAGGGCGCGCGCGACGCGCTTGCGCGCCCGGTCGAGCTCGAACGCCCAGCCCGCGAGCTTCAGCCCGAACGTCGTCGGCTCGGCGTGCACGCCATGCGTGCGGCCCATCTGCAGTGTCGCGCGGTGCTGCTCCGCGCGCGCGACGACGACCGCGAACGCGCGGTCGAGGCCCGCGAGGATCAGCGTGCCCGCCTCCCGCACCTGCAGCGCGAGTGCGGTGTCGACGACGTCCGACGACGTCAGCCCGTAGTGGAACCAGCGGCCCTCCTCGCCGAGCCCCTCCGCGACCGCGTCCACGAACGCGGCGGTGTCGTGATGGAGCGTCGCCTCGATCTCCCGGACCCGCTCCGGCGACGGGACGGACGCGTTCGCCTGCAGCGCCTGCGCCGCCTCCGCGGGCACGACGCCGAGCTCGGCCCAGGCCGCCGTCGCGGCAAGCTCCACCTCGAGCCAGGTCGCGAGCCTGCCCTCGTCCGACCAGATCCTGGTCATGGCCGGGCGGGAGTAGCGGGCGATCACTGGAGACAGTCTAGAGCCGGGTCAGGTCGGCGGCGGAGGCTCTCCGGCTCCCTCGTTCGGGGGAGTGCGACCCCGATTTTTCGGGGCTAGGTTCCCCGAGCTAATGCTGCTTGAAAGGCATAAAAACGTCCTCTTCGCCCGGAGCGCCACCGCCGCTGCGCTGGCCGCGGGCACGCTCGCGGGTCTCGGGATCGCCGCCGTCCACGGCACGCCGGCCGCGCGCCCGCCGGCCTTGGTGCGGCACGGCTCGGCGCCGCTCCTCGCCGCTCCGTTTCGCTTCGATCCGCTCGCCGCCGCCGTGAAGCGCGCACGGCACCAGCCGCGGCCGCGGCACGCGACGGCCGCGGGCCCGCGCGCGACGATCTCGCTCTACGAGCGCACCGCCTATCCGCGCACCCTCCGCCGGCAGGGCTGCACGGCGGCGAAGCGCGGCGTCGGCGGCGTCGTCATCCTCGACTTCGGACAGCCGGCGTACAACGGGCACACATACGGCACGAATCTCTTCTCGGGCCGGTTCGCTGGGAACGCGGAGATCACGCGCGGCCTGCTCGCATACGCGCGCGGCTACGCGTACTGCGTCGACCCTTCCTCCGATCTCCGGATCAGCCTCGCCCGCGGCACGAGCAACTACCACCCAGCCGTACCGAGCGCGTACAAGGCGGGTCGCAAGTGGGCGCGCGAGACGATGCGCCTCTCCCAGATCCTGCGCCGGGAGGGCGTCGACCGGTTCGTCACCTCCGCGGCCGCCGACGACGTCGAGCCGGCCTGGGACAGGACGTTCCACCGCACGCGCGACTTCTACCGCGGCTACCGCGACGGTGGGCTGGGGCATCTCCTCTACAACTACGGCTCGCTCGACGGGGGCGTCGGCAGCATCTGGAACCTGCGGCAGGCGTTCTACGTCGCCGCGGGGATGAAGTACGCGCGGCCGATCCCCGAGATCTACAACCATGCGATGGCACGGCAGTGGGCCGAGCTCGCGCACATCGCGCGCCATGTCTACCACCGGCCGGTGCAATTCGCCGGTGTGATGACGACGCACACGTCGGCGAATCACGGCATGAAGCCGGCCGACGCGCACCGCTCGCTCGTGCGTGCGCTCGCGACCGTCGGGGCGAGCGCGGCGGACCTGCCGCCGACACTGACGAACATCCGCTCCGCGTACTAGGCGTTCAGGATCCGCACGGCGAGCACGCCGGCGTTCTTCGCGCCGTCGACGCCGACCGTCGCGACCGGCACGCCCGGAGGCATCTGCGAGATCGCGAGCAGGGCGTCGAGCCCGTCGAGCACGCTGAGGCTCGACCGCAGCGGCACGCCGATCACCGGCAGGTCGGTGTGCGCGGCGACGACGCCCGGCAGCGCTGCCGAGAGCCCCGCGCCGCAGATCAGGACCCGGATCCCACGCTCGCGCGCGGTGCGCGCATAGTCGGCGACGGCGTCGGGCGTCCTGTGCGCCGAGCGCACCTCGAACTCGTAGCCGACGTCGTGCTCGTCGAGCACGGCGAGCGCCGCCTGCATCCGCTCGCGGTCGGACTCGGAGCCGACGAGGATGCCGACGCGGAGATCAGGCACGGCTGAGGGCTGCGATGTCGGAGCGGTAGCGCACGCCGGCGAACTCTATGTGCGCGGCCGCGGCGTATGCGGCAGCACGTGCGTCGGCGATCGAGTTGCCGAGCGCCGTGACGTTGAGGATCCGTCCGCCGTTCGTGACGAGGCGGCCGTCGTTCAGCGCCGTGCCCGCGTGGAACACGAGCGCGCCGGCCGCCTCGGCGTCGTCGACGCCGGTGATCGGAGTGCCACTGTCGCCGCGCGCCGGATAGCCGGGTGCCGCGAGCACGATCGTCACGGCGGCGTCGTCCGACACGCCGAGCACCACGCCCCGGAGGTCGCCGGCAGCAGCGGCGGCGAGCGCCTCGAGCAGGTCGCCGCCGAGCCGTGGCAGGAGCGACTGTGTCTCCGGGTCGCCGAACCGGCAGTTGAACTCGAGCACGCGCGGCCCGTCGGCGGTGAGCATCAGGCCGCCGAAGAGGACACCGAGGAACGGCGAGCCCCGCCGCGCGAGCTCGGCGAGCACCGGGACGCAGACGCCCGCGACCAGCTCGGCGACCTCGGCCTCGGCCAGCCGCGGCACGGGCGAGTACGAGCCCATGCCGCCCGTGTTCGGGCCCTCGTCGCCGTCGTCGATGCGCTTGTAGTCCTGCGCCGCCGGCAGCGGCAGCGCGATGCGCCCGTCGCACAGCGCGAAGATCGACACCTCCTCGCCCTCGAGCAGCTCCTCGACGTGGAACGGCTGGCCGAGCGCCTCGGCTGCGCGGAGCCCCGCGTCCAGCTCGTCCTGCGACCGGCAGACCCAGACTCCCTTCCCGGCCGCGAGGCCGTCGGCCTTCACGACGCACGGCGGCCGCGCGACGGCGAGCGTCCGTGCGGTGGGGACGCCGGCGGCGTCCATGATCTCCTTCGAGAACGCCTTCGAGCCCTCGATCCGTGCCGCTGCCGCACCGGGGCCGAACACCGCGATGCCGCGGTGCCGCAGCTCGTCGGCGAGGCCGGCGACGAGCGGCCCCTCGGGCCCGACGACGACGAGGTCGACGCCGAGCTCGAGCGCGAGCGGCACGAGCGACGCGAGGTCGTCCGCGCGCACGGGGTGGCAGCTCGCGAGCGCGGCGATCCCGGGGTTCCCGGGAGCGGCGTGGAGCTCCGTCAACCGTGGGCTGCGTGCGAGCGCCCACGCAAGCGCGTGCTCGCGACCGCCCGATCCGACGACGAGCACCTTCACGCGGGCGATCGTATTGCAGAGTCGCGGACGGGCGCCGGCACCCATAGGCTTCGCCGCATGGAGGCGCCGCCGTACTCCTCTGCCGCGGTGGACGTCGTGCGGCTGCCCGACGGGCGCACCGAGCGCGACCACGTCGCCGTCGAGGAGCCGCTCGAGATCCGCATCGGCGGCACGCCGGTCGCGGTGACGATGCGGACTCCCGGGCACGACGAGGAGCTCGCCCTCGGGTTCTGCCTCTCGGAGGGCTTGCGACCCGAGGGCGCGCAGCTCCCGGCGGACCTCGCGGCGAACGCGGTGGACGTCGACGCACCCGGTTTCGACGCCGAGCGCCTGCAGCGGAGCTTCTACACGACATCGTCGTGCGGGGTCTGCGGCAAGGGCGCGCTCGAGGCCGTCGCGGTCGAGGCGCCGCGCGTCGTGTCGGAGCTCCGCGTGCCGCTCGCGCTCGTCTCGTCGCTTCCGGATCGCCTGCGCGAGGCGCAGGCGGCGTTCGCAGTGACGGGCGGCCTGCACGCGACCGGGCTGTTCGCGGAGGACGGCGAGTTGCTGTGCGTGCGCGAGGACGTCGGCCGGCACAACGCGCTCGACAAGGTCGTCGGCTGGGCGTTCGGTGCCGGAAAGCTGCCGCTGTCGCGCTGCGTGCTCTGCGTCAGCGGGCGGCTCTCCTTCGAGCTCGTGCAGAAAGCCGCGGTCGCCGGCTGTCCCGTGCTGGTCGCGGTCGGAGCGCCGTCGAGCCTCGCCGTCGAGCTCGCCGCCGACCGCGGCGTGACCCTCTGCGGCTTCGTGCGCGGGGGCACGGCGAACGTGTACACCGAGGCGTGGCGCATCGAGCACTGACCGGCGTGCTGCTCGTCGGCGGAGCGAGCACGCGCTTCGGCTCGCCGAAGGCGCTCGCGCGATTCCGGGGCGAGACGCTCGCCGAGCGCGCATGGCGCCTGCTCGGCGAGGCGTGCGAGGAGCGCATCGCCGTCGGCAAGCTCACGGACCGGCTCGAGCTGCCCTTCGAGCTTCGCGACGACGGGAGCGACGTGCGCGCGCCGCTCGCCGGGCTCGTCGCCGGCCTGCGTGCCGCAGCGCACGACGTCGCGGTCGTCATTCCGGTCGACGTTCCGCTTCTCGACGCCGCTGCGCTGCGCACGCTCGGTGCCGCGTGCCGCGAGGCGGCGGTCCTGCCGTCAGGTCCGCTCCCGGGCGCGTACGCGAAGGCCGCGCTGCCGCTGCTCGAGGACGCGCTCGCGCGCGGCGAGCTGCGCCTCCGCGACGCGGTCGCCCGGCTCGACGCGGCATCCGTCGAGCTGGACGCGTCGCTCCTCGTGAACGTCAACACGCCGAGCGACCTCGAGGCGCTGTAGGTTCTGCACGTGTCCGGGGTCTTCCAGGTCGGCGAGGACGCCTATGACGACTTCATGGGCCGCTACTCCGTGCAGCTCGCGCCCCTCTTTGCGGAGTTCGCCGGCGTCGGCGAGGGCGATCGGGCGCTCGACGTGGGCGCGGGGACGGGCGCGTTGACGGCGGAACTGCTGCGCCGCGGCGCCGACGTCACCGCGGCGGAGCCGTCGCCGAGTTTCACCCAGGCGCTGCGCACGCGGTTCCCGGCGATCGACGTGCACGAGGCGCCTGCCGAGCGGATGCCGTTCGACGACGATGCGTTCGACGTCGCGCTCGCGCAGCTCGTCGTCGCGTTCATGGAGGACGCGCCGACATCGATCCGCGAGATGGCGCGGATCGCGCGAACCGTCGCGGTCTGTATGTGGGGCGTCGAGGAGATGGAGATGTTCGCCGCGATCGGCCGCACGTCCCAGACGGTCGGCGGTTCGACCGAGACGGGCGCGCGCCGCTACCGCACGAGAGCGGAGCTCGTCGCGCTGCTCGAGGAAGGCGGCCTGCAGGGCATCGAGGCCGCGGAGCTCGACGTCACCGCGTCCTACACCGGCTTCGACGACTTCTGGCACGCGCTCAGCGCGCAGGTCGGGCCGGCCGGTGCATGGCTCAAGGCGCTCGACGACGAGAAGCGCGCGATCGCCCACGACGAGATGTTCCGCCAGCTCGGCAGCCCGGCGGGCGCGTTCGAGTTGAGCGGCCGCGCCTACGCGGTGCGCGCTACGCGCGCGTGAGCACGGAGGCGCGGTCGGCACCGGTGCCGACGAGCGTCACCTCGACGTCGAGCTCGTGCTCGACGAACTCGACGTAGCGCCGCGCCGCGCCCGGAAGGTCGCCGACCGACTCGCACGCGTCGAGGGGCTCGCTCCACCCCGGCAGCGTCTCGTACACCGGCTCTGCCGCGTGGAAGTCGCTCTGATGCGCGGGGAAGTCGCGCGTCTCGGCGCCGTCGCGCGTCCGGTAGCGCACGCACACCGGAAGCTCGTCGAAATGGGTGAGCACGTCGAGCTTCGTGAGCGCGAGCTTGTCGATGCCGTTCACGCGCACGGCATAGCGCAGCGCGACGAGGTCGAGCCAGCCGCAGCGGCGGCTGCGCCCGGTCACGGTCCCGTACTCGTGGCCGAGCTCGCGCATCCGGTCCTGGTCTGCCCCCTCGATCTCCGACGGGAACGGCCCCTCGCCGACGCGCGTGACGTATGCCTTCGCGACGCCGATCACGTGGTCGATCCTGCGCGGGCCGATGCCGACTCCCGTCGCCGCCGACGACGCGACCGGGTTCGACGACGTGACGAACGGATACGTGCCGTGGTCGAGGTCGAGCAGCGTCGCCTGTGCGCCTTCGAAGAGGACGACCTTTCCGGCGCGTAGCGCGTTGTCGACGTAGAGCGACGTGTCGCTGACGTACGAACGCAGGCGCTGCGCGTAGCCCTCGTACTGCGACGCGACCGTCTCGAGGTCGAGCGGCTCCGACTCGTAGACGCGCTCGAGCCACAGGTTCTTCTCGGCAAGCGCGACCTCGATCTTCTGCCGGAGGATCTTCGGGTCGAGGATGTCCTGCACGCGGATCCCGAGCCGCATCGCCTTGTCCGCGTAGCACGGGCCGATGCCGCGCTTCGTCGTGCCGATCGCGAGCTTGCCGAGCCGGCGCTCGCTCGCCTGGTCGATCGCGAGGTGCCACGGCATGATCAGGTGCGCGTTCCCCGACACGTACACCTCGCGTGTCGAGTGCCCACGCGACTCGAAGTCGTCGAGCTCGCCGATCAGCACCTCGGGGTCGACGACGCAGCCGTTGCCGATCACGCATGGCTTGCCGCGGACGATCCCGCTCGGGAGCGCCCGGATCTTGTACGTCTCCTCGTCGACGACGATCGTGTGCCCTGCGTTCGGTCCGCCCTGGTAGCGGCAGACGAGATCCGAGTCCTGCGCGAGCAGGTCGACGATCTTCCCCTTGCCTTCGTCGCCCCACTGCGCACCGACGATGACGGTCGCGGGCACGAGCGGAAGTGTGCCCGAAGCGGCGGTTGCCGGCGCCGGCCGTTTCTAGGCGGCCGCGACAGAATCGTCGCGGGCCGCCGCAGGGGGCTCCCGCTCGATCCGCACCGTGTGCCCGCGCCGGCAGAGGAACGTGCCGTGGCCGAGATCGAGGTCGAGCCGTCCGGCGAACGTCGAGCCGGAGTAGCCGGCTGCGACGTCGAGGTCGGCGCAGAGCGCGCACACGACCGTGAACGAGGTCGCCCTCGCCGCAATCAGCACCACCTGCTCGGACAGGCTCATCCCGAGGCGAGGTCCGCGAATTTCGCGTAGCGCTTGAGGAACGAGAGCTTCACGGAGTCGGTCGGCCCGTTGCGGTGCTTCGCGAGGATCACCTCGGCGAGGCCCTGCTGGTCGGACTCGTCGTTGTAGTACTCGTCGCGGTAGATGAACGCGACGAGGTCCGCGTCCTGCTCGATCGACCCCGACTCGCGCAAGTCGGAGAGGATCGGCCGCTTGTCGGTGCGCTGCTCGACCGCACGCGAGAGCTGCGACAGCGCGATGATCGGCACCTCGAGGTCGCGCGCGAGGATCTTCAGCGAGCGCGAGATCTGCGACACCTCCTGCACGCGGTTCTCGCTCGAGCCGGCGGAGCTCATCAGCTGGAGGTAGTCGACGACGATCAGGCCGAGATCCGGATGGCGCGACTTGAGGCGCCGTGACTTCGAGCGGATCTCCATCATGTTGATCGAGCCCGTGTCGTCGACGTAGATCGGCGCCTTCGCGAGCTTGTCGCACGCGGCCGTGAGCCGAGGCCAGTCGTCCGGCGCGAGCTTGCCGGTGCGCAGGCGCTGCGACTCGACCTTCGCCTCGCTGCACATCAGGCGCTGCGTCACCTCGGACTTCGACATCTCGAGCGTGAACATCCCGACGGGGATGCCCTGGCGCACGCCGAGGTTCGCGGCCATGCAGAGCGCGAGCGCCGACTTCCCCATCGACGGGCGCGCGGCGATGATGATCAGGTTGCCGGGCTGGAAGCCGGAGGTGAGCCGGTCGATGTCGCGGTAGCCCGACGGCGTCCCGGTGACGTCGACGCCCGCCTCGTACAGCTGCGTGATGCGCTCGAAGCTGTCCTTCAGGAGCTGGTCGATGTGCGTGAACTCGCCGGTGACGCGCTGCTGCGAGAGGTCGAAGACGATCTGCTCGGCCTGGTCGACGAGGTCGCCCGCCTCGCCGGGACGGTCCCAGCCGAGCCGCGAGATCTCGCCGCCCGCGCGGATCAGCCCTCGGAGCGTGGCGGTCTCGCGCACGATCCGCGCGTAGTGGGCCGCGTTCGCGGACGCCGGGACGAGCGCGGCGAGCTCGTGCAGGCGCACGCGGCCGCCGACGTCCTCCAGCTCGCCCCGCTCCTCGAGCTCGTCGGTGAGCGTGATCGCGTCGACCGGCTCGCCCTTCGCGTACAGCGCGATCGCGGCGCGGTAGACCTTCGCGTGCGACTCGCGGTAGAAGTCGGCCGCGTCGACGATCTCGGAGACGGCGCCGATCGCCCCCGGCGAGATCATCATCGCGCCGAGCACGGACTCCTCCGCTTCGAGATTCTGGGGTGGGACGGACGCGTTCGAAGCGACCGGAGCAAGCTGCGCCATCGGCTTGGAGTCAACCAGCCGCGGGGCCCTGCCGCCACCTGTCGACAGGTCGGTTGTGAACACGTCTTTTTGCGCCATTTGCAGGGGAAATTGCCATGATCGCAGGGGGGTCGGACGGTGCGGCTGTGGACAGATCCCCCGCAGGGAGCGGGAACTTCCACCGCAAGTCCACAGGCCGTGGACGGGCCTGTGGACTCGCGGTGGAGAGGTGCCGGCCGCTACGCGTCGCGAAGCGCCGCGTCGGCGTCGGCGCGCCAGTCCGGCTCGTCGGCCGCCGCAGGCGCCGACGGCTCGTCGGCGCTCATCGCGGCCTCCGCGGGCGACTGCCGCGGCGCGTCGTCCTCGGGCACGTCCTCGTACTCGACCTTCGCCTGCGCCTCCGGCTCGGCCGCCGCGCGCTCGGCCGCCTCGGCGGCCTCCATCGCCTCGAGCTCCTCGTCGGACGGCAGCTCGCCGCCCTCCGGAGCGACGAGCGTCTTCACGTCGACGCGGACGCCCTCGAAGAGGTCGATCGGCACGTCGTAGCGGCCGATCCGCTTGATGTTGTCGATGCCGATCTTCCGGCGGTCGACGCGGACCTTGCGCGTGCGCCAGATCTCGTCCGCGATGTCCGTCGGCGTGACCGAGCCGAAGAGCGAGCCCGTCGGGCCGGCCTTCACCTCGAAGCGGAGCACCGTCTTCGTCAGCGTGTCGGCGATCGACTGCGCCTCCCCGGCGGTCTTCGCCTCGTGCCGCGCCCGGTTCGCCTCGCGTTTCTGCAGCTCGGCGACGCGGGCCGGTGTCGCCTCCTCCGCCAGCTGGCGCGGGAAGAGGAAGTTGCGCGCGTAGCCGCGTGCAACCGAGACGACGTCGCCGCGGAGACCGACCTTCTCGACGTCCTTCCTGAGAATGACGTCCATCAGCGGTCCTCGCGGCTCCGGCCGCGACCGCGGCCTTCGCGCTCGCTGCCCTCGACGCCCTCGGCGACGTACGGCAGGAGTGCCATCTCGCGGGCACGCTTCACGGCCTGCGCGACCTGCACCTGATGGCGCCGGCACGCACCCGTGATGCGGCGGCTGCGGATCTTGCCCTTCTCGGAGATGTACCGCCGCAGCTGGTTGACGTTCTTGTAGTCGATCTCGGCGACCTTGTCCTTGCAGAAGAAGCAGTTCCGGCGCTTGATCGCGCCGGCAGGCCCACCGGGCCGCTTCCGCTGCTGTGTTCTCTCTTTCGGTGCCACGTCTGCGCTCCTAGAAGGGGATGTCGTCGTCGGCCGCTGCCGGGAAGTCGGCCGACTCGGCCGCCGCTCCCGCGGGCACGAACTGGTTTCCGCCGCCGCCCCCGAAGTCGCCGCCACCGTCACGGCTTCCCAGGAACTGGACGCTCTCGGCCACGATCTCGACGGACTCGCGCTTGCCGCCGCCGTCCTTGGCCTCCCACTCGCGCCAGTCGAGGCGCCCGTCGATCGCGACGGGGCGGCCCTTCGACAGGTACTGGGCGCAGCTCTCGGCCTGGTTGCCGAAGACCGACACGCTGAAGTAGTTCGGCTTGTCGGTCCAGGTGCCGGACTCGTCCCGCCGGCGGCTGTTCACGGCGATGCGCAGGCTGCAGACCGGGGTGCCGCCCGGCGTGTGCCGGAGCTCGGGGTCGCGGGTCAGGTTGCCGACCAGCACGACGCGGTTGATGTTCGCTGCCATGGCTCCTCCTACTCCTCATCCGAACGCGTGTTCGTGTCAGGGTACTCGGCTGCGGTGACGGCAGCAGGCTCGGCTTCCGCGTCTGCTTCCGCCTCCGCGTCGGTCTCAGCGGCCGGCGCCGCCTCGTACACGGGCGCCTGCGCAGGCACCGGCGTCTCGTCGCGCGGCGCGCGCGTCGACGAGCCCTCGATGTGCTTCACCGCGAGGTGTCGCATCACCGCGTCGTCGATCTTGAGCACGCGCGTGATCTCGTCGAGCGCTTCCGCGCTCGCCTCGAAGACGACGAGGTGGTACACGCCCTCGTTGCGCTTGAGGATCGGATAGGCGAGGCGCCGCCGTCCCCAGGCGTCGTGGCTGCGCCACGTGCCGCCCGAGCTCTCCGTCTGCTCGCGGACGCGGGCGATCAGGTCGTCCTGCCGCGCGTCGGCGTGCTCGGGGTCCAGCATGAGAAGGATCTCGTACGTCGTCACAGGTCCCGATACCTCACTTTCGTCAGGCTTCCCACGGTCTGAATCGGCCCCGACTGCCTGCGCCGCTCGGGACTGAACGGCGCGTTGACGGGGCAGGAAGCGGCGGCCAGTGTAGCATCGCGGCCGTGAGACGCCTCTTCGCGTGGCTCGCGGGGGCGGCCGGAGGGCTCGCCGCCTACCGGGCGCTGAACCGCCGTCAGGCGGCTCCCGCACCGGTGCAGGATGCCGCCGCAGATGCCCGGGCGCAGGAGCTGAAGGCGCGGCTCGCGGAGGCGCGCGCGGCCGGGGACGACCGCGACGCGTTCGAGTCGGGCGAGGTCGCGGTCGACGAGGCCGAGCCGCTCGACCCGCAGGCGCGCCGGGCGCAGGTGCACGAGCAGGGCCGCGCCGCGCTCGACGAGATGCGCCGGGACTAGCCGCCGTCCGCCGTCCGTAGGACACTGCGCGCGTGCGGGTCGTCGACCTGACGCACGCGTTCGCGAACGGCATGCCCGTCTTCCCGGGATTGCCCGAGCCCGCGTTCGAGCCGATCGCCCGCGTCGAGGACGACGGCTACGCGATGACGTCGTACCGGATGCTGAACCACATCGGCACGCACGTCGACGCGCCCGCGCACCAGATCGCAGGCGGCGACACGCTCGACGAGATCGGGCTCGAGCGCCTCGTCACCGACGCGCTGACGATCGACGTGTCGGGGCGCACGCCCCACGGCCCCGTCCCGCTCGCCGAGCTCGAGCCGCACCTCGACAAGGTCCGTCCGGGCGACATCGTCCTCTTCTATTCCGACAACGCGCGCAACTACGGCACCGACGCGTACTGGACCGGCTGGTCGTATCCCGACGCCGACGCGTCGCGTGCGCTGATCGAGCGCGGCATCTCGGCGATCGGCTTCGACGGCCCGAGCGCCGATCCGGTCGACTCCACCACGTTCGACCTGCACCGCATCTGGCTCGGTGCCGGCCGGATGATCCTCGAGAACGTGAACAACCTCGACCGGCTCCCCGAGCGGGCGCCGATCGTCGTCGCGCCGATGAAGGTCGCGGCGGCGAACGGCGCACCCGCGCGCATCTTCGCCCTGCTTCCCGAATGACAAGGAGGGACGACATGGAACGACCCACCGGAATCGTCGGCGAGCTTCGCCACGGGATCCTCAGCGTGGCCGACGCGCTCGCGCAATCGGTCGCACTGCTCTCTCTCGCCCTCGGCGTCGCGTTCGCGTCGTCGGCCGCCGCGGGAGAGGTCGGCATCGCCGCGCCGTTCGCGTATCTCATCGCCGGCGTCGGCAGCCTCTGCCTCGCGGCGGTGATCATCCGCTTCACCCGGCGCATGGCGAGTGCCGGCGGCCTCTACACGTACATCTCGCGGGGCCTCAATCCGAGCGCGGGGTTCCTCGGCGGCTGGCTCTACGGCAGCGCGTTCGCCGTCGGGATCTCGTTCGTGCTCGTGATCGGCGCGTTCTTCATGTCGACGGCGATGACCGCGCACACGAGCATCCACTGGGGCTGGTACGCGTGGTTCTTCATCTTCCTCGCCGCGCTCGCGCTGCTCGCGTTCCTCGACATCCGCATCTCGACGCGGCTGCAGCTCGTCGCCGCCGCGGTCGGCGTCGGCGCGATCCTGCTGCTCGCGATCGTGATCGCGGCGAAGGGCGGCGACTCCGGCTTCACGTTCGCGCCGCTCAACCCGGCAAATGCATCGTCGACGAGCAATCTCTTCCTCGCCGTCGTGCTCACGTTCACCGGCTTCATCGGGTTCGAAGCCGCCGCGGTGCTCGGCGAGGAGACGGCGGATCCGCTCCGCGCGATCCCGAAGGCGATCCTGACCGCCGTGCTCGTCGCGATCGTCTACTACGTGTTCGTCACGTGGATGATGGGCGTCGGCTACGGCGCGAATCATGCTGCGGCGTGGGCGAAGGACCCTGCGGCGCTCGACACGCTCGCGACCCGCTACGTCGGCAACTGGCTCGCCGTGATCATCGACTTCTCGGTGGCGGCGTCCGGGTTCATCGCCGCGCTCGGCGGGCTGCATCTCACGTCGCGCACGCTCTTTGCGATGGGACGCGAGGGCGGGCTGCCGCGCGCGTTCGCGTGGACGCACCCGCGCTTCAAGACGCCGTGGGTCGGGATCGCGTTCTCGCTCGTCGTGACGCTGCTGCTCGGCGCCGTGTTCGCGCACCATTACGACCCGATCACCTACTTCATCTGGATGGCGACGTGCGCGACGATCGGCATCCTGATCACCTACATCATGATCGCGTTGTCCGGGATCGTGTACTTCGCGCGCGAGCGCGGAGGCTGGAACCCGCTGCTCGATCTCGTCATCCCCGCGGGGGCGGTCGCGATCTGCGGCTACACGCTCTACAAGTCGATCCACCCGACGCCGGGGTACACGGGAATCGTCAAGTGGGCGCCGTGGGTGGCCTTGATCTGGCTCGCGGCCGGCGTCGTCATCGACGTCGTCCTCACGGCCGCACGGCCCGAACGGGTGAAGCAGTTCGGCTCGATTCTCGGCGCCTCGGAAGGTGCGCCGGCCGAGCCGCTGGGCGACACGACGCCTGCGCCCGCGCACTAGGGGTTCCTCCGGGCCTGGGTGCGTATCCGCGCACCCGGGCCCGGCGTTCTCGGAGGGACATGGCACGCCCCGTCCCCGCCGATCTCGAAGACGCGCTCGCCGCCTCGCCGGCGGCGCGCGACCGTTTCTGGGCGCTCCCGCCGGAGCGGCTCGACGAGTGGGTCGGCTGGATCGAGGCGCCGCGGCTTCCGCGCACCCGGCGCCGCCGGATCGCGGAGACGGTGCGGCGGCTCGGCGCTGCGCCACGCCCCGCGGCGGCCGCGACCGCGGTCGAGACGAACGGCGCAGCGCCGCTCGAGGCGCCTGCACGCGACGCGGCGCTCGGGCTCTGGCTCCTCGCGCTCGCGGCGCTCCTCGCGATCGCCGCGCTCGTGCTCTGGCTCACGGTCTTCCGGCACCACCATTCGGGCTCGACCACGCCGGCGGCCGCCGCGACGACGGTGCCGTCCGTCGTCGGACTGCGCGAGCAGGCGGCGCGGGCCCAGCTGCGCCAGGCGAAGCTCGTCGCGCTCGTGCTGCCGCACCAGTCCGCGAAGCCGCGCGGCGTCGTTCTCGGCCAGCGGCCGAGAGGCGGCGTGTCGGTCGCGCAGGGCTCGCGCGTCACGCTCGAGACGTCGGCCGGCCCCGCGGCCGTCGCCGTGCCGCGCGTCGTCGGCCTGAAGGCCGGCGACGCGGCGAAACCGCTGCAGTCGCTGAAGCTCGTCGTCGTGACGAAGCGCGTCCCGTCGAAGCAGCCCGCGAACACCGTGCTCGGACAGAAGCCGGCTGCAGGCAAGCGCGTACCACCGGGCTCGAAGGTCCTGCTCGTCGTCGCGGCGCAGAAGCCGACCGCCGCGGTTCCCGGCCTGCTCGGCCAGACGCAGCGGGCCGCGGTCGCGACGCTGACGAAGGACGGCCTGCGCGCCACCGTCGTGCAGGTGCCGTCGACGCAGCCGTCCGGCACGGTCGTCGCGCAGAATCCCCCGGCCGGGAAGATCCGCCCGCGCTCGAGCGCGGTGCGCCTGAACGTGTCGAGGGGCGCTGCGACGCAGACGACCGCGACAGGCGCGACGACGACGCAGGCGTCCGCGCCTCCGCCGCCGCCCGCGCAGGGCGCCGGCCACGACTACCGCGGCATGCAGCTCGCGAATGCGGTGCAGAAGATCGTGCAGGGCCGGCAGCAGGTGCTGGTCGTGTGGATCGCCTCGAGCAGGCCGCAGGGCGTCGTCGTGGCGAACTCGACGGCAGGCTCCCGCGTCCGCCTGCAGGTCTCGGCGGGTGCAAAGCCGGCGCAGCCGACGAGCGTCCCCGACGTGACCGGCGAGTCGCAGGCGCAGGCGACGAGCGACCTCCAGGCGGCTGGCTTCACCGTGATCACGGCGCAGTGGCCGGTGAGCGATTCCTCCGCCGACGGGATGGTCGTCGCGGAGACGCCGGCGGGCGGCGGCAACGCGCCGCAGGGCGCCGCGATCGTGCTCTACATCGGCACCGCGTCCGGCGGCTGACCAACCGGCGCACCCTCCGGCGGCCCTCGCTACCCTGAGTCAACTGCGGCTGTGGGAGCCGGGGATGTGGCAGTGGAGCCGCAGCCCTGCCTGCCCCGGCTCCTTCTTTCTCCCGGGGATTCGCGTCAGACGGCGGGCGCGGCGAGCCGCTCGCGCACGTAGGCGACGAGCGCGCTCACGCCGATCGAGAGCAGGCCGCCCGTGAGGCCGATGCCGATCTCGAAGTCGGCGACGTTCCAGATCCACGCGCCGAAGTGGAGGAAGTCGGGGACGCCGCGCGACCAGATGAGGCGCGAGACGCCGTTCGAGAGCACGCCGCCGGTGAGGAGGCCGGCACCGACCCACGCGCCCCAGAGGCGCCCGATGCCGACGCGCTGCGCGCCGCGGTCGAGCAGGTAGGCGGTCGCGAGGGCCGCGATCGACATCACGACCCGGCGCACGTACTCGTTCGGGTTCGCGTTGTTGTAGAAGACGAGATGCGGGTGGGCCGCGATCGCGAAGACCTTCGTGAAGAGGTCGAGCGAGACCGCGACGACGAACGTCACGGCGGTGACGGCGATGCCCGCGTCGAGGCGCGGCTTGGAAGCGGGCATGGGGTCCACCCTTGAGCTATCGGTGCGCGGGCGCCTGGGCTGAAGCGAGTCGTGCCATCAGCGCCCACTCGGGCTCGTACACGTGGGCCGATTTCGCGTGCACGACGAGCTGCCCCACCGGGGCTCCGAGCTCGCCGGCGACGTGCTCCTGCAGGTGGGCGAGCTCGACGAGGTTGCCGTACGCCTTCTTGCCGAAGTCGAGGCTGTGGGCGTAGACGACGAGCTCGAGCGCGCCGTTCGGAAGCCAGAAGTCGAGCATGCTCACGCAGGGGATGTACGCGGTGTCGGTGAGCGGCTGGAACGTCGTCAGCGTTGCGGAACGGCACTCCGGATCGGCGCGCAGCCGCTCGACGGCCCACGCGATCTGGTCGCGCCCGCTGCCTGCGTAGTTGAAGAGCCGCACGGCGTAGCTCTTGGCGTCGCCGAGCTCCGGCACGTCCTTCTCGACGAAGAAGTTGTCGTGCATCCACGCGAGCCACTCCGGATCGCCGAGCTCCGCGATCAGCGGATCGTCGGAGGCCGGGTGCGCGACCGTGAGCGTGAGCAGCGCGAGCTCGCGCGTCGGCTGGGCGTCGTAGGCGGCGAGCGCGCCGCGCTCGAGGATCGCCTGCGACGTCGCGAGCCAGCCCTCGCCGAGCGTGTGCGCGTCGATCACGTCGATGCTCATGCGGGAGACGGTAGCGCGCGTTGATCGATTTTGATCATGCGGCGAAGCCTGCGGGCTGCTGAAAATGCGAACGGTGAGTGCCACCGGCGCATCCAACGTCCCGCGGACCCACCATCCCTCCAGCGGGACGGTCGGCGACTTCGCCGTCGTCGGCGAGGCCGGAGACGCTCTCTCCGGTCTCGCCGGCGAGCTGACCCAGGCGCTCGAGCGTGCAGGATTCGAGCCGACGGTCGACACCGCTCGCGCGCGGATCGTGATCAACCTCGTCGACGCTGACGCGCCGAGGCCGTTCCGGAGGAAGTCGCGCGGGACGTTCGTGGCCGCGCTCTGGAGCAGGCCCGACCTGCCCGAGGACGGGTTGCGCGAGACGTATCCGATGCTCGTGCGAGCGCTCGCGAACATCAGCCTTTGCTACGTGCCCGGCCACGGCGTGCTCTTCACGACGATGGAGCGAGGGCACTATCTCGTCCCCGAGGGCGACGACCTCGCCGCCAACGTCCTCGCGCGGCTCGAGCCGCTGGCGACGTCGCGGCTCGTGATCGACAACGAGTTCCGCACGGATCTCGAGCCGGCGCTGTGGAGCGGCGACTCGATCACCGCGGAGCTGCGCGCGGTCGGGGTGCGGCTCGACGCGCTCGGGCTCCTGCCGGCGCCGTTCCCCGTCGAGGAGCTGCTCGACGAGCGCGACCTCCGTCACGTATCGCGCCTCTACTCGATCGGCGGCCTCTCGTACGGGAACCTCTCCGCGCGCAAGGACGCTACGCGGTTCTGGATGAGTGCGAGCGGTGTCGACAAGGCGAAGCTCGACGAGCCGGGCCGCGACATCCTGCTCGTGTCGGGCTACGACGAGCGCGCGGGGCGGATGATCCTCAGCGTGCCGCCGGGCGCCGAGCCGCGGCGCGTGTCGGTCGACGCCATCGAGCACTGGATGATCTATCGCGAGAATCCCGGCGTCGGCGCGATCCTGCACGTGCACGCGTGGATGGAAGGCATCGCGGCGACGGACGTCAACTTCCCGTGCGGCACGCACGAGCTCGCGTCGGCCGTCGCCGAGCTGGTGCGCGCCGCGCCCGACCCGGCGCACGCCGTCGTCGGTCTCCGCAACCACGGCATCACCGCGACCGGGGACGGCCTTGGCGAGATCGTCGACCGTATCGAGCCCCGGCTGCAGCGCCAGGTGCCGATGCTCTAGTCGCCGACGAGCGCGAACGAGCGCGCACGCGCGACCGCTTCGAGCTGTGAGTGGGCGTCGAGCTCGAGCAGGATCGCGCGCACGTGGTTGCGCACCGTCGTGACGGAGATCGTCAACCGGCTCGCGATCTCCGAGACGCGGACGCCGTCGGCGAGCATCCGCAGGACCTCGCGCTGCCGCGGGGTGAGGCGTGGGTCGTCGGAGCGGGTCGAGCGCGGGAGCGCGTGCACGGGCGCCTCGCGCATCGGGTGCAGGACGAGCACCTCCCCGCCTGCGCGGAGGACGATGGCGGAGATCTCGAGCCGCTTCGGGCCGAGCGCCGTCCGCATCGTCAGCTCCGGGCACGGAACCGGTCGTCCGCTGACGGCGAGGCGTCCTGCGGCGCACCCGGGGTGGCAGACGGTCGCGCCGTCGCCGTCCCGTCCCGCGACGACCTCCCAGCAGCGCCGGCCCAGGGCGTCACGAGCGCCGAGGCCGGTCAGCCGCTCGGCCGCGGGATTCCAGTCGCGGATGCGGCCCGACGTGTCCGTCCGGAACAGCGCCTCATGCGAGAGGAGC
Source organism: Gaiellaceae bacterium (assembly GCA_035999905.1). Lineage (GTDB taxonomy): Bacteria > Actinomycetota > Thermoleophilia > Gaiellales > Gaiellaceae > Palsa-739. The sequence continues at coordinate 7,879 of DASYGK010000141.1, read as the reverse complement.
TCGTGCATGACCCAAGGCTGACGGCCGCGATTGCCCGAGGCGTCGGGGCGTTCGCCGATGCGTGCTGTGGGAGAGCCGCAGCGTCCGACACGAGACGGCACGATCTGACGGAGCGGCGTGGGAGTCGAACCCACCTAGCCTGGGGTTGCCAGACATGGCCGGTTTTGAAGACCGGCTGGGCCACCGGGCCCGGCCGCTCCGCGGTGAGCCTAGCCGGAGAGCTGCGCGTCGACGGTGTAGTGGCTCACGTGGAGGTCGCGCGCGATCAGGTAGCGGTCGTCCTCCGGGAAGAACACCGCGGCGTCGATGTCGTCGCCGGCGAAGGCGCGGATGTCCTCGAGCGAGTCGAAGAGCAGGACGGTCTCGAACTCCGCGCGGTCGCCGGCGGCGCGGTGGAGGACGAGCGTGCCGCGGTTACCGGCGAGCGCGCGGGCTGCCGTCAGGCCCGAGGCCTCGACGTAGCGCGCGTACTCCTCCGCATCCTCGACGCGCGTCGCTCCCCGCCAGACGCGCGCGATCACTCCGCCTCCAGGTAGCCGGTGTCCCAGCCCGACGGGGTGAACGCGGATCCTTCCGCCGCAGCGCCGAGCGAGAGGACGACGGTGCCGTCTTCCTTCGCGAACGCGACGCGCTCCGCGGCGGCCTCCGGGCAGTAGACGAGCGTGCCGGCCGGCGCGTCGACCGCGTCGCCGCCGACGGTGAACTCCGCGTGGCCGTTCAGCACGATGTAGAGCTCCGGCTGCCCGTCCTCCGAGTGGTCGTGTCGCTTGATCACCTCGTCGCCCGCAGCGCCCCGCCATGCGTTGATCCCGAACGAGCGAATGTCGAAGTGATGGCGGATCGGCGCCCAGTACGGCCACTTCTCCGCGGCGATCTCGTCCAGATGCGCTGCCCTGTACGCGCTCATTGCTCCTCCTGATCTGGGGTAACCGGTGATACGCTAGTGACCGGTTACTGGGCTCGTCAAGGGGGATGGGAGATGGCCGACCTGGAGCTGATCCGCGACTTCGTGAACTCCGCCGACCTCGAGCAGGAGCGGGACGAGCTCCGCGACGGGCGCGGTCTCGTCGGCTGGCTCGCCGACCATCGTCTCGCGGGAGAGCACGCCCGCGCAAGGGCCGAGGACGCGGCCGACGCCCGTGCGGTGCGGGAGGCGCTGCGCGAGCTGCTGCGCGCGAACAACGGCGTCCCGGTCGACGAGGCCCGCGCCGCGGCGACGCTCGACGCGGCCGGTCGCCGTGCCGGGCTCGCGGTTCGCTTCGCCGACGGCGCGATCAGGCTCGAGCCGCGCGAGCGCGGAGTGAGCGGCGCGCTCGGCGTCGTGCTCGCCACGGTCGCGGAAGCGATGGCCGACGGCAGCTGGCAGCGGCTCAAGGCGTGCCGGTCCGACACGTGCCGCTGGGCGTTCGTCGACAACGCGCGCAACCGCTCACGGCAGTGGTGCGACATGCGCGTCTGCGGGAACCGGCAGAAGGCGCGCCTCTACCGGCAGCGGCGTGCGTAAGGGCCTCCGCGTCTCCGCGCCGCTCCTGCCCGCCGTGCTCGCGCTCGGCGCGTCGTTCGGAGTCCTCGCGCGGGCGTCGCATGTCGGCGCCGCCGCGGCCGTCGTCATGTCCGCGACGACGTTTGCCGGCTCGTCGCAGGTCGCGGCCGTCTCCGTGCTCGGCGCCGGGGGAAGCGCGGTCGCGGCGATCGTCGCCGCGCTGCTCCTCAACTCGCGCTACGCGCCGATCGGCATCACGGTCGCGCACTCGTTCCGCGGCCGCCGTGCGCGGCGCTTCGCCGAGGCGCAGCTCGTCGTCGACGAGTCGTGGGCCCTCGCCGGCGGAGGAACCGCGCGCTTCGACCGGCACGTGATGCTCGGCGTCGGAGCCGGGCTCTGGTTCGCCTGGGTCGGCGGCACGGCCGTCGGCGCGCTGCTCGGCGGTGTCGTCGGCGATCCGTCCGCGTTCGGCCTCGACGGCGCGTTCGCCGCGCTCTTCCTCGCGCTGCTCGTCACGCAGCTCGCGAACCGGCGCGCCGTGACGGCGGCGCTCGGTGGCGCGGCGATCGCAGCCGTGCTCACGCCGCTCTCGCCTCCGGGCGTGCCGATCATCGCCGCGACCGCGGCCGTGCTCGCCGGCTGGAGACGGACGTGAGCACGGCGTGGGTCACGGTCGTCGCCGTCGGCGCCGGCACCGTCCTGCTGAAGGCCGTCGGGCCGGTCGGCGTCGCGGACCGGCAGCTGCCGAAGCGCGTCGGCGACCTGCTCGCGATGGTCGGGCCGGCGATCCTCGCGGCGCTCGTGGTGAGCGAGACGTTCGCGCACGGCCGGTCGCTCGTGGTCGACGCGCGCCTCGCCGGCGTCGCGGCCGGAGCGGTCGCGGTCGTCTTCCGTGCGCCGCTCTGGGTCGTCGTCGTCGCGGGAGCGCTTGCGACAGCGCTCGCACGCCTCGCCTCCTAGTCGAAGCGCGAGAGCAGCTCGTCCGGCGGCAGGTGCGCGAGCGAGTCGACGACGAGGTCGGCCGCGTCGTCGAGCCCCATCTCCCTCGTGACCGAGTTCGGGATCCCGACGACGAAGATGCCGGCGTCCTTCGCAGCGCGCGCGCCGTTCGGCGAATCCTCGAATGCGATCGCGTCGCCCGCGCCGACCCCGAGCAGCTCGAGCGCCTCGAGGTAGAGCGTCGGGCGCGGCTTCGCGCGCTCCGCGTCGTGGTCGGCGGTGACGATCGCGTCCCAGCCGACTTCGCGCTCGAGGCGCTTCAGGTGCATGTCGATCCAGCGGCGCGACGCGCTCGAGACGATCGCCCGCTTCAGCCCGAGGCGCTCCGCCGCGGCGAAGTAGTCGGAGATGCCGGGGCGCAGGCCCTCCGTCTCGAGCAGCGTGAGCTCGTGGGCGTAGCGCCGCTCGTTCAGCGCCTCCCGTTCGACCGACTCTCCGACGAGCTCCTCGAGATGGCCCCACGGGTCCCAGCCGCCGACGGTGCCGACCATCAGCGCCCACTTCTCCGGCGGCAGCTCGTGACCGTGCTCGCGGTAGAGCCACTGCCAGCCCGCCCGCGAGGCCGTCTCGGTGTCGACGATCAGGCCGTCGAAGTCGAAGAGGAATGCGCGGATCGCCACGGCGATGCAGAGTACGTGCGTGGCGATCCTGGGCGTCGACGTCGGCGGAACGTTCACCGACGCCGTCCTCCTCGACGGCGGCGTCGTCCGCACCGCCAAGGTCCCGACCGCGGAGCGGCAGGAGGACTCGGTGCTCGCGGCCGCGCGCGCAGTCGGTGCGACGAACGTCGAGCGGTTCGCGCACGGCACGACGGTGGCGACGAACGCGCTGCTCGAACGGCGTGGCGCGCGCACGGCCTTCGTCGGCAACGAGGGCTTCGCGCACCTGCTGCACCTGCGCCGGCAGACGCGTGCGCACCTCTACCGGCTGTGCGAGCCGCAGCCCGAGGCTCTCGTGCCGCTCGAACGCTGTCATGGCGTGCGCGGGCGCCTCGGCCCCGAGGGGGAGCTCGAGCCGCTCGATCTCGCGACGCTGCCGGACATCGGGGACGCGGAGGCCGTCGCCGTGTGCCTGCTCTTCGCCTTCCGCGATCCGTCGCACGAGGCAGCGGTCGCGCGCGAGCTGCGCGCGCGTCATCCGGGCGTGCACGTCGTCGCCTCGCACGAGGTCGCGCCCGAGTTCCGGGAGTACGAGCGTGCGTCGACGACGGCGGCCGACGCGTACCTCGCGCCGGTCACCGCGCGCTACCTGAATGCGCTTGCCGCAGCGGCCGACGGCGCGGGCCTGCCGCAGCCGCTCGTGATGCTCTCGTCCGGCGGCGTCGCGCCGATCGGCGAGGCGGCCGCGCATCCCGCGACGATCCTCGTCTCCGGCCCCGCGGGCGGCGTCGTCGGCGCAGGGCTCGTCGCGCGCCGTGCCGGTTTCGAGCACGCGATCGCGTTCGACATGGGCGGGACTTCCACCGACGTCTGCCTGCTCCCGGGCGGACGCGCGGCGCGCGTCGCCGAGCGCGTCGTCGGCGGCCTCCCGATCCGGCTGCCGACGGTCGACCTGCACACAGTCGGCGCGGGCGGCGGCTCGCTCGTCCGCCTCGACGCGGGCGGCGCGATCCGCGTCGGCCCCGAGTCCGCGGGGGCGCATCCCGGGCCTGCCTGCTACGGCGCGGGCGGCGGCGCGACGGTCACCGATGCGAACCTTCTCCTCGGCCGGCTCCCCGCCGAGCTGCCGGGCGGCCTCGTCCTCGACCGCGACGCCGCCGCGCGCGCGTTCGCGGGCATCGACCCGCAGGCGGCGATCGACGTCGTCAACGCGGAGATGCTGCGCGCGCTGCGCGTCGTGTCGGTCGAGCGCGGCCACGACCCGCGCGACTTCGCGCTTGTCGCGTTCGGCGGCGCCGGGCCGCTGCACGCGTGTGCGCTCGCGGAGGAGCTGGGGATCGACGCCGTGCTCGTCCCGGAGGCCGCAGGCGTCCTCTCGGCGCTCGGCCTCGTCGCGAGCGACGAGCGGCGCGACTCCGTCGTCTCGCACGTGCGCCCGCTCGCCGACGTCGCGGACCTTCCGCGACACGGCGAGGCGGATCTCCGCTACCGCGGCCAGTCGTTCGAGCTGACGGTCGCGCTGCAGCCGGAGCTCGCGCAGGCGTTCCATCGGGCGCACGAGGAGCGCTACGGCTACGCCGACGAGACGCGCGAGGTCGAGCTCGTCGCGGTCCGGACGGCGGAGGTCGTCCCCGGCCCCGACATCGACCTAACGGCCACGTCCAGCGACCAGGTCGAGGGACCTGTCCTGGTGGAGCTCCCGGGTGCGACCTGCTGGGTGCCCGAGGGGTGGAGCGGGGAGCGCAACGACGACGGCACGCTGGTGCTGCGACGATGAACGTCGAGCTGCAGGTGATCGGCAGCGCGCTGCGCGCGGTCGCCGAGGAGATGGGCGCGGTGCTCATCCGCTCCGCGTTCTCCGCGAACATCAAGGAGCGGCGCGACTGCTCGACCGCGATCTTCGACGACGCCGGCCGGATGATCGCACAGGCGGAGCACATCCCCGTCCACCTCGGCGCGATGCCGGACGCGGTCGCCGCAGCCATGGCCCTCGACCTGGTCGAGGGACAGGTCTGCATGCTCAACGACCCGTACACCGGCGGCACGCACCTGCCGGACGTGACGCTCGTCTCGCGCACCGCGCTCGGTTACGCAGTCTCGCGCGCGCACCACGCGGACGTCGGCGGCATGGAGCCGGCCAGCCTGCCGGCGTTCTCGCGCGAGCTCTACCAGGAGGGGCTCGTGATCCCGCCGGTGCTCCTGACCGACGAGGTGGTCGAGCTCTTCGTCGCGAACGCCCGCAACCCGCAGGAGCGGCGCGGCGACCTGCGCGCGCAGATGGCAGCCAACCTGCTCGCCGGGCGGCGGATCGACGAGCTGTGCGCGCGACGCGGGCGCGACCGCGTCGCGGCGGCGATGGACGAGCTGTACGCGTACTCCGAGCGCATGGTGCGCGCCGCGATCGAGCGCCTGCCGGACGGCCGCTTCAGCGCGGAGGACGTCGTCGAGGGCGTCGAGCGCGAGCTGACGATCCGAGCGACGGTCGAGGTGCGCGGCGACGAGATCGCGATCGACTTCACCGGCACCGACGCCCAGGACGCGTACAACCTCAACTGCCCGCTCTCGGTCACGCGCTCGGCGTGCTACTTCGTCGTCCGCTGCCTCACCGAGCCCGACCTCCCCGCGTCCGGCGGCGCGTTCGCCGCGGTCGCCGTCACCGCGCCCGAGGGCTGCCTCGTGAACGCGCGCTCCCCGGCGGCCGTCGTCGCCGGGAACACGGAGACGTCGTCGCGCATCGTCGACGTCGTCTTCCGCGCGTTCGGCGAGTTCGCGCAGGGGCAGGGCACGATGAACAACGTCGCGCTCGGCAACGACGCCTTCACGTACTACGAGACGATCGGCGGCGGCCAGGGCGCCTGCGCCGATGCGGACGGTCCGTCCGCAGTGCACGTCGCGATGTCGAACACGCTGATGACGCCGGTCGAGGCGCTCGAGCTCTCGTATCCGCTGCGTGTCGAGCGGTGGGAGCTGCGCGAGGGCTCGGGCGGCGCCGGCGCGCACCGCGGGGGCGACGGCGTCGTCCGCGAGCTGCGCGTGCTCGAGGACTGCCGTCTCTCCGTGCTCGCCGAGCGGCGCGCCCGCGGTCCGCGCGGCGCGGCCGGCGGCGCGGACGGCGCACCGGGCCGCACGCTCGTGAACGGGGAGGAACAGCCGGCGAAGCTGACGCGGCAGCTGCGCGCCGGCGATGTCGTGCGGATCGAGACGCCCGGAGGCGGCGGTTTCGGATCCCGCTAGGAGATCGCCGGCAGCCCGTCGATGCTCTCGGCGTTGCGCTCCGCGAGGTACTCGTCGAAGCCGCCGTCGCGCACCTTCTTGTCGACCCAGCCCTCGTACTGGTCGCGCGTCCCGTCGAAGCGCATCAGCGGTACGCCGTAGCCGCACGAGTCGGAGATGCGCTCCACTTCCACCGTGATCACCGACCGCACCGCGTGCTCAGGCGGATCGAACCGCGCGGCGAGCTCGCCGAACCCTGCGTCGCCCGGCAGCACGACCGACGCGCGCCCGTAGAGCCGCACGATCCGGGGCGGCCCCTCGAAGGCGCAGAACATCAAGACGATGCGTCCGTTCTCGCGGGCGTGCGCGATCGTCTCCGCGCCGCTGCCGATGAAGTCGAGATAGCCGACCTCACGCGGGGAGAGGATCCGGAACCAGCGCAGATCGCCCTTCGGCGAGACGTTGACATGCCCGTCCGTCGCGAGCGGTGCGCTCGCGACGAAGAAGAGATGCTGCTGCTCGATCCACGCGCCGAGCTTCTCGTCGATCGACTCGAACACCTTGCCCACGTCCGGCAGCGTAGCCTGTCGCCATGGACGCGCCCGTCACCGTCGCCTGCGTGCAGGCCGAGCCCGTCGTGCTCGACCGCGAGCGCACGCTCGACCGTCTCGAGGAGCTCGCCGCGGAGGCCGCCGGCAACGGCGCAGGCCTCGTCGTCTTCCCGGAGACGTTCGTTCCCGTCTATCCGTCGTCGCGCTGGGCGAAGGCGTTCGCCGGCTGGCAGAACGACGGTGCGAAAGAGACGTTCGCCCGCATCGCGCAGAACTCGATCGCCGTCGGCTCGCCCGCGGAGCGTCGCCTCGGCGCGTGCGCGAAGCAGCTCGGCATCTGGCTCGTCACGGGCGTCAACGAGGTCGAGACGGAGCGCCCGGGAACGATCTACAACTCGCTGCTCTACCACGCGCCCGACGGAACGCTCGCGCTGCACCATCGCAAGCTCGTGCCGACGAACCACGAGCGGCTCGTGTGGGGGCCGGGCGACGGACGTGGCCTGAACGCGGTCGAGACCGGCTTCGGCCGCATCGGCGGGCTCATCTGCTGGGAGAACTACATGCCGCTCGCACGCGTCGCGCTCTACGAGTCGGGCGTGGAGATCTACATCGCGTCCACGGCCGACGACGGCGACGCGTGGCAGTCGACGCTCGTGCACATCGCGCGCGAGAGCCGTGCATACGTCGTGTCGCCGTGCCACTTCCAGCGTGCGGCGTCGTACCCCGCCGACTTCGCGCTCGCCGCAGAGCTCCACGGCGCGGACGTCCTCGGACGCGGCGGCAGCGCGATCCTCGCGCCGGACGGCTCGTATCTCGCAGGTCCGCTCTACGACGCGGAGGGCATCCTCTACGCCGAGCTCGACCCGTCGCGCCTACTCGCGGAACGGCAGCGCTTCGACCCTGTCGGCCACTACAGCCGGCCGGACCTGTTGAAGCTCAGCGTCAACCCGAGCGGTCGCGCGGGCGATGTGACGACGAGTACACGTCCTTCCGCGCAATCAGACCGTCCCTGAGCGGGAACACGTCGACGCCGT
>DASYGK010000127.1:0-41793 GCA_035999905.1 Gaiellaceae bacterium | reverse complement strand
CGTCGGCGGCCTGCCGGCCGACATGAAGATGAAGCTCGTCGAGCCGCTCCGTCTGCTCTTCAAGGACGAGGTGCGCCGCGTCGGCGACGAGCTCGGCATGCCGGAGCGGATGGTCTGGCGTCAACCGTTCCCGGGGCCGGGGCTCGCGATCCGCATCATCGGCGACGTCACCGAGGCGCGGCTCGCGACGCTGCGCGAGGCAGATGCGATCCTCCAGGACGAGGTGCGACGCGCGGGCCTGTACCGGGAGCTGTGGCAGTCGTTCTGCGTCCTTCCCGCGATTCGCACGGTCGGCGTCCAGGGTGACTCGCGCACATACGGCTACCCGATCGCGATCCGCGCCGTGACCTCCGAGGACGCGATGACCGCAGACTGGGCCCGGCTCCCCTACGACCTGATCGAGCTCGTCTCGTCGCGGATCATCAATGAGATCCCGGCCGTGAACCGCGTCGTGCTCGACGTCACGTCGAAGCCGCCCGCGACGATCGAGTGGGAGTAGAAGGACGCGGCCGCGTGCCGCTTCGGCTCGACCATGTCGTGATGGCGGTCTCGAGCTGGGAGCGCTCGAACGCGTTCTACCGCGACGTGCTCGGTGCGGAGCTCGTGGAGCTCGACTACGGCCGATTTGCCTACCGGCTCGCAGGGGCGCAGCAGCTGAACGTTCACGGCCCGGGCTCCACGCCGAGCCCGCGTGCGGCGACGCCCGTGGCGCCGGGGAACAGCGACCTCTGTCTCGTCTGGGAGGGGACGCCGGAGGAAGCCGTTGCGCATCTCGAGACGCACGGCGTCGCAGTCGAGCTCGGCCCGGTTCTGCGCACCGGTGCGCAGGGGAGCGGCACGAGCGTCTACTTCCGGGATCCCGACGGCTCGCTGCTCGAGCTCATCTCGTACGGCTGATTCCCGGCGCGCGCCGGCCGCTCTTCGACGAGGAGCACGTGCGTCCGGATGAGCCCCGGCCTGAGCGGGTCGCCGGTGTACGGAACGAGCTTCGCGACCGGCACGCCCGCGCGCGCGATCACGATCTCCTCGCCTGCGCAGACGCGGCTGAGGAGCTGTGAGAGGAACGCGCGTGCGTCGTAGGTGTTGTACGCGGCGAGTCTGACCGGTCTGCCGGGTCTGTCCGGTCTGCTCGGTCTGATCGGTCTGACCTGATCAGGCCGGAAACGCTGTACAAGGCGGCGAACGAATCGCATTTCTGGACTCTGCCGCCAACGGCGTCATGCGGACGTCGCGTCTCTGTGTCGAGATGCCGCCGGTACGCTCGCGTCATGGATCTCGTCGAGCGTCTTGCGCGCGCTGCGATCGGCGCGACGTACAACCAGTACGCGGATTCGAGCGAACGGCGCGCGCGGCTGCGCGACTATCTGGAGGCCCGCGCCGGCGCCGACACGGTGCTTGTCGGCGAAGCTGCCGGCTACCGCGGAGCGCGCGTCAGCGGTCTTGCCTTCACCTCGGAGCGGCAGCTGACCGGCAAAGGCCCGGCGGAGGTGAGCGCCACCGTCGTGCATCGCACGCTCGCCGAGCTGGGCGTCGAGGACGACGTCCTGCTCTGGAACGTCGTGCCGACGCATCCGGGGACCGCCGCCTCGAATCGCCGCCCAACTCGTGCAGAGGTCGACGAGTCGCGTCCATTCCTCACCGAAGTCGTCCGTGGACGCCGCGTCGTCGCGGTCGGGCGACTCGCGGCGTCCGTGCTCGACGCCCCGTACGTCCGTCATCCGGCCCACGGCGGCGCGGTTGCGTTCGCTGCAGGGCTGCGACATACACTCGGCCGGTGAGCGCGCAGTCCGCCGCAGAGCCGATCCGGCGGAACGCAGTTCTCCTCGCCGGCGGCCTGATCTGCAACTCGGGCATGTTCCAGCTCGCGGCCGCGCTCAGCTCGCTCACGCTCGTCGCCGTCACCGGGATCACCGGCATTCTCGGCCTCGGCCCTGCGATCTTCCTCGTCTCGGGAGCGATCGCGGTCGGGCCCGGAGGCCGGCTGATGGACAAGGTCGGACGGATGCCCGTGATCCGCGGCGGGTTCGCGGCCGGCGCGGCGGGCTGCGGCGTCGTCGCCGCCGGCTGCGCGGTTCCCTCCGCGGCGCTCGTCGCAGCCGGGCTCGGCATCCTCGGCGGCGCGGGCGCGATCATCCAGCTCACGCGCGCCGCCGCAGCGGAGATGTTCCCGCCCGAGCGGCGGGCGCGCGGCATGTCCTTCGTCCTCTTCGGCTCCGTCTCGGGCGCGATCTGGGGGCCGGTGGTCTTCGGGCCGCTCTTCGCCCATCGCGCGATCGACGCCGGGGGCCTCGTCGGCCCGTGGCTGATCGGGATCCCCTTCATGCTCGTCGGCCTCGGGGTCGTGTCGTTCGTCCGCCGCGACCCGAAGGACATCTCGGCGTCCTATCCGGCCGAGCGCGCGGAACCGGCGACGGCCGCGACGCTCCGCGAGATCCTGCGACGCCCCGGAGTCCCGACCGCGGTCTTCGCCGTCGTCGCGAGCTTCTCGGTGATGGCGAGCGTGATGAACCTCGCCGGCTACGTCGCAGTCGGACGCGGACACCACGAAGGCGACGTCTTCACGATGATCAGCGCGCACATCCTCGGCATGTACGCGCTCGTGCTCGTCGTCGGCAACGTCGTCGACCGGGTCGGCCGCCGGATCACGCTCGTCGCGGGACTGCTGCTGATGGCCGTCTCGAATCTCTCGCTCGTCTGGCTCGGCGGTCTCGGCGGGATGAGCGTCGCGCTCCTCGGGCTCGGCCTGGGCTGGAATCTCTCGTACGTCGCGGCGACGACCGAGCTCGTCGCGCTCACCTCGCCGTCGGAGCGCGGCCGGCTCGTCGGCTTCACCGACCTCTGCGCGAGCCTCACGGCCGCAGCTCTCGCGCTCCTGGGCGGCCTCGTCTACAGCGGCGCCGGCGTCGTCGCCCTCTCGCTCGCGGCGGCTGCCGTCGCCGCCGTCCCGGCGGCCTGGCTCGCCGCCCGCCCGGCGCCCCGCGTCACGGCCCTGCCCGCCGCGGACTAGCCGGGCCGTCTTTTCGCTACAATCCTGCCCCGGCGGACGCATGGTCCGCCGATTTCCTGTCTATGAAGACATATTCCGCCAAGCCTGGAGAGATCACGCGCGACTGGTACGTCGTCGACGCCGAGGGGAAGACCCTCGGACGGCTCGCGACCCAGATCGCCGACACCCTGCGCGGAAAGCGGAAGCCGCAGTTCACGCCCCACGTCGACACCGGCGATTTCGTCGTCGTCGTGAACGCGGAGAAGATCCAGGTCACGGGCAACAAGCTCGACCAGAAGATCTACTACCGGCATTCGGGCTACCCGGGCGGTCTCAAGAGCCGCACCCTGCGCGAGCAACTCGACCGGCGCCCGACCGAGGTCATCCGCACCGCCGTGAAGGGGATGCTCCCGAAGAACCGGCTCTCGCGGCAGCAGTTGACGAAGCTCAAGGTCTACGCTGGCCCCGAGCATCCGCACGGGCCGCAGAACCCGCAACCCTTGAACCTGGAGCAGTGAGTTGAGTCAGATCGCCCAGTACCGTGGCACCGGCAAGCGCAAGACGTCCGTGGCCCGCGTCATCCTCCGGCCCGGCGACGGCACCACCTGGGTGAACGGCCGCACCATCGAGGACTACTTCCCCCGCTCGGTGTGGCAGACGATCGCGACCTCCCCGTTCAAGACCGCGGGCGTCGAGGGCCAGTACGACCTCCGCGTGCGCGTGCACGGCGGAGGACTGACCGGACAGGCCGGCGCGGTGCGCCACGGGATCGCCCGTGCGCTCGTCGAGGCCAACCCGGAGCTGCGTGTGCCGCTGAAGCGCGAGGGATACCTCACGCGCGATGCACGCCAGGTCGAGCGCAAGAAGGCCGGCCTGCACAAGGCGCGCAAGGCGCCGCAGTTCTCCAAGCGCTAGCCCGTCTCAGCTCCGACCGACAGGGGGTCATCGTGCCGTCGTTGCCGATCCATGACGTCGTGCCCGAACGCCGGCAAAGCACGCTAGGGTCCGGTCTCGTGGCCAGGCAGTACTTCGGCACGGACGGGGTCAGAGGCATCGTCGGCGAGTTCGTCACCGTCGAGCTCGTGGAGAAGCTCGGGAGGGCCGCGGCGCTCTGGTCGGGCGGCGGGCGCGTCTTCGTCGGGCGCGACACGCGCTCGTCGGGCGTCGAGCTGGAAGAAGCGTTTGCGCGCGGCGTCGTCTCCGCCGGCGGCGCAGCCGTGCTCGCCGGCGTCGTCCCGACGCCTGCCGTCGCGTTGCTCCGGCTCGACCTCGGCGTCGTGATCTCCGCGTCGCACAACCCGCCCGAGTACAACGGCGTGAAGTTCTTCGACCGCAACGGCCGCAAGCTCTCCGACGCCGCGGAGGAAGAGATCGAGGCGCTGCTCGACGCGCCGGCGCGCGGCGGCGGCGAGATCGACCGTGTCGACGTCGCCGGCGACAGCTATCTCGATCACGTGATCGAGCGCTTCGGCACCGATCTCAGCGGCATGCGGATCGCGGTCGACTGCGCGAACGGCGCGTATGCAGGCCTCGCACCTCGCGCGTTCGAGCAGCTCGGTGCAGAGATCGAGACGATCGGCGACGCGCCGAACGGCGACAACATCAACGTCGGCTGCGGTGCCACCGACCTGGCTGCGCTGCAGCAGCTGGTGCGCGACGGCGAGTTCGACCTCGGTGTCGCGTTCGACGGTGACGGCGACCGCATGCTCGCCGTCGACGAGCACGGGGAGATCGTCGACGGCGACCAGATCGTCGCGGTGCTCGCACTCCATCTCGGCGTCGACGTCGTCGCCGTCACGACGATGGCGAACCTGGGCTTCCATCGCCTGATGGAAGAGCGCGGCGTGCGCGTCGTCACGACGGACGTCGGCGACCGCTACGTGCTCGAAGCGCTCTACCGCGAAGGCGGCATCCTCGGCGGCGAGCAGTCCGGACACGTGATCTGCCTGCGCGATCACGTCACGGGCGACGGCCTCGCGTCTGCGCTGCTGCTCTGTGCGGCGGTGCGCGGACGCACGTTGTCGGAGGCCGCGTCGGTGATGGAGCGTCTTCCCCAGGCGAAGCGCAACGTCCCGCGCAACGGCCGCGGTCCCCTGCCGCAGTCGCTCGTCGACGCGCTCGACGAGGTGAACGCGCAGCTCGACGGCGACGGCCGTGTGCTCGTGCGACCGTCGGGGACGGAGCCCGTCGTTCGGGTGCTCGCGGAGGCCCAGAGCGAGGGTGAGGCCGAAGCCCTCTGTGCTAGGATCGCGTCGCTCGTGCAGGAAGAGCTCGGCTGATCGAACCCGCGACGTTGCGGGCCGGTCACATAGCCGGGCTCATCGCATTTCTGGGAAGGTTTTCGCGGATCCCGAGGGGAAGAAAGGGCGCATATGTGCGGGATCATCGGATACGTCGGGACGCGACAGGCCAAGCCGCTGCTGCTGCAAGGACTGCGCCGCCTCGAGTACCGCGGCTACGACTCCGCCGGGATCGCCCTGCGCGAGAACGGCCGGCTCGACTACGTACGTGCGGTCGGCAACTTGCAGAATCTCGTCGACGCAGCGGAGCCGAACGGCTCCGTCGCCTGTCACGGCGTCGGTCACACCCGCTGGGCGACGCACGGCGGCGTCACCGAGGCGAACGCGCATCCGCTGACCGGCTGCGACGACGACAAGATCGCGATCGTCCTCAACGGGATCGTCGAGAACTACCGGGAGCTGAAAACGCAGCTCGTCGCCGAAGGTCACACGTTCTCGTCGGAGACCGACGCCGAGACGGTCGTGCACCTGCTCGAGCGCGAATACGACGGCGACCTCGCCCAGGCGGTGACGCGCGTCTATCCGCTGCTCGAAGGACACTTCACGATCGTCGCGATCCACCACGACCATCCCGACCTGCTCGTCGGCGTCCGCTGCGAGACACCGCTCGTCGTCGGGCTCGGCGAGGGCGAGAACTTCCTCGCCTCGAATGTCGCCGCATTCCTCAGCGAGACGCGCCGCGCGGTCTTCCCCGACGACGGCGAGGTCGTCGAGATCACGCCCGCGCACGTGCGTTTCCTCCGCGACGGCGTCGAGGTCGAGCACCCCGAGGTGAAGGAGCTCGACTGGGACGACGAGGAGGCGGAGAAGGGCGGCTACGAGACGTTCATGCTCAAGGAGATCTACGAGCAGCCCGAGGCTGTGCGCGAGACGATCGGCGACCGCGTCCGCGGCCACCAGCTGATGCTCGAGGCGCTGGGCCTGACGGAGATGGAGGTGCGCAACCTGCGCCGCATCGTCATCGTCGCCGCGGGCACCTCGTACCACGCCGGCGTCGTCGGCAGATACATCATCGAGGAGTGGGCGCGCGTCCCCGTCGAGCCCGACATCGCGAGCGAGTGGATCTACCGCAACCCTGTGCTGTCGAAGGACACGCTCGTGATCGGCATCTCGCAGTCCGGTGAGTCGCGCGACACGATCAACGCCGTGAAGCTCGCGCGCGAGCGCGGTGCGCGCACGCTCGCAATCACGAACATGATGGGCACGCAGATCACGCGCGAGGTCGACGCGACGCTCTACACGCGTTGCGGCATCGAGATCGGCGTCGCCGCGTCGAAGACGTTCACCGCGCAGGTCGCGCTGATCAGCCTTCTCGCTCTGAGGCTTGCGGAGATCCGCCGGACGCTGCCACAGGAGGAGATCGACTTCATCCTCGACAAGCTGCACGAGCTGCCCGACAAGATGGCCGAGTTCCTCGACGGCGACCATCCCATCGACTCGATCGCGCAGCGGTTCTACGACAAGCAGTTCTTCCTCTATCTCGGGCGCCACATCGGGCTGCCGGTTGCGCTCGAGGGCGCGCTGAAGCTGAAGGAGATCTCGTACATCCCGACCGACGCGTACTCCGCGGGCGAGATGAAGCATGGGCCGATCGCGATGCTCGACGAGGGAACACCGGTCGTCGTCGTCGCGACGAACATCCATGTCTACGACAAGATCGTCTCGAACATCCAGGAGACGAGGGCTCGCGGCGCGCACGTGATCGCGATCGCGACCGACGGCAACGAGGACATCCAGCACCATGCCGACGACGTCATCTTCGTTCCGCGCACCCCCGCATTCCTGCAGGCTGCGCTCGCCGTCGTGCCGCTCCAGCTCCTCGCGTACCGCATCGCGCGACTTCGCGGCCTCAACGTCGATCAGCCGCGGAACCTCGCAAAAACCGTCACCGTCGAGTAGAAACTCCCGTGTGACGCACGGGCTCGACCTGCGCGAGGAGACGCTCGCCTTCAACGAGCAACTGCGGCAGACGCTCGCGGGCCTGCCGCCGATCGAGACGCTGCCGCTCGCCGACGTCCGCCGGGGACCGTACGAGGGGCGGAGCATCTTCCCCCGGCTCGTCTTCGCGGAGTCCGCCCGCTGGGTGGACGTCCCCTCGCGCGGCGGGGGGCTCCGCGCCCGCGTGTTCGCGCCGGAGCACGAGCCGGCCGGCGTGTACGTCCACATCCACGGCGGCGGCTGGACGATCGGTGCGGCGGACCAGCAGGACCTGCTGCTCGACGCGTTCGCGCGCGAGGCGGGCGTCGTCGTCGCGAGCCTCGACTACCGTCTTGCGCCGGAGCATCCGTACCCCGCGGCGGCGGACGACTGCGAGGACGCCGTGCTCTGGCTGCTCGACGGGGGCGCGCGCGAGCTCGGCGCGCCGCCCGTGCTCGCGATCGGCGGCGAGTCGGCCGGGGCGCACCTCTCGGCGGTCACGCTCCTGCGTCTTCGCGACCGGCACGACGCCGTCGGCGCATTCCGCGCCGCGAACCTCGTCTACGGCGCCTTCGACCTCAGCGGCACGCCGAGCCGCAGGTGCGTCGCCGACGACGCACTCGTGCTCACCGACGACGGGATGAACTGGTTCAACGACAACTTCCTGCCCGGCATCGATCTGGAGGCGCGGCGTGTGCCGGACATCTCGCCGCTGTACGCCGACCTTCACGGCCTGCCGCCCGCGCTCTTCAGCGTGGGGACGGCCGACCCGCTGCTCGACGACACGCTCTTCATGGCCGCGCGCTGGCAGGCTGCCGGCAACGAGACCGATCTCGGCGTCTACGCCGACGGGATCCACGCCTTCAACCTCTTCCCGATCGGGATCGCAGCGGCGGCGAACGGCGCGCAGGCGGCGTTCCTGCGCTCGGCGTTCGCGGGCTAGTCGCCCGGAGGCCGCCGCAGCTTCTTCGTCTCGCCGCGCCGCTTCTTGGCGTCGAGCCGCCGCTGCCTCGCGGCCGCGCTCGGCTTGGTCGGCGTCCGGTGCCGGGGCACGCGCAGCGCCTCGCGCAGCGCGTCGACGACTCGCTCGACCGCGAGCTCCTTGTTCCGCAGCTGGCTCCGCTCGTCCTGGGCGACCGCCCGCAGCACCGCCCCGGCCTTCGCGACGACCCTGCGCTTCTGGGCGTCCGTGAGCGCCGACGAGGCCTCCACGTCGAAGATCGCCTCGACCCGCGTCTCGGATTTCTGCGCATGCTGGCCGCCCGGGCCGCTCGAGCGCGACGTGCGCAGGCGGATCTCGCCGGGCGGAACGACGACCGTGCGGGTGACGCGAATAGACTCGGATGCGTCCATGGCGGCGATTCTCCTCGACATCGACGGGGTCCTGCACGTCTCCGGCGTCCCGATCCCCGGTGCGTGCGAGGCCGTGGGGCGCCTCCGTGAGAACGGGCACCGGCTCCGGTTCGTCACGAACACGACGACGCGGTCGCGCGCACAGCTCCTCACCGAGCTCACCGCGCTCGGCCTGGAGGTCGCCGACGACGAGCTCCAGACCGTCGCCGCCGCCGCGGTCGAGGCGCTGAAGGGGAAGCGTGTGCTGGCGCTGACGATGCACGCGATCGTCGGCGACCTCGACGGCATCGAGCTCGTCGGCGACAACGCGGACGCGGTCCTCCTCGGCGGCGCCGACGAGACGCCCGAGACGAACCTCGTCTTCTCGTACATGAATCTGGCGCGTGCGTTCGCGGAGCTCGAGCTCGGCGCGGAGCTGTACTGCCTGCACCGCAACCGCTGGTGGCAGACGACGCACGGGCCGCAGTTCGACGCCGGTGCGTTCGTCGCCGGCCTCGAGTACGCCGCCGGTGTCGAGGCCGTCGTGCTCGGCAAGCCGAGCCCCTCGTACTTCGCATCCGCGTGCAAGGCGCTCGACGCAGACCCGCACATGGCGTGGATGGTCGGCGACGATCTCGAGAGCGACGTGGCGGGCGCGCAGGGCGTCGGCATGAAGACGGTGCTCGTGCGCACCGGCAAGTTCCGCCCCGACGCGGTCGAGCGTGCACGCACGCAGCCCGACGGGATCATCTCTTCGATCGGCAACCTTCCGGACTGGATCGAGGAGCATCTGTGATCCACGTCGGCACGGATCTGATCGAGATCGCGCGCATCCGGCGTTCGCTCGAGCGTTACGAGGCGTTCCGCGACCGCTGCTTCACGCCGGACGAGCAGGAGTACTGCGAGTCGCGTCCCAATCCGGCGCAGAGCTACGCGGGACGCTTCGCGGGCAAGGAGGCGGTCGGCAAGGCGCTCGGCTTCGGCGTCGCGCGCGCCTTCGCGTGGAAGGACATCGAGATCGTCGGGAGGCCGAAACCGTCGGTTCACCTTTCGGGGCGCGTCGCCGACTGGGCCGAGCGCGTCGGCGCAGGCGCGATCGACCTGTCGATGACGCACTCGCGTGAGCTCGCGCAGGCGGTTGCCGTCGTCGCCGATGGCTGAGCTCGAGAGTCTCTACACGGCCGACGAGATGCGTGCCGCCGAAGCGCGGTATCCCGGCTACCCGGGCACGGCATCCGAGCTGATGGAGCGCGCCGGCGCGCGGGCTGCGCAGGTCGCGCTGCAGGTGCTCCCCGGCGCGCACCGCTTCACCGTCGTCTGCGGCGGCGGCTCGAACGGCGGCGACGGACGGATCGTCGCGCGTCTGCTCGAAGCCGAGGGGAAGGACGTCAGGATCGTCGACGCCAAGGCGGGGGAGACCGATCTCGGCGAACCGGACGCCATCGTGGACGCGCTCTTCGGCACAGGCTTCTCGGGTGGGCCTCGAGACGACGCGGCCACGCTGATCGAGTGCATCAACGTGTCATCCGCGCGCGTGCTCGCGATCGACCTCCCGTCCGGCGTCGACGCGTCGACGGGCGAGATCGCCGGCGACGCGGTTCGCGCCGACGCCACCGTCACGTTCCACGGGCGAAAGGTCGGGCTCGTCGTCGCGCCGGGACGCTTCCACGCGGGAATCGTGCACGTCGAGGACATCGGCCTCGACGCGATGGACACCGAGCACCGGGCGGTCGGGCCCGAGGTACTGCGCCGCGTGCCGCGGCGGCACGAGGGAGACAACAAGTACACGGCGGGGCACGTGCTCGTCGTCGGCGGCTCGCGCGGCCTCACCGGCGCGCCGTCGCTGAGCGCGCTCGCGGCGATGCGCGCCGACGCCGGCTACGTGACGGTCGCCGCACCGGAGTCGACCCTGCCGGTCTTCGAGCAGCGGCTGCTCGAGGCCGTGAAGCGGCCGCTGCCGGACGAGGACGGTCGCGTCGGGGCGGGTGCAGCCGACGTCGTGCTCGAGCTCGCCGCGAAGGCGACAGCCGTGGCGCTCGGCCCGGGGCTCGGCCGCGGCGGCGGCCCGAGGGAGCTCGTGCGGCGCCTCACCGCCGAGGTCGAGCTGCCGATGGTCGTCGACGCCGACGCTCTCTTCGAGCTCGAGCCGGGCGACTGGCCCGCACCGCGCGTGCTGACGCCGCACGAGGGCGAGCTCGCCCGGCTGCTCGGTCGCGAGTCGAAGGAGATCGCGGCCCACCGCGTCTCGTCGGTGCGCGAGGCCGCGGACCGGTTCGGCTGCGTCGTCCTGCTGAAAGGCCCGGACACGCTCGTCGCGGCACCGGGCCGAGGACTGCTCGTCGTGTCGCTCGGGCTGCCGTCGCTCGCGACGGCCGGCACGGGCGACGTGCTCACCGGCATCGTCGCCGCGTTCCTCGCGAAGGGGATGGAGCCTCAACTCGCCGCCGCCGCAGCCGCCGCGGCGCAGCAGCGCGCGTCGGTGGAGGCGACGCAGCGCGCGGGGCTCGTCGCAAGCGACCTGATCGAAGCGCTGCCGCGCGTCCTCGGCTGATGCGGTCCGAGCTCGCAGTCGATCTCGGTGCGCTGCGGCGCAACGCCCGCACGCTTCTGCGCGCGCTCGACGGCGCGCAGCTCTGGGCCGTCGTGAAGGCCGACGGCTACGGGCACGGCGCCGCCGATGTCGCCGGCGCCGCGCTCGGTGCGGGCGCGAGCGCGCTGTGCGTCGCGACCGTGCCGGAGGGGCTCGTGCTCCGCCGGGAGTTCACGACCGCGCGCATCATCGTCATGGGGCCTGCGGGAAACCTCGAAGTGGGGCAGGCGCGCGACGCGTATCTCGAGCTCGTCGTCGCGACCGACGCGATCCCGCCCGGCGTGCGCGTCCACCTCAAGCTCGACACGGGCATGGGCCGGTGGGGACTGTCGGAGCTCCCCGTGCCGACGACCGACGTCGTCGGGCTGATGAGCCATCTCGCGACCGCCGACACCGATGCGGCGTACGCGGAGTGGCAGATCGAGCGCTTCCGTGCCGCGACCGATGCGTACTCGCACCTCACCCGTCACATCGCGAACAGCGCCGGCGCACTCCGGTACCCGTCGTCCCACTTCGATGCCGCACGCTGCGGTGTCGCGCTCTACGGCCTGTCACCGTTCGGCACGGACCCGTCGGAAGACGGCCTCGAGCCGGTGCTTACGTGGACGAGCCAGATCGCGCAGACGCGCCTGCTTCGGAGCGGGGAGAGCACCGGCTACGGACGGCGCTTCGTCGCGGAGACGGACACGTGGATCGGGGTCGTGCCGGTCGGGTACGCGGACGGATTCCGGCGCGACATGACGGGTACGTTCGTCCGCGTCGCCGGCGAGCTGCGACGGGTCGTCGGCACCGTCTCGATGGATGCGATCGCAGTCGAGCTCGACCGCGACCTCCCGCTCGGGACGCCCGTGATCCTGATGGGACAGGGCGTGCTGGCCGAGGACCACGCGCGCGTGGCCGGAACGATCAACTACGAGCTCGTCTGCGGCATCAGCAGGGCGCCGACGAGGGCACGCCGTGTCGTCACCGACGCCTGACCGCTTCGCGCGAACCGCCGGCCGCATGGCGGAGCGACAGGATGCGCGCGCCGCGGAGCTCGCCGAGGACGTGCGGAGCTTCGTCCAGCCACGCGGCGACGAGCGGGCACTCGACGTCGGCACCGGCGCAGGAGCGCTCGCGTTCGCGCTCGCGCCGCTCGTGCGAGAGGTCGTCGGTGTCGACCGCGTGCCGGAGCTGCTCGCGCTCGCGCGCGAACGCGCGCCGGCCTTCGGCAACGTCGAGCTCGTGGAGGCCGACGCGACGGCGCTGCCGTTTCCGCCGGAGTCGTTCGACCTCGTCGCGACGATCCGGACGCTGCACCACGTCGCCCGGCCCGAGCTCGTGCTCGCGGAGCTCGCCCGCGTCGCCCGCCCGGGCGGCCGCGTCCTCGTGATCGACCAGATCGCCCCCACCGACCCGCTGGAGGCCCTCGCGGTCGACCGCTTCGAGCGGGCGCGGGACGCCTCCCACATGCGCCTGCTGCCCGAGGCCGACCTGAGGCACCTTTTCGAGGCCAACGGCCTCGCGCTCGTCCGCGAGCGCTACGAGGAGGAGCGGCGCCCGCTCGGGGCCTACCTCGACCTCGCCGGCTGCGAGGGCGGGGCCCGGAAGGCTGCTCTCGCCCTCGCGCCGCACGGCGCGGAGACGTTCGTCGCCCGACTCGCCTGGTATCTCTTGGACCGGCGTGGGCCCCCTAAAGGGCTCTAGCGGTTATGTGTTTCAACCGATACAACGTACCGGTGCTCCCACACCGCCTCCGCATCGTGGCCCTTGCGGCCGGCCTCGTCCTCGTCGTGCTCTCGCTCGGCGGCGGCGCGCTGGGCGCGACGAGCGCGGGCGCGAACGGCGACATCGTCTTCGTCCAGGGCGGCTCGATCGTGCGCCTGACGAGCGGGGGGCTCACGACGGTCGTCACGGGCACGAGCCCGTCGTGGTCGCCCGACGGGACGAAGATCGCCTTCGTCAGCGGCGGCTCGATCTTCACCTGCACTGCGTCGAGCTGCGGGACGACGACGAGCGCGGCGCTCCACACCGGCGCCGATCCGGCCTGGTCGCCGAGCGGGACGAAGATCGCGTTCGACGACGGCGGGAACGTGCACACGATGACCACCGCAGGTGCGTCGGACACGATCATCGCCGCCGGCACCGATCCCACGTGGTCGCCCGACTCGACGAAGCTCGCGTACGCGAGCGGTGGCTCGATCGTGACGTGCACGATCTCGAACTGCTCGGGCACGGCCTTATCGGTGGCGACCGGCAGCAAGCCGGCGTGGTCGCCCGACGGCCTCACCATCGCCTATCAAGCGGGCACAAACGTCTTCGTCGTGCCTGCGAGCGGCGGCACGGCGAACCTCGTCGCCGCGGGCAGCGCACCGGCCTGGTCGCCCGACACAGATTCGATCGTGCTCGTCAACGCGAGCGGCCAGATCGCCGTGACGCAAGGGTCTGGTTCCGTGTGGCAGACCCCCGGCGTGCGCGACAGCACCACGACGGACTCCGAGCCCGAGTGGCAGACCGTCGCGCCGGTCGCGGTCTCCGCGCCGTCGATCTTCGGCACGGCCCAGACCGGCGCGCAGCTCTCCTCGACGAACGGCACGTGGAGCGGCGCGTCCGCCACCGGTTATTCGTATCAATGGCTGCGCTGCGACTCGGCGGGCAACAACTGCTCGAACATCCCGAGCGCGACCGCGTCGACCTATGCGGTCGTCAGTGCCGACGTCGGCGACAAGCTGCGCGTGATCGTGACTGCCTCGAACCCGGCCGGCTCGACGGCGTCGTCGCAGTCCAGTGCGACCGCGGTCATCACGCTCGCCGGCACCGTCAACCCGCCGTCGAACACGGTGGCCCCCGACATCGACCTGCCCGGCACGAACACCGTGCCGATGGTCGGCGACTTCGTCTCGGCGATCACGGGCTCGTGGTCGGGGTCGTTCCCGATGTCGTTCGCGTACCAGTGGGTGAAGTGCCCGGCCGCGGATCCCCTCAACGGCTCGTGCTTCTCGATCCCCGGCGCGACCTCGAGCTTCTTCACGATTCCTCCGTCGCTCTACGGGATGCGCATCCGCGTCGTCGTCACCGCGACGAACTCGGCGGCCTCCGTGCACCAGAGCTCCGCTGCGAGCGAGATCGTCTCCGCGATCGCGCCGCGCCTGACCGACACGCCGCCGATCCTCGGGAGCACCATCGTCGACCAGGTGCTCTCGGTCGACACGGGCACCTGGGAAGGCTCGACGCCGCTGACCTACACGTACCAGTGGCGGCGCTGCGACCCGGTCGGCTCGCTCGCGTCGTGCGTCGCCATCCCGAACGCGGTGACGTCGAGCTACTCGCCGCAGGTCGCCGACATCGGGCTCTCGCTCCGCGTGTACATCACCGCGTCGAACCCGGCCGGCACCGTCACGGGGATCACGAACCACACCTTCCCCGTCGTCGACAAGCAGCACTTCTCACCCAGCGTGACGCAGCAACCGACGATCGCGGGCACCATGTCGATCGGGCGCCAGCTCACCGCGACCGTGGGCACCTTCGACGGCGACGCGCCGATCACGACCTCGCTCGCGTGGCAGCGTTGCGACGCGACCGGTGCGTCGTGCCACACCATCCCCGGCGCGACGAAGGTCGTCTACTACCCGACGACGGCCGATCTCGGCTCGACGCTTCGGCTCGCGATCACCGCGAAGAACGGCTACGGGACGCTCGTCGCGACCTCCGATGCCTCCGAGCCGGTGTCCGCGGCTCCGCCGCGCCACAAGGGCCGGCGGATCGTCGGCACCCCGCGCGGCGACTATCTCGCCGGCGGCGGCTACGACGACGTGATCCTCGGTCTCGGCGGAAACGACACGATCCTCGGCGGCGCGGGCGACGACCACCTCGACGGCGGCCCGGGCAACGACGTGATCACCGGCGGCCCCGGCGCCGACGTGATCCTCGGCGGCCCCGGCTCCGACACGATCTACGCGGCAGACGGCGAGCGGGACATCATCGACTGCGGCCCGGGACGGGATCGCGCCGTCGTCGACTCGGTCGACATCGTGAAGAACTGCGAGGTCGTCCAGATCGTGAGCCCCTCGGCGGGCACCGGCTCGACGACGACGACGCCCTAGCCGAGCTCAGCCGAGCTGGTCGACCGCGCCGCGGAGCGCATCGCGCTCGGCGGCAAGCCCGCTGAACGAGAGCATCAGGCGGCGCTCGCCCTCGGGGGTGAGCCGCAGATGCGCGACCCGCGCATCGTCACGCGACGCCTCACGCGCGACGAGGCCGATCTCCTCGGCCCGGCTGACGAGCTCCGTCACCGTGCTCTGCGCGAGCTGCAGCCGGTCGGCGAGCGCCGTCACGGTCGACTGCTCCGTCCCGTCGGGCGACCCCTTGATCATCAGCAGCAGGAGATACCGCTGCGGCGTCAGGCCGGACTTGTGCGCGATCCGCTCGCTCTTCCGAAGGAAGCGCCGCAGCGCCGCGCGGAACTCGGCCACCGCGATGAAGTCGTCGACAGGAACGTTGCTGGAACTCATTGCCAGCCGATTGTAGTTCGACGCGCGGATCGCGACAGCACCCGGGCGACGACATTCGGCACCAACGCCTGGATGACCCCGCCCGGCGCGTAGAAGCGCGGCACCGTCGTCTCGCCCCAGCCGCGCTCGACCGACTCGAGGATGTGGCCTGCGACCCGGTCCGGCCCGACCACGAGCCGGCGCGCAGGACCGGGGAGCCAGCCCTGCGGGAACCCCTCCGTCTCGGCGAAGCCGGGCTTCACGGTGTGCACGCGAATCCCCCGCGGCCGGAGCTGCGCCGCCGTCGCGCGCGAGAACGCGAGCTGGGCGTGCTTCGAGGCCGAGTACGGCCCCGACGGAGGAAACGCCACGGAGCCGGCGACGGAGACGACGTTGACGACGTCGGCAGGCGCAGCGGCCTCGAGCCCGGGCAGGAATGCCCGGAGGCACCAGACGCTGCCGAGGTAGTTCGTCCGCATCACGTTCTCGATCGCGTCGGGGTCGCCGTCGACGAAGCTCGCGCGCCCCGGGACCCCGGCGTTGTTCACGAGCAGGTGTACCTCGGGGTGACGCTCGAGCACGAGGGCGGCGACCGCGTCGACGCGCGCCCGGTCGGCCACGTCGCAGAGCTCGAACTCTCCTCCCGTCTCCTCGGCGAGCGGGCGCAGCCGCTCCTCGCGCCGCGCGAGCAGGACGCAATGCCAGCCGCGGCGTGCGAGCCCGCGCGCGAGCTCCGCGCCGATACCCGACGACGCGCCGGTCACGACTGCGACGCGTTGGGTTACCTGCACAGCCGCACGATACGGCGCGCCGACGCGGCGCCGCCCTTCGCGTCATTTGCGACCGCCACGAGCACGTGCCTGCCCCGGGCGAGCCGACCCGTCTCGACGGTCGTCTCCCAGAGCCCGTTCGACCCGTGCCGGATGACCGCGACCACGCGGCCGTCGACGGTGAAACGCACGCGGGACACGCCGCGGGTCGAGCTCGCGGCGACGACGAGGCGCTGCGAGCGCGCCGACAGGCACGCGTTCGCCGCAGGGCCGACCCAGTCGACTGCGGTGCCGCGGACGACCTCCACCGACGCGTTCGCGACACGGGTGTTCGGCATGATCGACGGGCCGACGGTGTCGATGTTCTTCGCCTCCTGGTAGTCCGAGGAGACGAAGCGGAACTTCACGGATCCCGCCGCCAGCGCAGGCGCCGTCACCGGGAGCGGGAACACGGCGACACCCGTCACCGGGTCGTACGACTGGGCGCCGACGAGGACGCCGTGATACCCGACCGTCAGCGACACCGGATCGACACCGGACTGCGTGTCGAGCGAGCGCAGCACGATCAGCGGCCGGCCGGCCGCCACGCGCGTCGTCAGCAGCTGCACCGACGGCGGCGTGACGTCGTTCACCCAGGAGCGCAGCGTGTAGCTGCCCGCCTGGCTCGAGCCGTCGAACCGGTCGCGGCCGGAGTCGACGGCGACGAAGAATCGCTGCTGGCGCGGGAACGCTGCTCCTGCGGCTCCGACGTCGACGAGGTAGTCGTACGTCAGCGCGTTGACGTTCACGGGCGTTCCTGCGAAACCCTGCACGGTGTTCTCGTCCTCTGCGCCGAGGTAGAACGGGTCGATTCGCGCGCCGTTCGACTGCGACGTGATCGCGACCCCGGAGTTCACCGACGGCGCCGCAATGAGCGTCTCGTAGACCGTCTCGGCACCCGTCTCCATCATCACCGGCGCATCCGGGGTGTTGCCGAACGGCGCGACCGGGTAGCGATACGTGTCGACGCGATCGGTGCCCGTGCGCGTGTCGCCGCGCTGGGTCTTCTTCAGCTGCAGCACCGGGGCGCCGGCGAGCGCCGGGTGGTCGACGAGGAAGAAGTACGGGACTCGCCGCGTCACGGCGCCGTTGGTCAGGACGACGAAGCCGTAGTCCTCGCCCTGCGGCGCGCCGGCGGCCGCACGCGCGACGACGGCGACGTCTGCCTCGCCGCCCGGCGGCACGCTGACCGCGCCGGGGAGGTCGATCGACGCACCGGAGGTCGCGGCCTGCGGCTGCAGCTCGACCCGCCAGGTGCCGGCGCCGTTGCCTGCGTCGGTGAGCCGGAGGAGCAGCCCGCGGCTCGCCGCGCCGTTCGTGACCGTGACGTCCTCGAACGAGAGCGACACCGGGTCGGTGAAGAGCCGCGGGTCGGCTGCGGCCGGAAGCGAGACGAGGCCTCCGCCCTCGAGGGTCACGGGAGCCTCTTGCGTGCGCGCGGTGTCGGCCCACGCCGGCGCGGCGGTCGAGACGAGCGCGGACTTCACCTGTGCGGGCGTCCACGAGCGGTGCAGCTGCAGGAGCAGCGCCGCGGCGCCGGCGACGTGCGGCGTCGCCATCGACGTGCCGTCGAACACCGCGAACCGCGACGCGCTCGTGTTCGGGAGCGTGGACGAGAGGATCTGGCCGCCCGGGGCCGAGACGTCCGGCTTCAGGTCGTGCCCGAATGCGGTCGGCCCCGCGGAGGAGAAGCTCGTGATCACGCCGCTTCGCCCCGTCTCGAGCTCGAGCGGGTCGCTCCCGACGCGGATCGTCGTGCGGCCGCCGTGGGCGGCGAGGTACGCGCGCAGGTGGTCGCCGTCGAGGTTCGCGATCATCCCTCCCGGGAGGTCGAGCCGCGCCGGGATGCCGTTCGCCTCGCCCTGCCGGTTGTCCGAGAAGATCACGCCGATCGCGCCTGCGTCGCGCGCCTGCTCGACCTTCGTCGTGAACGGGCACAGGCCGCGCACGACGAGGGCGATCGCACCCGAGAGCGAGCCCGGCGGTAGCTCCCCGTGCGTCGACGCGAGGTCGTTCGGCGGCCCGCACAGGTGCCGCTCGACCGGGTTGCCGTCGACGCCGACGATCGAGCCGACGTCGACGAGCGCGTGGTCCGACGACGCCCATTCCGCCGGCGCTCGCTCGCCGTTCGCGCCGAGGAACGGGATGCCCTTGACGATGTCGGGCGCGCCGGGCGCGGAGACGTCGAGCGCGGGCGCGAAGACGTGCGAGTTCGAGACGGCGGCGACGGAGATCGCATCGGGCGCAGTACCGGGCGAGCCCGCGGATCCCAGGCCGAAGTCGTCGCGGTCGTTGCCGGCGGCGATCACCGGCACGACACCTGCAGCGGCGACGTTGTGGATCGTCTCGATCATCGCGTCGTTCGCCGGGTCGGTCTGCGGGCCGCCGCCGGAGAAGTTGATGACGTCCATGCCGTCGCGCACGGCGGCCTCGAACGCGGCGACGATCTCCGGCGTGTTCGCGACGTGGCCGATCGGCGTCGGCACGGTGAAGACACGGTAGTTCCCGAGCCACGCGCGCGGCGCGACGCCGCTCAGGCCCGTCACCGTCGGATGGTCGGCACCCGCCGGGGCGGTCGTGCCGCTGTCGCCGGCGGCGATGCCGGCGACGTGCGTCCCATGGAACGACGATCTCGGATCGACGGCGAGCCGTCCCGCAGCGCCCGCGTTCGGCCCCGGGAAGACACGCGCGACGATCACCTTCGGCGTCGTCCACTTCGTCGAGCCCTTGGGGAATCCGGCGGGATATGAGAAGCCGCTCGGGTCGAAGAACGGATTGGTCTGGTCGATGCCGTCGTCGATCACGGCGATCTTCATGCCGGTTCCGTCGGCCCCCAGCTCGCGGCGGATCACGTCGGCGCCGATGATCGACGGCGACCGGTCGAGCGTGAGCGTGTACGGCAGGCTCGGGTACACGCGCGTGACCGCGCGCATGCGCACGAGCTGCGGCAGCTCCGCGGCGGGAAGCGAGACGGTCAGCGCGTCGAGGACGATCTGGAAGCGGCGGCCGATCCGCGCGTCCGGGATCGCGCTGCGGATCAGCATTGCCGCCCGCGACTGCGCGCCGGCGAGCTCGTGCAGATACGCGCGGGAGCCGCTGCTCGAGACGTCGAGCTTCCTGTGCGCGCCGGCCGCATACAGGCCGCGCCCGAGCTGCGCCGCGAGCGGCGGCAGCGAGAGGCGCGCCAGCACCCGGACGCGGGAGGACGGCGAGGTCGCGGGGATCACTCCCGCCCGGATCCGCGGCAGGCTCCGCTCGCCGACGCCGCGCTGCACGGGCTCCAACCGCGCCGCGGCGGGCAATGCGAAGAGGAGCGCCGCACTAAAGCCGAGGAGCGGGATCGCGCGGCGCAAGTCCGCGGAGGGTAGCGGACGTCCGTGCGGCCGGCATCGTTAGGATCGCGCGGATGGCCGGCCCATTCGCAGGCAAGCGCGCCCTCGTCCTGGGCGTCGCGAACAAGCGCTCGATCGCCTGGGCGATCGCGCAGACCCTTGCCGCGGGCGGGGCGCGCCTCGCCTTCACCTATCAGGGGGAGCGGATCGAGAAGAGCGTCCGCGATCTCGCCGCGACCGTCGACGCCGCGCTGGTGACCGAGTGCGACGTCCGCTCGGACGAGGACATCGCGCGCGTCTTCGCCGAAGTCGGGGCCGCCTTCGACGGGGAGCTCGACATCCTCGTCCACTCGGTTGCGTTCGCTGCTGCGGAGGATCTCGAAGGGCGCTTCACCGACACGCCGCGCGACCGATTCTGGATGGCGCTCGACATCAGCGCGTACTCGCTGGTCGCCTGCGCGAAGGCCGCGGAGCCGTTGATGGAGAAGGCGGGCGGCGGCTCGATCGTGACGATGACGTACCTGGGCGGCGAGCGGGCGGTGCCGCATTACAACGTCATGGGCGTCGCGAAGGCGACCCTCGACGCGTCGATGCGCTACCTCGCCTCGGATCTCGGCGCGAAGAACATCCGCGTCAACGCGATCTCCGCCGGGCCGGTCCGCACGCTCGCCGCGCGCTCGATCGCCGGCTTCCCGACGATGGAGGCGATCGTCGAGGAGCGGGCGCCGCTCCATCGCCACATCGACGCCGAAGACGTCGCGGCGGCCGCGGGTTACCTGCTCGGCGACGGGGCGAAGAACGTCACCGCGACGATGCTCTACGTCGACAGCGGGTACCACGCGATGGGGATGTAGCCGGACCCGCGAGTTACAGCGCGCGTGCGGCGGCGAGCAGCACGTCGAAGTCGGGCAGCTCGGCAGCCTCGTACCGCCACGCTCCGCGGACGACGCCGTCGGCGTCGATCAGGAAGGCCGTGCGCTCCGAGACGTCCTTCAGGCCGCGGTAGTCGAACGCGACACCGAAGCCGTGCGTCGCCTCCGCGTTCCAATCGGAGAGCAGCGGCACGTCGAGATCGAGCGCCTGCATCCAGGCGACGTGCGTCCACGGTGAGTCGCGCGACGCCGCATACGGCTGCACGCCCGCCGAACGGAAGTCGTCGCTCCTGTCACGCAGGAGCTCCAGCTCGTGCGTTCAGGTGGAGGACCAGTCGAACAGGTAGAAGAGGAGCAGGATCGGCCCGTCCGTGACGAGCTGTCCGACGGTCGCGCTCTCCTGCGGCGTCGTCCAGACGCGCGCCTCCGGTATCCGGTCACCCACGGCCAGCATTGCTCTCAGCCTATGCGGTGGTGGGGACGGCGGCGATCTCGGTCAGCGCCGCGATCTCGCGTGCGACCTCGACGATGTCGCGATTCGCGTTGAACACGCGGAGCTGGCGGTCGGCGCCGTTGCCGCGGCGGAGGATCTGCTCGATGCCGGCAAGCTCGGCCTCGGAGCCGAGCTCGCGTGCGTGCGGCTCGAGCAGCTTCAATGTGCGGCGGATCCCGTGCGCGACCGCGAGGCGGTTTCGCCGCCCGGTGACGAGATCCATCACGGGCGCCTCGATCCCGTAGCGCGCCGCGAGCCACTTGTTCTCCGTCGTGAGGATGCGGTGGAACGACGGGATCTCCTCGCCGGCGTCGAAGCGCTCCGAGTAGTGCTTCACGAGCGCCTGGCAGTACGCCGTGATTGCGACGACGTCGTCGAGCTGCGTGACGGCATCGCAGATCCGGATCTCGATCGTGCCGAGACGCGGGTGGAGGCGAATGTCCCACCAGATGTGCGTGTAGTCGGCGATGCAGCCGGTGCGCTCGAGCTGGCCGACGACCTCGGCGTAGTCCGCGTAGTCGCGGAAGCGCGGAGGCGGGCCCGAGCGTGGGAACGCTGCGAAGACCATGTGGCGCGACGACGCGAGCCCCGTCGGCTCGCCGCGCCAGAACGGCGAGCTCGCCGACAGCGCGACAAGCTCCGCAAG
Organism: Gaiellaceae bacterium; assembly: GCA_035999905.1. Classification (GTDB taxonomy): domain Bacteria; phylum Actinomycetota; class Thermoleophilia; order Gaiellales; family Gaiellaceae; genus Palsa-739. Next base: position 20,047 of record DASYGK010000127.1, on the reverse strand, counting down.
GTGCGCGATGAGCCCGTTCACGACCTGGATCGCCTTCTCGGGGTCGTCGACGGCGACGTGCACGTGCAGGCCGAAGATCAGCTCGCGGCGTGCGATGTACTGCATCTGGTCGACGAGCGCGCGATAACGGTCCTTCGCCGTGATCCGCTGGCGCTCGAAGAGCGAGAACGGGTGCGTGCCGGCAGAGCCGACGCGGAGGCCCTGGTCGCCCGCGACGCCGCAGACGTAGCTCCGCAGCTGCACGAGCTGCTCGCGCACATCGGCGGCGGTATGGCACACGGGTGTCGCGATCTCGAGCACGGACTGCATGAGCTCCGAGTTGATGCGCTGCTCGAGCTCGTGCCCCTGCACCGCGGCGAGCACCGTGTCGACGTGCTGCACGAGGTCGAACGTCTCGCTGTCGAGGAGCATGTACTCCTCCTCGACGCCGAGCGTGTACGCGTCGCTCTGACCGAACGCATGGTCGAGCACGCTGCCGCCGTCGGCGAAGCGACCGCCTTTGCCGGTGATCGACGGCGGGTGGATCTGCTTCACGCGAGCACCGCCTCGAGCTCGATCTCGACGAGCCAGCGCGGATCGAGCAGCTGCGCGACGACACCGGTGCACGCGGGGCGGATCTCGGAGAAGACCTCTCCGTGCGCGCGCATCACCTCGGGCGCAAACGACGCATCCGTCATGAAGACACGCGTGCGCACGACGTGCGCGAACGATGCGCCGGCCTCCTCGAGCGCGGCGCCGGCGATCTCGAGGCAGCGCTGCGCCTGTGCGTAGACGCCGGCGGGCGGGTCGGCGTCGTCCGGCATGATCGGCGCCGTGCCCGCGACGTAGACGCGGCCGTCCGCCACGACCGCGCGGCTGTAGCCGTACCGCTCCTCCCAGGCCGAGCCCGAGGAGATGAGGCGGTGACGCTGCATGTGCCTAGTATCACCCGCCGTGGAGGCACTGAGAGCCGTCGACGCCTGGGGCGCGCGCACCGCGGCGGCGGGCGTCGTGCGCCGCGACGGCGCGGTCGACGTGCACGGCCCGCGCGATCTGCCGTTTCGCTGGGCGTCCGTGACGAAGCTCCTCACCGGGCTCGCGGCGCTCGTCGCGGTCGAGGAGGGAACCGTCGACCTCGACGAGCCGGCGGGGCCGCCCGGATCGACGCTCCGGCATCTCCTCGCGCACGCGTCCGGCCTCGGGCCGGAGGAGGGGCCGCCGTTGACGGCGCCGGAGCGGCGGCGGATCTACTCGAACGCAGGGGTCGAGGCCGCCGCGGAGCTCGTCGCGGCGCGGGCCGGCATCCCGTTCGCCGACTACTTCGCCGACGCCGTTCTCGGGCCGCTCGGACTCGCCGGAGAGCTCGTCAGCTCGCCGGCGTGGGGCTACCGCGGCCCGCTCGACGATCTGCTTCGGCTCGGCGGCGAGCTGCTCGCGCCGACGCTCGTCGCAGCGGAGACGCTCGCGGAGGCGACATCGGTGCAGTTCCCGGGGCTCGACGGCGTGCTCCCGAGCTGGGGCCGCATGACGCCGAACGACTGGGGGCTCGCGTTCGAGCTGCGCGACGACAAGTCTCCCCACTGGACGAGCGCGCACAACTCGCCGCGCACGTTCGGGCACTTCGGCGCGGCCGGCACGTTCATCTGGGTCGATCCCGACGCGGGCGCCGCGTGCTGCGTGCTCACCGACCGCGAGTTCGGCGACTGGGCGAAGGACGCCTGGCCGCGCTTCTCCGACGCAGTGCTCGCAAGCCTCTAGTCGTCGTCGGCGAAGAGCGGGCGCAGGAACTCGTCGAAGGTCGCGCGGTCGCAGCTCGCGACGACGGCCGGCGTGATCGCCGTCACGGTCGCCGTGCGCGGCACGTCCATGGCGAGCGCGACCTCGCCGAAGTACGCGCCGGGGCGAAGCAGGCTCTGGCCGCCGCGGTCGCGCTGCGACACGGCGAGCATCCCTGCGAAGACGACGTAAAACCGGTCGCCCGGCTCGCCCTCGCGCACGACGACCGCGCCCGGCGCGATCTCCTCCCGCTCCATCCGCTTGGCGAGCTGCGCGAGCGTCTGGCCCGGCAGCCCGGCGAGCAGCTCCACGCGCGCGAGCTCGTGCTGGGTGGCGGACGAGCGGGGCATGCGTCTCCTATCCTGCCGCGCCGGCGGGCAGGAGGACGCGCAGCCGGCGGTGGAGCGACTCGATCTCGAACGGCGGCTCGAGCAGCGTCGGCTCGCCGTCGATCGCCGCATGCACGCGGGCGTGATCGAGCTCGAGCTCGAAGCGCGGGCCGACGCGCTCGTCCCACGCGCGCGGCAGCCAGCCGGCCGCGGCGCAGACGTGCAGCTCGCCGGCGTCGAGACACCGGCGGTTTCCGAGCGTGAACAGGTCGAGCTCGTAGCGGTTGTTGCCGACGAGCAGAACGCGTGCGGAGATCGCCTCGCCGTTCGCGCGCGCGTGCAGGTGATGCCGGTGCCGTGCGGTCTTGAGCAGCGCCCGGATGCCGCAGAGCGCGTCCTCGCGGCGCCGGTGGTGCTCGCGACGGTGCACGAGCCGCGCGTACGCGCCGAGCGAGACGTTGTTGAGGAAGAGGCGGTCGCCGACGCGGCCGACGTCGATGCGCCGCTCGACCGCGTCGTCGTCGAACGCGGCGAGTGCGCCGAGCGGATCGTCGCGGTCGAGGCCGACGTCGCGCGCGAAGTGGTTGCGCGTCCCGAACGGGATGCAGACGAACGCCGCGTCCGTGTCGAGTGCCGCCTGCGCAACCGCGGCGAGCGAGCCGTCGCCTCCGGCGGCGCCGACGACGGCTGCGTCCGAGGCTCGTGCGAGCTCGCCCGGGTCGTCGCCATCCGCGAGCACGTGCGTCTCGACGCCGCGCGCGCGTGCAGCGGCGGCGAGCTCTTCGGGGCCGGGCGACGAGTCGCCGGACCGCGGGTTGATCAAAAGGAAACGGCCCACGGCGGGCCTACGCTAGCCGCACGGGTAGGCCTTCGCCGACCGCAAGTTGAGCCGAACGGCCCATGGCTGATCCGGACATCCCCGTCGATCATTCCGCCATGAGCGAACGTGGACTCCATCGCATCGAGGACGACCTCGCCGAGAGCTGGCTCGAGGACTGGGCCGGCGCGGGCGTCGCCGAGATCGAGGACTTCCTCTCGAAGCACGCGGCCTTCCTCGCGTTCCTCGAGACCGACGAGAACTGAGGGAGAGAGATGAAGGGGCGCCGGAGCGCCCCTTCGATTCTCAGGCCGCAGTCTCGGCGAGGCCGAGCGAGCGCTCGAGCATCCCCTTCGGCATCGCGCCGACGGCCGAGGCCTTCGGCTCTCCGCCTTCGAAGAGGACCATGTTCGGGATCGACTGGATCCCGTAGCGCAGCGCCAGATCCTGGTTCTCGTCGATGTTGACCTTGACGAGCTTCAGGCTCCGCTCCTGCGCGATCTTCTCGAGCACGGGCGCGACCGCGTGGCAGGGGCCGCACCACTCTGCCCAGAAGTCGACGAGGACCGGCTGGCCGCTCTGGAGGACCTCGGTGTCGAAGGTCGCGTCGGTGACGTCAGTTGCCATTCAGCTGTTCCTTTCGTGGGACATGAGGGGACCGCTTACCCGATCTCCATAAGAGAGAACGTCGCTCTCTACACTTCGCTTCCCGATGGCCGACCAAGTCTTCCAGCCGCTTCCGACGGTGCCCGACCACGCCGGCCTGGAGGAGGAGGTCCTGGCCTGGTGGGAGGCCCAGGATATCTTCGGCAAGCTGCGCGAGCGCAACCGCGGCGGCCCGACCTTCTCCTTCATAGACGGCCCCGTCACGGCGAACAAGCCGCTCGGCGTCCACCACGGCTGGGGCCGGACGCTGAAGGACGTCTTCCAGCGCTTCTGGGCCCTGCGGGGCTTCGACCAGCGCTACCAGAACGGCTTCGACTGCCAGGGCCTCTGGATCGAGGTGGGGGTCGAGCACGAGCTGGGGCTGAACTCGAAGCCGGAGATCGAGGAGTACGGGCTCGAGAACTTTGCGCGCAAGTGCCGCGACGCGGTGGTGCGGTCCGCGGACGAGATCTGGAAGGGCTCGAAGCGACTCGGTCAGTGGATGGATTGGGGCAACGACTACTTCACGTTCAGCGATACGAACATCGAGTACGTCTGGCGGATGCTGAAGGTCGTGCACGAGCGGGAGTGGCTGTACAGGGGCCATCGATCGACGGAGTGGTGCCCGCGCTGCGGGACGTCGATCTCGCAGCACGAGCTCATCGGGTCGTACGTCGACCGCGCCGACCCGTCGCTGTACGTCCGCTTCCCGTTACTGGATCGCCACGGCGAGGCGCTCGTGATCTGGACGACGACGCCGTGGACGCTTCCCGCGAACGTCGCGGCCGCCGTGAATCCGGAAGCGCAATACGGCCGGCGCGCGAACGGCGAGTGGGTCGCGGCGGCACGCTACCCGGACGAGACGTTCGAGGAGCAGAAACCCGGGTCGGACCTCGTCGGCTGGCGCTATCGCGGGCCGTTCGACGACCTCCCGCCGGGCGCATCGGTCGAGCACCGCGTGATCCCGTGGGATGAGGTGTCGCTCGACGACGGCACCGGCGTCGTGCACATCGCTCCGGGCTGCGGTGCGGAGGACTTCGAGCTCTCGCGTGTCAACGACCTGCCCGTGCTGACGCCGGTCGACGAGTCGGGTCGTTTCTACGACGACTACGGCTGGCTGCACGGGCTCTCGACAGTCGAGGCCGCGGACCAGATCATCGGCGAACTCGGGGAGAAGGGCGTGCTCCTCGAAGCGGGGTTGCACGAACACCGCTATCCCGAGTGCTGGCGGTGTCACACGCCGCTCATCTTCCGGCTCGCGGACGACTGGTTCATCTCGGTAAAGGATCTGCGGCAGCCGATGCTCGACGCGAACGCGACCGTCGAGTGGACGCCGGAGTACATGGGGAAGCGCATGGACGACTGGCTCAACAACATGGGCGACTGGAACATCTCGCGCCGCCGCTACTACGGTCTGCCGTTGCCCTTCTATCCCTGCGCGTGCGGGCATCTGAACGTGATCGGCTCGAAGGCGGAGCTCCAGTCGCGCGCGATGCGCGGCCTCGACCAGCTCGAGGAGCTGCGTCGGCCGTGGATCGACCGCGTGCCCGTGTCGTGCGAACAGTGCGGTGAGGCGGTGGAGCGTGTGAAGGAGGTCGGCGACGTCTGGCTCGACGCCGGGATCGTCCCGTTCGCGACCCTCGGCTGGCAGAACGCGGAGCGCGTCTCGCAGGGCTATGCGACCGGCGCTGCGAAGGGCCTGACGCACGCAGACCTCCCGGACCACGCGTACTGGGAGAAGTGGTTCCCGGCCGACTGGGTGTCCGAGATGCGCGAGCAGATCAGGCTCTGGTTCTACTCGCAGCTCTTCATGTCGGTCGTGCTCACCGGCCGCGCGCCGTTCAAGCGCGTGCTCGGGTACGAGAAGATGCTCGACGAGACGGGCCGCGAGATGCACGGTTCATGGGGGAATACCATCCCCCTCGAGGACGCGTTCGCACGTATGGGGGCCGACGTCATGCGGTGGCAGTACTGCGCGCAGTCGCCGGAGCGCAACCTGCTGTTCGGGTTCGGCCCGGCGGAGGAGATCCGCCGCGAATTGCTGACGTTCTGGAACTCGGTCTCGTTCTTCGTCGCCTACGCGAACATCCGGGGTTTCCGGCCGTCGTGGTCGGAGCTGGAGCCGTCCGGCGAGCTGAAGGCGCTCGACCGCTGGCTGATCGAGCGGACGCATGCGTTCGTCGCCGACGCGACGGAGGCGTACGAGCGGTTCCGCAGCGACGAGGTCATCGCGCTGTACGAGGCGTACGCCGACGATCTCTCGAACTGGTACATCCGCCGCACGCGGCCGCGCTTCTGGGACGGTGACGATGTCGCGTTGGGCACGCTCTGGTATGCGCTCGTCCAAACGCTGCGCATGCTCTCGCCGGTGATGCCCTTCCTCACGGATCACCTCTGGCGCAATCTCGTGCCGGACGGGCCTGAGTCGGTACATCTCGCGCCGTGGCCGGAGGCCGCCGAGCCCGACCGTGCGCTGCTCGACGAGATGCAGGACGTGCGGCGTGTCGTGACGCTCGCGCACCAGGCGCGCTCGGCGTCGGGACTCAAGCTGCGCCAGCCGCTGCGCACGCTCGTGGTCGAGGGAGCGTCGGGCGCTCGCGCGTACGCCGACGAGATCGCCGACGAGGTGCGCGTCAAGGACGTCACGTTCGACAAGGTCGACGCGGAGCTACGCGTCAAGCCGAACCTGCCGGCGCTCGGCCCTCGGCTCGGCAAGGAGCTCCGCGACGTGCAGCAGGCGCTGCAGGCCGGCGCGTTCGAGGAGCTCGGCGGCGGGCGCTTCCGCGCTGCCGGTCACGAGCTCGAGCCCGACGAGGTGCTCGTCGAGCGCGGCGGCCGCGAGGGCTGGGCCGTCGCGGCCGCGGACGGCGTCACGGTCGCGCTCGAAACGTCGCTCGACGACGAGCTGCTGCTCGAGGGCCGCGTGCTCGATCTGATCCGGCTCGTCAACACGATGCGCAAGGAGCAAGGCCTCGAGCTGACCGATCGGATCGTCCTCACGGTGCCGGCGGACTACGCCGAGCTCGTCGATCGTCATGCCGACTGGATCAAGGGCGAGGTGCTCGCGGTGGAGCTCCGCGTGGACGGAAGCGGGGCCGTCGGGATTGCGAAAAGCGAGGCTCGGGAATAGGTTGAGCCGGTGACCGCGTGTGCTGCGTGCGGGAGGCAGAGTGAGGCGAGGTATCGCTTCTGTCCCTGGTGCGGCGCGGCGCAGCGGCGCAAGATCGTCGAGTTCTTCCGCGGGTATCCCGAAGGCGGCGGTCGCGCGCTGCGGGTGTCGCGCTATTACGGCGAGGATCCGCAGGTGCGCTTCAGCGTGTGGGACGACGGCGTCGCGCAAGCCGCCGTGTCGCTCGACGAGGAGGAGAGCGTCAGGCTCGCGGAGTTCCTGGCGGCGACGGCGCCGCGGCGCAAGCGCGGGCTCCTCGAGCATCTGCGCACGCACTAGCAAAACGCTGCCGCGAGCCGCTCGAGCCCGAGGTCGAGCCGGTCGTCCGGCGTCGCGAGCGACAGGCGCGCACGCCCGCGGCCGCGCTCGCCGAAACCCTCGCCCGGCGCGAGCGCGACGCGGTGCTCCTCGAGCAGCCGCTCGCACGTCACGCCGTCCGGCAGCTCGAGCCAGACGAAGAACGTGCCTTCCGACCGCGCGCCCGGGATCGCCGCCACCACCCGGTCACGCCGCCGCTCGTACAAGGCACGCCGCTCCTCGACCGACTCCTGCGGCCCCGTCAGCGCCGCGACGCCCGCCTCCTGCACCGCCGTGAAGACGCCGGCGAAGACATGGTTCTGGAGATCCTCGATCCGCGCGACGAGCTCCGCGTTCCCGACCGCGAAGCCGAGCCGCCACCCTGCCATCCCGTACGACTTCGACATCGAGAACAGCTCGAGGCCCACGTCGCGCGCGCCGTCCGTTGCGAGAAAGCTCTGCGGCCGGCGGCCGCCGAACACGAGGTCGCCGTAGGCGAAGTCGTGCAGCACCCACGTGCCGCTCCGCTGCGCCCACGCGATCGCCTCCTCGAAGACGCCGTCCGGCGCGCACACCGACGCCGGGTTGGACGGGTAGTTGAGATAGAGCGCGGCGGCGCCCCGCGCGGGGACCGCGTCCCACTCCGGCCGCCCGTCGCCGTCGAGCGGCAGCGCGACATGTTCCGCCGCAGCGAGGGCGACGGCCGAGCGGTAGTCCGGGTAGCCGGGATCCGGCAGCACGATCGACGTGCCGCGCTCCGCCGTCACCTGTGCGAACTCGATGAGCCCCGTCTTCGAGCCCGGCAGCACCGCCACCTCGCGCGCGGGATCGACGGTCACGCCGTACACGTCGCGGTAGCGCGCGGCGACCGCCTCCTTCAACGACACGAGACCGGAGAACGGCGCATACCCGTGCGTGTCCGACCGCCGCGCGGCCGCATCGAGCGCGTCGACGACGTGCTGCGGCGGCGGCACGTCCGGATTCCCCCGCCCGAGATCGACGAGCGGCTCGCCGTCGCGCGCGGCCGCGTCCGCGACATGCGCGAGCAGCCTCGTGAAGTACTGCTCCGGAAGACGCTCGAGCCGGACCGGGCGCGGCCGCATGGCCGCGACTCTACGCGGCCGAGCGCTCGGCGCGACGCAGCTCGACCGGCAGCTTGAAGACGACGTCTTCGTATGCCGAGCTGAACGCGCTGATGTCGTCGACGCCGCGCTCGCGGAACCAATCGCACACGCCGTCGACGAGCCGTTCGGGCGCCGACGCGCCGGACGTGACGCCGACGACCTCGACGCCGTCGAGCCACGCTTCGTCGATCTCGGACGCGTCGTCGACGAGATGCGACGCGACACCCGCGGCGTGCGCGACGTCGACCAGGCGAATCGAGTTCGACGAGTTGTGCGACCCGACGACGAGGAGCAGCTCGATCTCGCCGAGCAGCTCCTTCACCGCCCACTGGCGGTTGGACGTCGCGTAGCAGATGTCTTCCTTCTCCGGCCCCTCGATCCCCGGGAACCGGCGGCGGAGGACATCGACGATCTCGCGCGTCTCGTCGACCGACAACGTCGTCTGCGTGATGTACGCCAGGCGGGTCGCGGCAGGAAGCGCGAGCGCCTCCGCGTCTGCGGCCGACTCCACGAGGATCGTCTCGTCGGGCGCCTCGCCGGTCGTGCCTTCGACTTCCTCGTGGCCGGCGTGCCCGATCAGCACGATCGTGTAGCCGCCCTCCGCGTAGCGGCGCGCCTGCGTGTGCACCTTCGTGACGAGCGGGCACGTCGCGTCGATCGCGGTCAGCCCGCGCGCGTCGGCGGCGTCGCGCACCGCGGGCGACACGCCGTGCGCCGAGAAGACGACCGTCGCACCGACGGGCACGTCCTCGACCGCGTCGACGAAGATCGCGCCGCGGGTCTCGAGCTCGCGCACCACGTGCGAGTTGTGGACGATCTGCTTGCGGACGTACACAGGTGCGCCGTAGAGGGCGAGAGCCCGCTCGACCGTCTCGACGGCCCGCTCGACGCCGGCGCAATAGCCGCGCGGCGAGGCCAAAAGGACACGCTTCACCAAAGCGCGGCCAGAATAGCCGCCACCTGTGAACGTCAGGTGAGGGCTATCGGAAAATGAGAAAGCCCGCCGCTCGGGGGGGTCGTCGCGACGGGCTCTCTCAAGTTGCTCACCGCGGGGCTATGAGACCAGGTACGCGCGCCGCGGTTCGCATCGCCCAGTGGCAGGGACGCTAGCGGGCTGCCCGAAGGCCGACAATGGGCCGGACGGCCCATCTTTGCAACGGGCAGGAATCCGGCTCGACCGCCGGAAAAGGCCGGAAATCGGCCTCGCCCCGACCGGCGCGGCTCCGTATCATCACGTCGCCCAGCATGACCTCAATCGACTCGTCCCTCGTCGGTCTGAACGGCCTCGCGCTCGCGTGGGAGAGCGCCGCGGCCCTCCTCGGCGCGCTCGTGGTCGGGCTCCTCGCCGGGATCGCGTTCCGGTCCTGGTCGGTGCGCGGGGCGGCCGAGCGGGGCGCCGACCCCGCGGACGGGCGGACGCGCGAGCTCGACAGCCTGCGCAGGATCGCCGGCGAGCTCGCCCGGACCACCGACGTCGAGGGCGTCGCCCGCGCGCTGCTCGACGAGATCGGCGCGCTCTTCGATGTCGGCTTCGCCGCGCTCACCTTCGTCTCCGACGACGCACGCGAGGCGAGCGGCTACCTCGCACGCGCAAAACGGCAGGACCTGACCTGGTGGCGTGACGTGCAGATCGACCTCGCGCGCGAGCCGTCCGGGATCGCGAGCGCGGTGTACGAGGCCGCCGGCTTCGCGGTGTACGACGTCTCCGGCTCGAACCGGATCAGCTCGCGGCTCGCGCAGGAAGTCGGTGCGAAGAGCGCGGCATTCGTGCCGTTGATCAGCGACGACCGGGTGATCGCCGTCATCTCGGTGGCCGCGACCGACGACCACCGCGCGTTCTCTTCGGACGACCTCGCGGTCATGCAGGCGCTCGCCTCGGAGGCGACGATCGCGTTCGAGCGGACGCGGACGGCGATCGCGCTCGAAGAGGCGCTTGACCGTGAGCGTCTCGTCGGGTCGATCGGACGCCGCCTGCGGGGTGAGCTCGATCTCGACAGCGCGCTCGACGCGATGGTCGAGGAGACCGCGCGCGCGCTCGGCGCGATGCGGTGCTTCGTCCGTCTCAGTGACGACGTGGAGCACTTCCCGGTCTTCGCGCAGTGGATGGAGCCGGGCGTGAAGCCGATGGGCGACGATCGGTCGCGGCTCATCGTCTCGGATTTCGCGCTACGCGAGAACCGGACGGTCGCGATCTCGGACGTGGAGGACTCGACCGATCTCGAGGAGCCGCTCGGTGGAGTCGAGCATCTCGTCGAGATCGGGACACGGGCCGCCGCGTCGACGCCGATCGTCGTGCAGGGCCGGACGATCGGCGTTCTCGCCGCGCACCGCTCGACCCGCAGCCCATGGACGCGCGGCGACCTCGCCCTGCTGGAGGCCGTCGCAGCAGAGGCGGGGCTCACGATCCGGCTCGGCCGCCTGCTCGCCGAGAACCGCGACCGGCTCGGCCAGCAGACCGCGCTGCTCCGCGCGGCGCAGGTCCTGAGCGGCGAGCTCGACCTCGAGACGGTGCTGCAGCGCCTGGCGGACGAGCTCGCGACGCTGCTCAAGGCCGACGCGTCCGACTGCTATCTCTACGATCGCGAGCGCGCACTGCTTCGGTGCGCCGCGGTGCACGGCTTCGACGAGTCGCTCGTCGGATTCGAGTTCCCGGTCGGCCGCGGGCTCGCGGGTCTCGCGATCCGCGAAGGCCGGCCGCTCGTCGCGGCCGACTACGGCGACCTGGCGGAAGGCGTGCCGCATCCGGCGTACGAGGGCTTCACGGACGCGATCGTCGCTCCGATGCGCTGGAGCGACGAGGTCCAGGGCGTGCTCGGCGTCGGACGTCGCGACTCGCGGCCCTTCGGGCCGAGGGAGGCCGACGTGCTCGAGGCGTTCGCGGGGCTGGCGTCGCTGGCGCTGCGCAACGCCGCGACCTTCACGCGCAGCTCGCGGCAGGCGCGGGTGCAGCGGGGCTTCTACCGCATCGCGTCGGTGCTCGGGCAATCGCTGTCGCGTGCGGCGACGCTCGACGCGGTCGCCCAGGCAGCCGCCGATGCGCTCGGCGCGGCCGCCGCCGCCGTGCTCATGCCGCAGGCAGGACGGCTGCAGCTCGCCGGCGCGCACGACCTTCCCGGTGAGCTGGCCGCGCAGCTCGCCGTCGACGACGACGCGGGCGCGCTCGGCCGCGCCGCGGCGCACGCGCGCGTGCTCGCGGCGCCGGCGCTCGACGGCGACACCCGGCTCCCACCCGAGTGGCGCGCCGCAGCCACCGGCGCGGGCTACGGCTCGCTGCTCTCGATCCCCGTCGATGCTCCGCGCGACGAGGGCGGCGGTCTCGTGATCGCGTTCTTCCCGGAGGAGCGCGTGTTCAGCGAAGACGACCTCGAGCTTGCGCGGCACCTCGCCGATGCGACCCGCGGGGCGCTCGAGCGCAGCGAGCTCTTCGAGGCGGAGCGCGGCGCACGCGCACTCGCACAGCAGCTGGCCCGCACGGGGCGGCTTCTCACCACCGAGCTCGATCCGGCTGCGGTTCTCGAGGAGGTCGTGCAGCAGGCGCCGGCACTCGTGAACGCCGACGCGTGCGCGATCCGCGTGCTCGTCGACGACGAGCTCGTGGTGAGCGCAGCCGAAGGCTCCGGCGCGGAGGGCGCACTCGACTCGCGCAGCCCCGCGAACGCTTGGCTCTCGGGCGACGTGGTGCAGTCGCGCTCGCCGGTCGCGCTGGAGAATGCGGGCGGCGACCCGCGCCTCCGCGCACTCGATCCGATGCTCGGCGCGGGCAACGCGGCGTACCTCGGCGTCCCCCTCGCGGGGCCGGAGGGCGCACCGCTCGGTGTGCTCGCCGTCTACGCCGCCGAGCCGCGGCCGTGGCGGGACGACGAGGTCGAGGCGATGCTCGCGCTCGCGGCGAGCGCATCCGCCGCGCTGTCGAACGCGGAGCTCTACCAGCGCGTCGCACTCGAGAAGGAACGGAGCTTCGCGATCCTCGCGAACATCGCCGACGGCATCGTCGCCGTCGACCGTGAGGGGAAGGTCGTGCTCTGGAACGCCGCCGCGGAGAAGATCACAGGGGTTCCGTCCGCCGACGCGCTCGCCCGCACGCCAACCGAGGTGCTGCAGCGGACGCTCGAGTCGGACACCGAGTCGCCGCAAGGCGACCGAGTCGTCCCGATCATGCGCGGGCGCGAAGAGGTGCTGCTCTCGGTGACCGAGGCGATCATGCGCGATCCCGCCGGCGCGGTGTCGGGCCGCGTGTTCGCGTTCCGCGACATCTCCGCCGATCGGCTCGTCGAGCAGATGAAATCCGACTTCGTCTCGACGGTGTCGCACGAGCTCCGTACGCCGCTCACGTCGATCTACGGCTTCGCCGAGACGCTGCTGCGCCGCGACGTGATCTTCGGTGACGAGGAACGGCTCACGTTCCTCGGCTACATCGCCTCCGAGTCGCAGCGCTTGACGGCGATCGTCGACGCGCTGCTGAACGTCGCGCGGCTCGACACCGGCGACCTGCAGGTCAATCTCGCGCCGACCGACGTCGGTGACGTCGCCGGTCACGCGGTGCAGGCCGTGCGGGAGAGCGCCGCCGCCGGCGGCCATCGCTTCGTCGTCGACCTGCCGGAAGAGCCGGTCGCCGCGAGCGCCGACCCCGACAAGCTGCGCCAGGTGTTCTCGATCCTGCTCGACAACGCGCTGAAGTACTCGCCGAGCGGCGGCACGGTGACGGTCGGTGCCTCGCGCAAGGGAGACACCGTGCTCGTGAGCGTCGCGGACGAGGGGATCGGCATCCCGCAGGCGGACCAGGAGCAGATCTTCCGCAAGTTCTACCGCGGCGCCGGCGTCGTCTCCCGGGTCGGCGCGGGCGGGACGGGGCTCGGCCTCTTCATCGCGCGGGGCCTCGTCGCCGCGATGGGCGGCAGGATCTGGGTCGAGTCGCACGAAGGGGAAGGCTCGACATTCGCCTTCGAGCTTCCGCTCGCGTCATCCCGCGGGCGCAAGACGAGTGACGCGGGAAAGGATCGGGTATAGCCGACGTGAGTGACGAGGCAATGACGCGTGTGCTGGTCATCGACGACGAGGCACCGATCCGGCTGCTCTGCCGCGTCAACCTCGAAGCCGAGGGTATGGAGGTGCTCGAAGCCGCCGACGGCCCGAGCGGCCTCGAGCAGGCGCGCGAGCGCACGCCCGACGTGGTGCTGCTCGACGTGATGATGCCGGGGCTCGACGGGTGGCGCGTCGCAGAGCAGCTGCTCGACGACGAGCGTACGAACGAGATCCCGATCATCTTCCTCACCGCGCGCGCCGAGTTTCGCGACCGCGCACGCGGTCTCGACATCGGCGGCGTGGACTACGTCACGAAGCCGTTCAACCCGCTCGAGCTCGCGCCGCTCGTACGTGAGCTGCTCGCGCGGATCGAGCGTGGCGAACGCGACGAGCTGCGCGGCGAGAAGCTCACCGAGCTTCGCACCCTGATGGACTCGGAATAGACGAAGGGCGCCTGCGGCGCCCCTCGTCGTCCCGACGACATGCCCCCAGCGTCGAACTAGTGGCCGGCGAAGTCCGCGGTCAGCACGACCGCGCCGGCGGCGCCGAGAAAGCTGCCCTGCGACGCGCCGATCCCGATGCGCGTGAAGCTCGGGCGAAGAAGGTTCGCGCGGTGCTCCGGGCTGCGGAGCCACTCGGAGATCACCGTGCCCGCCGCCGCGTACGAGCCGGTGCCCCAGGCGAGGTTCTCGCCGACGACCGGGCCGCGGACGTGGAAGCCGAGCATCCGGCCGCGGAAGTCGCCGTGGGCGAAGTAGTCGCCGCGGAGCATCTCGGTCGAGTGCGACCGTGCGGCGGCGACGAGCGTCGAGTCGACCTGCAGCGGCTGGAGCCCGTGCGCCGTGCGGGTCGCGTTGACCGCCCGCAGGAGCCCCGACTCGGCCTGCGAGAGCTTCGAGGCGGCAAGGCCCGCCGGGACGAGGAGAAGCGCGCAGAAAACAGTGGCAAATGCAACAAAAATCTGTGTTTTCCGATGCATGAATACGACTTTCGCAGCGGAAAAGCAGAGCGTCAGTCCCCCATTCGGGGGATCTGAGCTCAGCGGGCCGTCTGGGCCAGGAGGATGGCCGCGAGGACGACCGCGGCGCCCGCGAGCTGGACCGGCGAGAGCGTCTCGCGGAGCCACGCCCAGGCGACGATCGTCGCGACGACGGGCTCGAGCATCGCGGCGATCCCGACCCGGGTCGCGCTCACGTGGCGCAGCGCCGCGACGATCAGCGAGAAGGGGACGATCGAGCCGAGCACGACGACCCAGAGGACGAGCGCCCACACCGGCAGGTGCCACGAGGCGAGGTGGCCCTGCAGCGACACCGTGCGCGCGACGCGGCCGGCCGGGAAGCTCCACCAGGGCTGCGCCACGGTCCAGAAGATCGTCGCGAAGAAGAATCCCCACGCCATCAGGGACACGGAGTCGCGCGTCGCCACCTCGTGCTCGGCCTGCAGCAGGTAGCCCGCGAAGATCACGGCCGAGATGAGCGCGAACGCGACGCCGAGCCCGTCGAGCGAGACGCCGTTCCAGAGCTCGACCATCAGCGCGAGACCGGTGAGCGAGAGCGCGAGCGCGGCCCAGATGCGGCGGCGCACGCGCTCGTGGCCGAACGTGCGCGCGTAGATCGCGACGAGCAGCGGGCCGAGGTACTGGATGAGCAGCGCGATCCCGATGTCGAGCCGGTGGATCGCGAGGAAGTAGAAGAGCTGCACGAGAGCGACGCCGCAGACGCCGAACACCGCGAGCCGCAGCACCTGGTCCCGCCGGATGCGCAGCGACGCACGGTCGCGCACGAACGCGAACAGCATCAATCCCGCGCATGCACCCGCGCAGCGCGCCTCGGTGAGACGCAGCGACGACAGCCCGGAGCTGAGCGCGACCTTGGCGACCGAGCCGTTGACCCCGAAGAGCGTCGCCGCGACGAGGACCATGACGTAGCCCACGAGCGGCTTGCGCACGCGCGGCTGCTCGCCTGCCGGCCACATCGTCGCCATGGGTCGAACCTATCGGACTCCGTCGCGGCGTTCGCCGGCAGCCGCCGCGCCTAGACTGCGCGTGACGGGACGTAGCTCAGCCTGGTAGAGCGCCGCCTTTGGGTGGCGGAAGCCGCAGGTTCGAATCCTGCCGTCCCGACTACGAGCTCGTGGCGACGGCCGCCGCGACCGCGCGGGCTGCGATGCTGCCCTCGCGGAGCTGGCCGCCGAGCGTCGGCTTGAAGCCGACGAACCAGAGCCCGGGCAGCGCCGGCACGCCGTCGGTCTCGACCGGGAGGCCGCGCGCGTCGAGGATGCCGAGGTGCCCGACGAGGCCGTCGAGGCCCGCGCGGAAGCCGGTGGCGGCGATCACGACGTCGGGGTCGATGCGCGAGCCGTCGGCGAGCAGCACGTCCCGGCCGTCGAAGCCCTCGACCGCGGCAACAATCTCGACGTGGCCGTGCCGGACGGCGTCGACGATCCCGACATCGAGCACCGGCGTCGTGCCGGTCGCGATGAACGACGTGCGCACGCCGACCTCGGGGCGCGGCAATCCGTGTGCGGCGAGATCGGGGATCGAGAGCTTGCGCTGCGCCTTCGAGATCGGGTCGACCCATGTGGGCGGCATCTTGCGGATCGCGATGCCGATCCACTGCGCCGGGATGCCGGCGGTCGCGCGGCGGAGGATCTGCGGCGGCGTGCGCACGGAGAGGCGCGTGCGGGCCGCGCCGCCCTCGGCGACGTCCGTCGCGATCTCGGCACCCGAGTTGCCGACGCCGACGACGAGCACGTCGCGGTCGCGATACGGCGCCGGATTGCGATACGCGGTCGAGTGCACGAGCTCGCCGGTGAAGCTCTCGCGGCCGGGCCAGTCGGGAGTGAACGGCGCGCCGTTGTACCCGGTGGCGACGATCACGGTCGCCGCGCGCAGCGGCCCGTGCGACGTCTCGAGCCGCCACGCGTCGCCGTCGCGCTCGATCCGGTCGACGCGCGTGCCGGTGCGGACGTCGAGCTCTTCGGCTTCGGAGTAGTCGCGGAAGTACGCGAGGAGGTCGTCGCGCCGGACCCAGCGGCCGAACCGGCGCGGGATGCGCCGGCCCGGGAGCCCCGACAGGAGTCGCGGGGTGTGGAGGCGCAGCCGGTCGTAGCGGTCGCGCCACGCCGCGCCGGGCTCGGGGCCGGCCTCGAGCAGGATCGGCTCGCGCCCCGTGCGGCGAAGCAGTGCGGCCGTCGCAAGACCGGCGGCGCCCGCTCCGACGATCACGAGATCGTGCGTCTCCATCGTGGGGTCATACCATCCCACCGCATCCGATTCGAGCGGAGTAGCGTTGACGCTTCGTGAAGCTGCGCGACCAGCTCGAACGCCCGGCGCCCGACGAGGCGCCGCTCGACGGCGGCGGTCCCGAGCCCGCGGAGCCGAAGCTGGCCGACCCGCGCCTGCGCGACCTCACGTTCGCCGACTGGAAGGCCGTGCTCGCCCGCTCGGGCAAGGCGTTCCTCGCGGACAACGGGCCGATGCTCGCGTCCGCGCTCGCGTACGGGACGTTCTTCGCGATCCCGTCGGTTCTGCTCGTTGCGGTCGGCGTCTTCACGCTCGTCGCGGGGCAGGGCGCGATCACGAGTCTGATGGGGCACTTCTCCACGGTGCTTCCCGCGCAGGCGACCTCGCTGCTCGGCAGCTCGCTGAAGAACCTCGACGCACATCCGGCGTCGAGCGTCGTCATGACCGTCGTCGGCTTCGTGCTCGCGATCTGGTCGACGACCGGTGCGATGAGCGGCTACATGACCGCGATCAACATCGCGTACGAGCGGAAGGATCACCGGAGCTTCGTGCGCAAGCGCCTCGTCGCGCTGCAGATGGTCGTCGCGATGGGCTTCGCATTCGTGCTCGTCGCCGTGCTGCTCCTGTTCGGGCCGGCGGTCGAGAAGGTGATCGCGTCGCATATCGGCTCGGCCGGGAACGCGCTCAACTGGATCTGGTGGGTCGTGCAGTGGCCCGTCCTGCTGTTCGGTCTGCTCACCGCGTTCGCCGTCGTGCTCTATCTCGGGCCCGACGTCGCGCACCGGCGCTGGCAGCTGATCACGCCGGGCTCGCTCGTCGCGGTGCTGCTGTGGCTCGCGTTCTCGGGTCTCTTCGCCGTCTATACGTCGAGCTTCGGGTCGTACAACAAGACGTGGGGCACGCTGTCGGCGGTGATCGTGATGCTCACGTGGCTCTGGCTGACCGGGATGGCGCTGCTGCTCGGCGCGGTGATCAACGCCGAGGTCGAGCGCAGCCGCGTGCTGCGCGGCGGGTCAGCCGCGCCCGCCAAGAGCTAGCCCCTCGGCCTGCTCGTCGCGCAGGAAGCGCAGCAGGAAGTACGTGAACGCCGCGAAGAAGACGACGGCCTGCTCGAGCGCCATCGTCACGCCCGCGATCTGCTGGTCGACGAGCGGGCCGGGCCCCCACGTGCGCGGCGCGTGCTCGTAGAAGGAGTAGATGGGGCGGGGGATCAGCGCGAGCAGCAGGCCGAGCGGCGACGCGAGCACGAACGCCGCGAAGAGGTACGCGGCCTTCGCGCCCGCCGAGCGGGGGCCGTGGACGACCGGCCACCACAACGCGACCCCGGCCGCGAGATACGTCGCGTGCTCCACGTGGAGCACCGAGTGCGGATGCTGCAGCGCGAAGTCGTACACCCACGGCAGGTGCCAGGCGAAGTACGTCCCAACCCAGACCGGCAGCGCCGCGAGCGGCGGCACGCGCACCCGCGCGGCAACGGCTGACGGGATCGCGAAGACGAGCAGAGCAGGAGCCCACTCGGCGAGCACGACATTCTGCAGCAGGTGCGCCCAGAGGAACGTGTGCAGCGCGAGCGGCTGCAGCTGCGTGAAGAACGCGAGAAAGACGAGCGCGATGCCGGCCGCAGCCGCCGTCACCTGCAGACGCGACGGGCTGCGCCGGCGTACGAGCAATGCGTACGCGAGTGCGAGCGCCGGCGCGAGCGCGACGGCCTCCGCCGAGAAGTGCATCCCGCTACGCTAGCCGCGCGCGGGTGTAGCTCAATGGTAGAGCTCCAGCCTTCCAAGCTGGCTACGCGGGTTCGATTCCCGCCACCCGCTTGCGGCGTTCAGATCGCACTCAGATGAGGACGTACCTTCCGAGCGGCGCGGCGCGTTGATCGGACGATGAGTGTCGCGAAATCTCTCTGGGCCTCCGTGCAGGGCGACCCCGTGTTCATGCGCCGGGTCAACGGCTGGCTCACGATCTTCTGGGTCCTGATGATCCCCATCTCGTTCGCGATGCATTGGCTCAGCAGCGTCGTCTACGTGTCCGCGCTCTCGTTGTGGGCGCTGGTCGCCGGCCACTGGTCGTCCTGGCAGGCTGCACGGGTGGAAGTCGCGCAGGGCAAGGAGGCGGCGAAGCTCGAGCGCAATCCGCTCGAGGAACGGGTGGTCGAACGGATGATCGAGCGAACCGACGTGCAGTCGGCGGAGACGTAGGCGTCAGCCGAGCGGCGTGATCAGCGCGCGGTACGCGGCGCGTGACTGCGGCTTCGACGCGAGATCCCACACCGAGCCCGGCTTGCCGGAGAAGTACGCCGCGAACTCGACGCGCGGGTGCGAGCGGAGCCACTTCGCCATGTCGCGGATGAACTGCGCGTCGTCGAAGCCCCAGAGCCCCCACTCGGGGAACGCGAACGGCTTGCCCGGATGCGCCTTGTACAGCGCGTCGGCCGCGGCCCACGTCGCGCCGTGCCCGCGGATGTCGTAGAGGTCGTCGCCGACGACGTCGACGTACGCGTCGCCCGGGTAGTACGCCTGCGCGGAGTTGCCGGGAAGATCGGGCGAGCCGAACCCCTGGGGGTTCCAGACCATGCGCAGCTTCGGCGTCGTCACCGGCAGGTCGCGGTCGATGCCGGGCAGGCCGAGCTTCGCGAGCTTCGCGTTGATCTGCGCCTGCGTGCCGCCGCGGAGCACGACGGCGATCCGCGCGAGCGCCTTGCGGTTCCACTTCGTCGAATGCGCGGCGCTGCGCGGGGTCCCGTTCTTGTTGTACGCGCACGTCGACTCCCACGAGCCGTTCATCTCGGGGAACGGCCGCACGTAGAACGTGTCGCCGGTCCACGCTGCGATCACCGCGTTCAGCTGGAAGAGGAAGTCGTCGTTCTTCCCGAGCGCGAGACCCTGAGGCGTCGCGGTCTCCTGCGCACCGTAGGCGCCGGCGTTGAGTGCGAGCATCGGGATGGGCGCCATCGACGCGACGATCTGGGGCAGGTTGCCGCCCTGGTCGAAGCCGACGAACGAGTGGCGGATCTGGCTGTTCTGCCCCGTCTGCGCTGCGAAGCGGTCCGCATCGCCGTGCACGCCGAGCACGAGCGACGCCGCCGCACCCTGTGCGGCGACGAGCGCGACGAAAATGACGACGGCGAGGCGCACGACCCCGCTCAGGGTAGCGCCGTTTCGACGTTACGACGAGAGCGCGACGCGCTCGATCACGACGTCGGCGTGCGGCCGGTCGCGGGCGTCGGTCTCGAGCGCCGAGATGGTGTCGACGACGTCCATGCCGTCGGTGACGCGGCCGAAGACGGTGTGTTTTCCGTCGAGCCACGACGCCGCCTCGGTGGTGACGATGAAGAACTGGCTGCCGTTGGTGTTCGGGCCTGCGTTCGCCATCGCGAGCGCTCCGCGCACGACCTTGCGGTCGTTGAACTCGTCCGCGAACGTGTAGCCCGGGCCGCCGGCTCCCGTTCCCGTCGGGTCGCCGCCCTGGATCATGAAATCCGGGATCACGCGGTGGAAGATGACGCCGTCGTAGAACCCGTCGCGGGCGAGCTTCGTGAAGTTCTCGACCGTCTTGGGCGCATCCTCGTCGAAGAGCTCGACGGCGATCGCGCCGTGATTGGTGTGGAGTGTGGCTTCGCTCATGACGGCGGAGGGTATCGGCCGT
>DASYGK010000048.1:0-8952 GCA_035999905.1 Gaiellaceae bacterium | reverse complement strand
GTGCTCGTACGAGAGGTTGCCGCCGTTCTGCACCTGCGCCTGCTGCAGCTCGACCGCGTCGGCGGGAGCGAGCTCGGCGTGGAAGAGGTGCAGCACGACCTCGCCGCGGATCGAGCGGCCGAGCATCGTGAACATGCGCTCACCCTCCGACGTGTACTCGACGAGCGGGTCCTTCTGCGCCATCGAGCGGAGGTGCACGCCCTCGCGCAGATAGTCCATGTTCTCGAGGTGCTCGCGCCAGCGGACGTCGACGACCTGGAGGATCACGAACCGCTCGAGCTCGCGCATCAGCGGCGTACCGTCCTCCGTCGCGCCGAACTGCTCCTCCTTCGCGGCGTACGTGTCGCGCGCGTCGGTCTGGAACTCCTCGACGAGCGTGTCGCGTGAGATCTCGTCGCCGAGATCCTCGCGCAGCTCCTGCGCCGTGATCTCCGAGCCGTAGAGCTGCGCCATCGCGTTCGTCAGCGCTTCGAGGTCCCACTCCTCCGAGTAGGCGCCCTCGGTGAACTGCGCGACGGTGTCCTCGACGATCTCGTCGATCCAGAGCTTCACCTGCTCCGACATGTCTTCGCCGTCGAGCACCTGGCGGCGCTGCTCGTAGATGCGCCCGCGGTGCCGGTTCAGCACGTCGTCGTACTTGAGGACGTTCTTGCGCATGACGAAGTTCTGCTCCTCGACCTTCTTCTGCGCGCCCTCGATCTGGCGGCTGAGGATCTTCGCCTCCATCGGCTGGTCGTCCGGGATCTTGAAGCGCTCCATGATCCCCTTGATGCGGTCGCCGGCGAACAGGCGCACGAGGTCGTCCTCGCCGGAGAGGTAGAAGCGCGTCTCGCCGGGGTCGCCCTGGCGTCCCGAGCGGCCGCGCAGCTGGTTGTCGATGCGCCGCGACTCGTGGCGCTCTGTGCCGATGACGTAGAGGCCGCCGGCTTCGATCACGTCGTCGCCGAGCTTGATGTCGACGCCGCGGCCCGCCATGTTCGTCGCGATCGTGACCGCACCCGACTGGCCCGCGTCCTTGATGATCTCCGCCTCGCGCGCGTGCTCCTTCGCGTTCAGGACGTTGTGCTTGATGCCCTGGCGCGTCAGCAGCTGCGAGAGGTACTCCGACGTCTCGACGGCGATCGTGCCGACGAGCACCGGCTGGCCCTTCTCGGCGCGCTCGCGGATGTCGCGCGCGACGGCGGCGAACTTGCCCTCCTTCGTCTTGAAGACGAGATCCTGCTTGTCGAGCCGCGCGACGGGGACGTTCGTCGGGATCTCGACGACGTGGAGGTTGTAGATCTCGACGAACTCCTTCTCCTCCGTCTTCGCGGTACCCGTCATGCCGCCGAGCTTCTCGTAGAGGCGGAAGTAGTTCTGCAGCGTGATCGTCGCCATCGTCAGGTGCTCTTCCTGGATGCGCACGCCCTCCTTCGCCTCGATCGCCTGGTGCAGGCCCTCGCTCCAGCGGCGGCCTTCCATGATGCGGCCGGTGAACTCGTCGACGATCTTGACCTCGTTGTCCTGGATCACGTAGTCGACGTCGCGCTGGTACAGCGACTGCGCCTTCAGCGCCTGCACGAGATGGTTGACGAGCTGCGAGTTGCGCGGGTCGTAGAGGTTCTCGATCCGCAGCGCCCGCTCGACCTTGCGCACGCCTGACTCCGTCGGCGCGACGGTCTTGTGCTTCTCGTCGAACTCGTAGTCGGCGCCCGCGTCCTCCGCGGCGCCCTTCGGGTCGCCGGGATGCGACTCGTGTGGGACGAGCTGCGGGGCGATCTTCGCGAAGTCGTAGTAGAGCTGCGCGGCGGTCTCGGGCTCGCCGGAGATGATGAGCGGCGTGCGCGCCTCGTCGACGAGGATCGAGTCGACCTCGTCCACGATCGCGTACGAGTGGCCGCGCTGCACGATGCCGTCGAGCGAGACCGACATGTTGTCGCGCAGGTAGTCGAACCCGAACTCGGAGTTGGTGCCGTAGGTGACGTCGGCGAGATACGCCTCGCGCCGCGGCTGGAACGGCATCATGTTCTCGATGAACGCGGTGCGCATGCCGAGCGCCTCGAACACGGGCGACGTCCACGCACGGTCGCGCTGGGCGAGGTAGTCGTTGACCGTCACGAGGTGCACGCCCTTGTCGGCGAGCGCGTTCAGGTAGAGCGCCTGCGTCGCGACGAACGTCTTCCCCTCGCCGGTCTTCATCTCGGCGATGTCGCCCTCGTGCAGGACGATGCCGCCCATCAGCTGCACGTCGAAGAGGCGGACGCCCATCGTGCGCTTGAACGCCTCGCGCACCGCGGCGAACGCCTCGAACAGAAGGTCGTCGAGCGTCTCGCCCTGCTCGAGCCGCGCGCGGAACTCGGCGGTCTTCCCGGCGAGCTCGGCGTCCGAGAGCTGCTCGAACTCGGGCTCGAGCGTGCCGATGAAGGCCGCCTGCTCGGCGAGCCGCTTGAGACGCCGGCCTTCGCCGACGCGGAGGACCTTCTCGAAAGAGCCGAGCTGCTGCGCCATCTGGAGGGACAGGGTACCGGGCGCCCTGATCTACAGCGCGGTGCCCCGGACCTCCCAGAGATCGCCGTCGAGACGCTCCGCGTGCACGGTGTACTCCCTTCCCGCACGCGCGCCGCGTTCCTCCAGGGCGGGGACGGAGCCGAAGATCCGCTGCTCGTCGACCGCGACGGTCGTGCCCTCGGCGGTGTGCGTCAGGTCGATCGTCTCGCCGTCCGGCGCGTCCGGGAGCTCGAGCACCTCGATCCGCCGCGCCTGCACCGCCCAGAGGCTCTCGCCCTGGCGGGCGCCGCGGGCGCGGTACGGCGCCTTCAGCTCCTGCTCGACGGCGGCGGCAAGCGGCTCGAGCGAGTCGTCGGGGCCTTCCTCGACGAGGAGGCTCCCGTCGGGCAGGACGACGAAGCGCACGACGTCGCCCTGGATCCCCGGCGCGTCGGCGGTCACGGTCACGTCCCACTCCCGCGGCCGCTGGATCCCGTGGATGCCGATCTCCTGCCACGCCGAGCGTGGGTCGACCGCTTCGGGCGCGACGAGGCCGCCCTCGCGGGCGAGCCGCTCGTGCAGCGGCTCGCGCCGCCGGAACAGGCTCACTCCTCGGCCGGCGTGATGCCGTTCTGGTGCTTGTCGGGGCTCCGGCGCTTGGCGGCCTTCTTGTCGCGCTCCTCGCGCACCTGGCGCAGCAGCTTCTCCGTCAGCTCGTCGATCGACGCCTTCATGTCGCCGGTCGCCTCGCGCGCGCGGAGCGTGTGCCCCTTCATCCAGACCGTCGCCTCGGCCACCTGGTTCTCCGCAACGGACGGATTCTTTTCCACCGCGAGCTCGATCTCGACTCGCGTCAGCTCGTGCACCTGCCGGTCGAGCTTCGCGAGCTTGCGTTCTGCGTAGCTCCTGATCGAGTTGCTCACCTCGAGGTTCTTGCCCTTGACGTCGAGCTGCATCTCGCCTCCTCAGGTCGGCTGTTGCACGCCTTCTAACCCTACTCGCGAATCTCGAATCGCGCGGGCGAACGTCGCGACCTCGACCGTGCGCGCTCCCCCGGCCCGCAGAGCCGACGCCGCCGCATGAACTGTGGCGCCGCTCGTGTAGACGTCGTCGATGAGCAGCACCGCCGGCGACACGGGACGCACCGGCCTGAACGCGCCGGCGACGTTGCGGCGGCGCTCTGCGAGCGTGAGGCCGCGCTGGCGGCGTGAGCGGCCTGCGCGCTCCAGGAGCGGCGTGCAGGGAAGCCCCCAGTGCTCCGCGAGCGCCGCCGCGAGCCGCTCGGCCGGATGGTGGCCGCGCGCGAGGCGGCGGTCGCCGTCGGCCGGCACGAACGTGACGAGCGTCACGTCCGGGCGCACGAGACGCTCGGCGACGAGCGCGGCCGCGTCGTCACCGAGGCCGCGCAGGCCGCGCTCCTTCCAGCCGGCGACGAGCCGTCGCACGGCGTCGTCGTACACGACCGCGGAGCGCGCGGTCGCGAACGCAAGCCGCCGTCCCGCGCACTCGCGGCAGCGGCGCACGGGCCACACGGTCGGCGCGCCGCAGCGCGCGCAGAGCGGCGGCTCGAGCACGGGCAGCCGTCCGCGGCAGCGCGCGCAGAGCTGCGCGCCCGACGTGCCGCAGACGAGACAGCGCTGCGGCAGGAGCAGGTCGAGCACACGATCGACGCTAGCGCCGCAGGTGTGACGAGAGGCTCGCGGCTTCTAGGCGCCGGAGAGCGTTTCCGCGTTGACGCGCATCGCGTCGAGCTCGGCGAACGCCTCGCGCCACGTGTCGGTCGAGCGCAGGTCGAGCCCGAACGGCGCAACGAGGTCGGCGGGCGACGCCGAGCCGCCTGCGCCGAGCAGGTCGAGGTACTTCGGCGTGAACGCCTCCGGATCCTCGCGGTAGCGGCGGTAGAGCAGCAGCGCGACGAGCTGTGCGAACGAGTACGCGTACGTGTAGAAGCGGACGTGGATGAAGTGGGGGATGTACGACCATCCGTAGGCGTAGCCATCGGGCAGCGTCATCGAGTCGCCGTAGTAGCGCGCGTTCTCCTCCATCCACAGCTCGTTGAGCCGTTCGACGCCGAGCGAGAGACCCTCCTTCCGCACCGCGTACGCGCGCTGCTCGAAGCGAGCGAGCACGGTCTGCCGGTAGATCGCGGCGAACGAGTTCTCGAGCCGGTCGGCTGCGAGCGAGGCGCGCGTCGCGGCGTCGGGCTCGTTCTCGAGCAGGTAGTCGTCGGCGAGCGCCTGTGCGAACGTCGACGGCACCTCGGCCATGGGGATGCCGGCGCGATGCGAGCGCCAGTTCTGTTTCTCGAGTGCGAGCACGTTGTGCGTCGCGTGCCCGAACTCGTGTGCGAGCGTGCTCACGTCGCGCAGCCGGTCGTTGAAGTTCATGAGGACGTACGGAAGGATCTCCGTCGAGACCGCGGTGCAGTACGCGCCCGGTGCCTTGCCCGGTCGCGAGCCTGCGTCCACGTGGCCCGCCGCGAGACAGGCCTTGAAGATCTCCGCGAGCCGAGGCGAGAACCGGCCGAACGACGTGTCGACCACCTCGACCGCTTCGTCCCACGAGAACCGGCGCGCCTCGCCTGTCGGCGCATACTGGTCTGCGAGCTCGAGCCGGTCGAGCCCGAGCAGGCGGGCCTTCGCCTCGAACCACTTCCGCCCGATCCCGTACGCCTCTTCGGTCGCGGCCATCATCGCGTCCACCGTGGCGTCGTCGAGCTCGTTGCCCATGTTCGTCGGCCGCATGGGGTGCTCGAAGCCGCGGAGCCGGTCGATGCCGAGACGGTCGCCGACGAGCGCGTCGTAACACGCGGCGAGCACGTCGGCGCGGGGCTTGAGGCCCTCGAACAGCGCCTCGACCGCTGCGAGGCGGATCGTGCGGTCCGGCCGGTAGAGGTACGACAGCAGCTCGCTCACCGTGTGCGGGCGCTCGCCCTCGCCGTCGTCGAACGGCACCTCCAGGGTGGAGACCTGCCGGTCGTGCAGCGCCTGCCACGAGGAGACGACCGGCCGGCGCGCGTTCAGCGCCTGCTCCTCCGCCTCCGAGAGCACGTACGGCTTCTCGTCACGCTCGACGCGCAGCTTGTGCGCGAACGGCGCGAGCTCCGGCGCCGCGAGCAGCTGCTCGGCGGCGTCGTCGTCGAGCGCGATCCACTCGAGGCCGAGGAAGACGAGGTCGTTCTCGA
Organism: Gaiellaceae bacterium; assembly: GCA_035999905.1. Lineage (GTDB taxonomy): Bacteria > Actinomycetota > Thermoleophilia > Gaiellales > Gaiellaceae > Palsa-739. Next base: position 3,302 of record DASYGK010000048.1, on the reverse strand, counting down.
TCTCTGCGGAGCGGTCGCGGCCGATCGTGGTGAGGTCGTTCGCCTCCACGTCTGTCGCGTCCATGCTCAGGCGGAGGAAGGTGTAGACCTGGAGCCGCGAGAGATCTTCCCCGAGCTCGTCCGCGTCGTCGAGGAGCGCACGGAGCTTCGGGGCGTCGAGCGAGGCGATCGTCCCGCGATAGCGTTTCGCGAACTCGCGCGCACGATCGACGAGCGCGGTCCAGCCCGCGCGCGCCTCGTCGGCGTCGGCGCACAGGTCGGAGAGATCCCAGCGCACGTCCTCGGTGCGCGAATCGGTCGTCGACATCGCGTGGACTCTAGTCGACGCTGTAGGTGTCGCGATGCGGGAGCCCGGCGCGCGCGCGGAAGCGGTTGTCCGCCTCGAGCAGCTGGCCCGGGTCGCCGATGTCGTACCAGCCGCCGTCGAAGCTGTACGCGTACACAGGCACGCGCGGATAGAGCCACGCGACGAGGTTGCCGGGCTGGTCCGGCGGGTTCCCCTCGGCGAGATACGTCGGCACGAGCCGGAGGTGCTCGCGCGTGTAGAGGTATGCGGCGGTCGCGGCGAGCGTGCTCGGCGGATGCGCCGGCTTCTCGACGAAGCCCGTGATGCGGTCGTCGCCGTCGACGTCGACGACGCCGTACTGCGTCGCGAGCTCGAGGTCGCCGACGTCGTGCACCGCGAGCGCGCTGCCTCCTCTGTCGCGCCAGAACTCGACGAAGTCGGTGAGCGGCGCGTCGAACAGGTTGTCGCCAGCGATCACGAGCACGTCGTCGTCGATCGACGCCTCGCGGCGCGCGAACTCGATGTTGCCGATCGCGCCGAGACGCGTCTCGTTCGTGAGCGTGCCGTCGTCGTGCACGTGCACGTCCTTGCCGGCGGCCCAGCGCTCGAAGTCGGCTGCGAAGCGCGCGTTCGTCGTCAGGTGGACGTCGTCGATTCCCGCCTCGTGGATCTTCTCGAGGATCCAGTCGAGCATCGGCCGGCCGCCGACCGGCAGCAGCTGCTTCGGGATCGAGTCGGTCAGCGGGCGCAGCCGGGTGGCGTACCCGGCGGCGAGGATCACGGCCTTCACGCGAGCGAGCTCTCGTAGGGCGCGCGGTGCACGCCGGCCTCGGTGACGATCGCCGCGATCAGCGCCGCCGGCGTCACGTCGAAGGCGGGGTTCCGCACGGGGAAGCGCGTCGAGATCTCCGCCGCATCGCGCTCCTCGATCGGGATCGCGTCGCCTGTCGCCGTCGCGAGGTCGACGGTGGACGACGGCGCGACGACGTAGAGCGGGATCCCGTGGTGGGCGGCGAGCACGGCGAGCGAGTATGTCCCGATCTTGTTCGCCGTGTCGCCGTTCGCGGCGATGCGGTCGGCGCCGGTGACGACGAGGTCGACCTCGCCGCGGGCCATCAGCGACGCGGCGGCGGAGTCGGCGATCACCGCATGCGGGATGCCGGCGGTCTCGAGCTCCCAGGCGGTGAGGCGCGCGCCCTGGAGGAGCGGCCGGGTCTCGTCGACGAGCACGCTTGCGAGCAGGCCCCGCTCCCACGCCGTCCGCAGTGCGCCGACGGCGGAGCCGTAGCCGCCGGTCGCGAGCCCGCCGGCGTTGCAATGGGTCAGGGCGCGCGTCCCGGGCGCGAAGAGCTCGGCGGCGTGCGCCGACATGCGGCGGCAGCGGTCGACCTCCTCGCGGTGGAGCGCACGCGCACGCTCGGGGGTCGGGTCGGCGCGCATGCGGTCGAGCGCCCAGAAGAGGTTGACCGCGGTCGGCCGCGACGACGCGAGCTCGCGCTCGGCCTCCGCGAGGTCGTCGCCGCGGAGCGCGGCGAGCGCGAGCCCGTACGCGGCGGCGACGCCGATCGCGGGCGCGCCGCGGACGGCGAGCGTGCGGATCGCCTCGGCGACGTCGGCCGCGGTGTCGCAGGCGAGGTCGACCTCCTCGTCGGGCAGCCGGCGCTGGTCGAGGACGACGACGCGCGGCCCGTCCTCCTCGAGGCGGGCGATCCGGTCGGGTTCGAGCTCGTTCATGGGCCTAACGTGCCACGTCCCGCGACCTGGTCGCGGGACGTGGCCGTTCGGGCGTGCGAGCGGGCCGGCTCAGGTCCCCTCGTCCCACGACGCGAGGTACTTCGCCTGCTCCTCGGTGAGGACGTCGATGTCGATGTCCATCGTCGCGAGCTTGAGCCGGGCGATCTCCTTGTCGATCGCGGCCGGCACCGGGTACACCTTCCGCTCGAGCTCGCCCGCGTGCGCGACGGCGTACTCGAGGCCGAGGGCCTGGTTCGCGAACGACATGTCCATCACGAGCGCCGGGTGCCCTTCCGCCGCCGCGAGGTTCACGAGCCGCCCGTCCGCGATGAGGTAGATGCGGCGGCCGTCGGCCATCGTGAACTCCTCGACGAACTCGCGCGCCATCCGCGTCTCGCTCGCGAGCGACCGCAGCGCCGGGATGGCGATCTCCACGTTGAAGTGGCCGGTGTTCGAGAGGATCGCACCGTCCTTCATGGACGGATAGTGCTGAGCGTCGAGCACGTTCTTGTCGCCTGTCGCGGTGCAGAAGATGTCGCCGATCCTCGCGGCAGCGTCCATCGTCAGCACCTCGAAGCCGTCCATGACCGCCTCGAGCGCCTTCATCGGGTCGACCTCGGTGACGATCACGTGCGAGCCGAGGCCGCGTGCGCGCGACGCGACGCCGCGCCCGACCCAGCCGTAGCCGGCGACGACGAACTTCTTGCCGGCGAGGAGCACGTTCGTCGCGCGGATGATCCCGTCGATCGTCGACTGCCCCGTGCCGTACCGGTTGTCGAACATGTGCTTCGTCATCGCCTCGTTCACAGCGATGATCGGGAAGCCGAGCTTGCCCTCGGCCTCGAGCGCCTTGAGGCGGATGACGCCGGTGGTCGTCTCCTCGGTGCCGGCAATCACGTCGCCGAGCTGCTCGCGCCGAGCGGAGTGGAGGACGCTGATCACGTCGGCTCCGTCGTCCATCGTGAAGTGCGGCTTGTGGTCCACGGCCGCCTCGATGTGCGCGTAGTACGTCTCGTGATCCTCGCCCTTGATGGCGAAGCACGAGATGTCGTACTCGTCGACGAGCGCCGCGGCGACGTCGTCCTGCGTGGACAGCGGGTTCGATGCGCAGAGCACCACATCGGCGCCGCCGGCCTTGAGCGTCCGCATGAGGTTCGCGGTCTCGGTCGTGACGTGCAGGCACGCGGCGATGCGGTAGCCGGCCAGCGGCTGCTCGCGCTCGAAGCGCTCGCGGATCGCGGCGAGCACCGGCATCTGCCGGTCGGCCCACTCGATCCTGCGC
>DASYGK010000085.1:0-7080 GCA_035999905.1 Gaiellaceae bacterium | reverse complement strand
ATCTGCCGGCGCACATCCGCCGGGAGATGGACGAAGTGGCCGGCGCGCAGCGGGATCTCCTCTCCACCGGTCCGCAGCACGCCGCCGCCCGCGACGATCGCGTACACCTCTTCCTGATCGTTCCCGACGTGATCGTGCTCGAGCCCCTCCGCGCCCGCTGCCAGCTCGAGCTGATTGATCCGAAATCCTGCGACGCCGAGCTGGTCCGTCAACGCACGAAAGACCCCGTTCCGCGCCTCCACCTGGCTCACGTCGACCATCTGATACGAACTCACTGCGTCCTCCTTTTTCGCTGTTTCGAAGTGAAATGTTCACGCGGCCTCCGGCGCCGGCGCGAGACGCACCGGTGCTTCGTGCAGCGGATCGGGGATGCGCCCGCCGAGTCGAAGCAGGACGACTCCGGCGACCAGCGAGGCCAGCGCGCCGCCCCACCAGATGGCGTCGGGATTCGTCTGCAGGAGCACGCCGCCGATCGCCGGGCCGATCGCCAGGGATCCGGTGAAGGTCAGAGAGTAGAGCGAGAGGTAGCGGCCGAGCAGATGGGCCGGCGCCATGTCCGCGACCAGCGGCCCCAGAACGAGAATGTGCGCGATCTCGCCGATCGCCAGGACGATCGCAACGCCGGCGAGGACACCGGTCGCAGCGAGCGTCGAGTGGACGAGCGTCGCCGGCAACACCGCGAGCAGGGCAACCGCGAAGAGCACGCTCGTCGCCGCGAACGCATGCGTGCGTCGCATCCGCGCAACGAGGCGCACCGCCGGGATCTGCGCGATCACGATGAGGGCGGTGTTGACCAGGACGATGATCCCGATCTCGGCGGGACCGACCGCTGTGTGCGCCTTTGCAAAGGGCGGCAGGATGTTCGAGAAGAACGTGTGGCCGACGACGACGAGCACGATGTTCGCTGCGATCACCGTGAGGAAGATCCGATCTCGAGCGACGGCGCGAAAGCCGGTTCCGCCGGCGTGCGTCGCTGCGGTGATCTCGGCTCGCGGGCTCGGCACGGCAGCGAGGACGATCAGCGCGAATGCGGCGGAGGTGACGGCGTCGAACACATAGAGGATCTGGAACGAGCTGAGCTGCTGCGCCGCTGCGACGACGAAGCCGGCGACGGTCGCGCCGGCGCCGAGACCGAAGTTGCCCGCGACACGGTTGAGCGCGAAAGCGGCCGCTCGCTGCTCGGGCGTGATCAACCTGACGACCAGCGTTCGGTTGGCCGTCGCTGCGGCACCGAGCCCGGCTCCACCGACGATCGAGCACGCAAACCCCTGCCAGGGACGGTCGACGAAGGCGAAGCCGGCGTAGCCGAGCGCGCTCGCCAGGCTTCCTGCGACCACGATCGCCTTGGCGGAGTACCGGTCGACCAGCGCACCCGTCGGCGGGGTGACGATCGCGGACGACCCCATCGTCGCCGCGAGAACCAGCCCGGCCGTCGACGTCGAAAAGCCACGGATCTGGTGCAGATAGATGATCTCGAAGGGCAGGACGAGCCCGTACCCGAAGTAGTTGAGGGCGTTTCCCCCCTGCAGGATGAGAACCGGGCGGGAGAGCCCGGTGCGCCAACCCGCGACGAGGCGTGAGACGCGGCGGCTCATCGCCTCAAGGCCTCTCCGCAGCGCGGGACGTCCACAGGGGCTCTTCTCAGCCGGCGCCGAGAGGCCCGGCCCTGCGAGCGCGCGGCGTCCTGCGGCGACTGCAAGGAAGCCTCCCGCACGAGGCGCTCGCGCTCGGCTTCGCGGAGGAGACTCGCGACCCGCTCGCGCGCAATGAGCTCGATTTGCTGGTTAAGCACGGAATGCGAATGGGAAGTCGGTCACGACGGGAACGGCGATCGTTTGTCTCTCGTACCGTCACCCGATGCGGCCGTGGCGTTACACCTGCGCGAGCAAGTACGTTTCGAGCGGATGCACGGTCCCGAGACCTCGAGCAGCGAGACCGCGCTCCTCGCGGCCCTTCGCTGCGGTGACGAGGACGCGTTCAGCGCTCTCGTCGACGCCTACGGCGCCGTGATGCACAGGGTCGCGCTGACGTTCGTCCGCTCGAGCGCGGTCGCCGACGAAGTCGTGCAGGAGGCGTGGCTCGGCGCGCTCCGCGGCCTCGACCGGTTCGAAGGCCGGTCCGCTCTACGAACGTGGCTGCTTCGGATCGTGGCCAACATCGCCCGAACGCACGCTGTCCGCGAGGCGCGCACGGTGCCCTTCTCCTCACTCGAGCTCGCACGCGAGGCAGGAGAGCACGAGCCCGCCCTTCCCGCCGACCGCTTCCAAGGCCCCGACGAGCGGCATCCGAGCCGCTGGGTCTCGTTCCCGACGCCCTGGTCGGCGGAGCCGGACCGCGCTCTTCTCTCCGCCGAGACACGCACGCTGATCGCCGACACGATCGCGGGCCTCCCCGACGGCCAGCGGATCGTGATCTCGCTGCGCGACGTCGAAGGTTGGGACTCTGCCGAGGTGTGTAGCGTTCTCGAGCTCAGCGAGACTAACCAGAGAGTGCTGCTGCACCGCGCGCGCTCGAAGGTCCGTGCCGCGCTGGAGCGTCACTTGACCACGGAGTCCCCGTGAACAACGAGTTCAGCTGCCAGGAGATGATCGAGGTCGTCACCAACTACCTCGACGATGCGCTGCCGCCCGACGAGCGGGAGCGGTTCGAGCGGCACCTCTCCTACTGCGCCGGCTGCGGCACCTACTTCGACCAGATGCGCGAGACGATCAGGCAGACCGGCATGGTCCCGCGCGAGGAGTCGCTTCCGCCCGCGCTGCGGGAAGAGATCGTCGCTCGGTTCCGCGCCTGGAAGCGCGACTAGGACTCCGCGCTGCGTACTCGCCTTTGCGCCGCGAGCGTGTCGACGACACCGAGCGCGAGCGCAAGGCCGACCAGGACGATGAGTGACCCGAGCAGCTCGCCGCCGGTGGGGTGCTCGCTGCGTACGAGCCACGCGGTGAGGATCCCGACGACCGGCACGAGCAAGGTGAAGGGCGCAACGGTCGAGGCCGGGTGGCGGGACAGCAGCCAGTACCAGGTGCCGTACCCGAAGAAGGTCGAGACGACGACGACGTAGGCGAGGGCTGCGAGCCCGGATGCGTCGAGCGAAGAAACCGCGCTGTGCCAGCGCGCGGTTCCCTCGAAGATCAGCGAGAGCCCGAGCAGCGGCACGGGCGCGACGACACTCGACCAGACGAGGAGCGAGAAGGGTCGTTTCGGTCTGGCTGCTCGAGTCACGACGTTGCCGCAGCCCCACGCTGCCGCCGAGGCGACACCGAGCACGACGGCCTGAAGGGGGACGCTGTGGGCGCGGCCCGCGGCGATGGCTCCGATACCGGCGACGGCGAGCGTCACGCCGGCGATCTGGCGCAGGCTCGGGCGCTCGCCGAGCACGAGGGCGGCGAGCGGAATGGTGAATACGGGTTGCAGCGGCGCGATCACCGACGCAAGCCCAGCGGGCAGCCCGGTGTTCATCGCCACGAACAGCAGGCCGAACTGTCCGACGCAGATGAACAGGCCGACGGCGACGACCGCGAGCCAGCGCACGTCCGGCCGTGGCACGAAGAAGACTGCGGGGAAGGCGATCAGCCCGAAGCGCAGCGCCGCAAAGAGCAGCGGCGGGAACGATTCGAGGCCGATGTCGATGACCACGAAGTTCACCGCCCAGCAGATCGCGACGACGAGCGCGAGGACAGCGTGCCGGCGCGGCATCAGCGTGAAACGGTACCGACGAGCGTCATGCTGCGTCGGGCATCGGGCTGCAGGACGGGGCCTTCGACTCGGTCGCGGCAGGCGGCTTGTCGGGGATGCGATCGCCCGCGAGGAGAGCGCCGACGCAGATCACTCCCGTGACGAGCGCGCCGCCCCACCAGACGGCGTTGGGTGAGTACGCGAGCACGACACCACCGATGGCCGGGCCGATCGCGAAGCCGGCGGTCACCATCAGACTGAACACGGAGATGTAGCGGCCGAGGAGATGCGGAGGAGCGAGGTCGGCGACGAGTGGGCCGAGGACGACGGAGTGGACGCACTCGCCGACCGCGATCACCGTTGCGACGGCGCAGAGAAGCGCCGACGCCCCGAGCGCGGAATGGATCAGCGTCGCCGGCAGGACGCCGAGGAGCGCAATCGAGAACAACCCGCTCGCCACCGCGAATACCCGAGCTCGGTGCATCCGCCTGGCGAGACGCGCGACGGGGAGCTGGGCGAACGCGACGAAGAACGCGTTGAAGACGAAGAAGAGCCCGATCGCACCCGGGCCGGCGCGTGTATGCGCTTTCACGAACGGCGCCAGGATGTTCAGGAACAGCGCGTAGCCGACGACGATGAGTACGAGGTTCACGGCCAGGATGCTCAGGAACCTCCGGTCGCGTGCGACCGCCCGAAAGCCTCCCCCCTCGGCCCCATCGGGCGCCTCCGCCGTGCGTCGATTCGGCACCGCCGCCAGTACCACCAGCGCGAACGCGACATACGTGATCCCGTTGAACAGATACAGCACCTGAAACGACCGCAGATGCTGTGCCGAGGAGATGACGAGCCCCGCGACGGCCGCACCGGTCCCGATGCCGAGGTTCTGCGCTGCTCGCCCGAGGGCGAACGATGCGACGCGCTGCTCCGGCGTCACGAGCGTGAAGAGCAAGGTATTCGTCGCGGTGCGGTTCACGCCGATTCCGGCACCGCCGATGACCGCGCAGGCGAACGCCTGCCACGGCCGGCCGACGAACGCGAAGCCTGCATAACCGAGCCCGCTCGCGAGATTGGCGGCGATCAGGATCGACTTGGGACGGAAGCGATCGAGCAGGGCTCCCGAGGGAGGTGTTGCGACGGTGCCCGCGCCGAGGATCGCAGCGAGCACCAAGCCGGAGGTGGCCGTCGAGAAGCCGCGGAACTGGTGCAGGTAGATGATCTCGAACGGGAGGATCAACCCGTAGCCGGACCAGTTGAGTGCATTCCCGGCCTGCAGGAGCAAGACGACGCGAGGCAGGTCCGTCCGCCACGCTCTCGCGAGGGACAGCCGCATCACGCCGTAGCGGCGATCAGAACGGCCGCCGCAGCTTTCGCCTGACGCGCCGCGGCCGGGTCCCGGCGAGACCCACCGACGGCGTACGCACCGTCGACGAGCACCGTCACCTGCGCGGCCAGGTCGGCGTCCTCCACGCCGGCCTCGGCGAGGAATCGGCGAACGAGTCCCTCCCGAGCGCGCAGATGCGCCAGCGCGGCCTCGCGAACGGGATGGCCCGGGTGGTTGATCTCGAGCGATGCGTTGATGAACGCGCAGCCGGCCTTCGTCTTCGTGCGGAGGGCGTTCTCGATCACATCGAAGAGCGCGAGGATGGCCGGCTCGCCGGTCTCCTCGGAGCGGCTCCTCGCGTTCGTCTCGAGGGCGAGCAGCGCGCGCCGGTTTCGGGCGTCGAGCGCTTCGGCGACGAGCCGGTCCTTGGAGCCGAAGTGCTGGTACAGGGTCCGCTTCGTCACCCCGGCTCGGGCCGCGATGGCGTCGACTCCCGTGCCCCGGATGCCGTACTCGTAGGTCAGCTCGCTCGTCGCCCCGAGGAGCGCGTCGTGGGCATTCGGCCTGTCGGTCATGATCCGAAGTATACCGAACGGTATGTATACTCCGGAGGAATTCGAACCCCGTCGAGGAGGCCCCAGCCATGAAAGCCCTGATCAGCTCCGACAAGGTCCCTGCTCCCCCCGGGCCGTATTCGCCCGGGCTGACGGTCGGCGAGTGGATCTTCCTCTCCGGCCAGGGCGGCTTCGACCCGAGCACGGGCAAGGTGGTCAGCGACGATCTGACCGAGCAGACCGAGCAGACCTTCGACAACATCGAGACCGTGCTCGAGGCGGCCGGAGCATCGCTCGACGACGTCGTCTCGTGTCTCGTTCACCTCGTCGACCTGGCCGACTTCCCCGCGTTCAACGCCGTCTACGCGGAGAAGTTCACGGGAGTGAAGCCGGTGCGGACGACGGTGCGCGCGGACCTCGTCGCCGGCCTGCTCGTCGAGATCACCGTGGTCGCCCGGGCCTCCTAGCGAGCGATCGAATGACCGGACGCTTCACGCGCCTCGCCGAGCTCTCCGTCCACGGTGCGAACGTTCAGGAAGGCCAGATCGTGCTGGTCGGGGCCGAGATCGGCCTCGAGGAGCAGGCGCGTGCGACCGCCGAGGCGGCCTACAAGCGCGGCGCCAAGTTCGTCGACGTCGCGTACTTCGATCCGTACGTGAAGCGCGCGCGGATCGAGAACGCCGACCCGGACACGCTCGGCTTCGTTCCCAAGTGGTACGGCGAGCGCGTGCTCGAGTGCGCCGAGCAGAATGGCGCACGCATCAACCTGCGTGGCGTGACCGCGCCCAACCTGATGGATGGCCTCGACAAGTCGCTGCTCGGCAAGGACACGCTGCCGACCGTGAAAGAAGCGTTCAAGGTGATCAGCGAGCGCTCGACCAACTGGTGCTTCGTCCCGGCGCCGCATCCGGCATGGGCGACTCTCGTCCATCCCGATCTGCCGGCGGACGACGCGTACGAGCAGCTCTGGCGCGAGCTCGAGCACGTGCTGCGCCTCGACGAGCCCGACCCGATCGCCGCGTGGGACACGCGCATGGCGGTGCTGAGCGACTACGCCGCGCGGCTCACCGAACGGCGGTTCGACGCAATCGAGCTGCGCGGCCCCGGAACCGAGCTGACGATCGGCCTACTGCCGGCTGCGACCTGGTCGACCGCCGAGTTCTCGACCGCGAAGGGCTTGCGGCATCTCTCGAACCTCCCGAGCGAGGAGATCTTCACGACGCCGGACCCCCGCCGCACGAGCGGGCACGTCACCGCGACGAAACCGCTCGTCCTCAACGACGGGACGATCATCCGCGGGCTCACCGTCCGCTTCGAGGACGGCGTCGCGGTCGAGATCGACGCCGACGAGAACGCAGAGGCGCTGCGTAGCCTGACCGAGATCGACGCGGGCGCACGCCGGCTCGGTGAGCTCGCCCTCGTCGACGGCGAGGGGCGGATCGGCCCGCTCGACACTGTCTTCTACAACACGCTGCTCGACGAGAACGCGTCGAGCCACATCGCGATCGGCAACGGCTTTCCGTTCCTCGTCGA
>DASYGK010000031.1:0-4753 GCA_035999905.1 Gaiellaceae bacterium | reverse complement strand
GCTCAGCGCGGTCTCGGCGTAGCTCAGCCCTTGCCGCTGAGGACGAGCGCGCGAATGCGGCCGCGGCCGTCGACGTTCTCCGCCCATGCGAGCCTCGTGCCGTCGAGCGAGAGGCCGATCGGCGTGGACGCCGCCTTGGTGAGCGTGCGGATCGCGCGCGTCGCGACGCTCGCGGCGCGGATCGATCGTCCGACCCGGAACACGATCTCCTGGTCGTTCGCCGTGAGCTCGGGGCTCGTGTCGGCCGGGACAGGCACGTCGCCCCGCAGCGCTCCGGTCGCGGTGTCGTACCAGGCGAGATGCAGGCCGGACTTCACCTGCTCCAGCAATGCGAGCACCCCCGGTGTGAGCGCGAGCGCGATCGGTGTGGCGCCGGGCACGATGGTCGCAAGGACCGTTCCGCTGCCGACGTCGCGGATCTCGACCGGAAGGCCGGCGGACGGCTCCGGCCGGCCGTCGGGGCCGACGGAACCCGCGGGGATGGACGCGACCGAGGTTCCGGACACGGCAACGGCGATCGCCGATTTCGTGCCCGGGACGAGGATCGGTTCGCTGCGGCCGACGATTCGGTAGACGCCGCCGCCGGTGCTCGCGACGTCGAGGGCGCATGATCCTTTCGAGAGGCACGCGAGCTCGTCGGTGTATGCGATCGCGGTGACGCCGACGACGAGGGACGTCCCGTCCGCGGTGGAGTCCCCGGCGATGCCGCCGAACCACAGGCCAGCGCCGCGCGCGCCGTGCGTGATCTCCTTGAAGCGCCGCTCGCGCCGGTCGTGCGATCCGGCACCGAGGAGATAGTCGAACGGCAGCGGCGAGAGCTTGTCGTGGAGCGTCCAGATCGCGCTCGTGCCCGCGAGGGCGAGCCGCACCGGCGGCACGACGTCCCACTGGCACGTCACGTTCAGCGCGCCGGGGCTCTCGTCCGGCAGCACGACGCCTCCGCCGATGCTGAGCGAGAGCAGGCGGACGCTGTTGCAGTGCTTCGCGCTCGGTGCGAACCACGCAAGCAGCGGGCCGTCCTGGGCGAACGCGGCGATCGTGCCGGTCGGGCTCGCGTAGAGCGTCTGCGGCTGTGCCTGCGCGGCGGCGAGGCGTCGCGTCGGAGCGGCATCCTGGGGTTGGAACAGCGAGGCCACGAGGGCGACCGTGGCGAGCAGCAGGCCCATCAGCGGGCACGGTATCCGGCTCCTGTTAGGAGCATGTATAGGCCGCGGCGCGCAGGAGGGCCGTCCGCGGAGGGTGGTACCATCACCTTCCCTTGAGCGTCGATTTCCGTCCAGACGAGCTGCAGCGCTTGCTCGAGCTGGACCGGAAGTTCGCGAAGGAAGGCTTGACATTCGACGACGTGCTGCTCGTCCCGGCCGCGTCGCGCGTGCTTCCGAACGACGTGTCGACCCGGACGCGGCTGAGCCGCTCGATCGAGCTGAGCATCCCGGTCGTGTCCGCCGCGATGGACACCGTCACCGAGGCGCGGCTCGCGATCGCGCTCGCGCGGGAGGGCGGCCTCGGGATCGTCCACCGCAACCTCTCGGTCGAGGAGCAGGCGGCGGAGGTCGACAAGGTGAAGCGCTCCGAGTCGGGGATGATCGTCGAGCCCGTGACGCTCGCGCCGGACGCGCTCGTGCGCGACGCGCTCGAGCTGATGTCGCGGTACAAGGTCTCCGGCGTGCCGATCACGGATGCGGACGGCATCCTCGTCGGCATCCTCACGAATCGCGACCTGCGCTTCGAGACGGAGTTCGAGCAGCCGGTGTCGGCGTTGATGACGTCACGCAACCTCGTCACCGCGCCGGTCGGCACGACGCTCGAGGAAGCGGAGGAGATCCTCCACCGCAACAAGATCGAGAAGCTGCCGGTCGTCGACGCGGACGGGCGCCTGTGCGGGTTGATCACGGTGAAGGACATCCAGAAGCGGATCGAGTATCCGCAGGCGACGAAGGACGATCGCGGCCGGCTTCGTGTCGGCGCCGCCGTCGGCGTCGGGCCCGAGGCTGTCGAGCGCGCGCAGGCGCTTGCAGACGCCGGCGTCGACCTGCTCGTCGTCGATACGGCGCACGGGCACTCGGCGGGCGTGCTCGAGATGGTGCGAAAGATCAAGGACTCCGTCGCTGTCGACGTGATCGCCGGCAACGTCGCGACGGGCGAGGCGACGCGCGCGCTCATCGACGCGGGCGCCGACGCGGTGAAGGTCGGGATCGGGCCGGGGTCGATCTGCACGACGCGTGTCGTCGCGGGTGTCGGCGTGCCGCAGGTGACGGCGATCTACGACTGCGCCGAGGTTGCGGCGGCCGAAGGTGTGCCGCTGATCGGCGACGGCGGGATGACGACGTCGGGTGACATCGCGAAGGCCGTCGCGGCCGGCGCGGACACGGTGATGCTCGGCTCCCTGCTCGCCGGGACGGAGGAGGCGCCCGGTGAGGTGATCCTCGTGCAGGGCGAGCGCTTCAAGGAGTACCGCGGGATGGGCTCGCTCGGCGCGATGCGCGGGCGCTCGTTCTCCAAGGACCGGTACTTCCAGGGGGACGTCGAAGATGTCGACAAGCTCGTGCCGGAGGGGATCGAGGGGCGCATCGCCTACAAGGGCCCGCTGCGCCCGATCGTGTACCAGCTGATCGGCGGCCTGCGGCAGGCGATGGGCTACTGCGGCGCCGCGACGATCGAGGAGATGAAGGCGGCGCGCTTCGTCCGCATCACGGGCGCGGGACTGCGCGAGTCGCATCCGCACGACGTGACGATCACGAAAGAGGCTCCGAACTATCGCCGCTGAGCCGTCGCGGGTCGTCCAGTTCCCCGGCCCCGAGGACCGGCCGGTGCTCGTCATCGATCTCGGTGGGCAGTACTCGCAGCTGATCGCGCGCCGCGTGCGCGAATGCCGCGTCTACTCGGAGCTCGTCGGGCACACGATCTCGCCGGAGGCGGTGCGCGCGCGCAACCCGTACGCGCTGATCCTGAGCGGCGGGCCCGCGTCGGTGTACGCCGACGACGCGCCGCACATCGACCCGCGCATCTACGACCTCGGGATCCCGACGCTCGGCATCTGCTACGGCATGCAGCTGATGGCGCTCGACCTCGGCGGTCGCGTCGACCGCACCGGTGTCTCCGAGTTCGGCAAGACGGAGCTGAGCGTCGAGGAGTCGCGGCTCCTCAAGGACACGCCCGGCGAGCAGACGGTCTGGATGTCGCACCGCGACTCCGTCGTCGCGCCGCCCGAGGGCGCGCGCGTCGTCGCAGGCTCGCCCTCGACGCCGATCGGCGCATTCGAGGCGGAGGAGCGGAGTCTCTACGGCGTGCAGTTCCATCCCGAGGTTGTGCACACGCCGCACGGGATGCAGGTCTTGAAGAACTTCCTCTACGACATCGCCGACGCGCCGCCCGCGTGGACGCCCGCGGCCGTGATCGAGGAGCAGGTCGAGCGCATTCGCGCGCAGGTCGGCTCCGAGCGCATCCTGTGTGCGCTCTCCGGCGGTGTCGACTCGGCCGTTGCGGCGCTGCTCGTGCACAAGGCGGTCGGCGACCAGCTCACGTGCGTGTTCGTCGACCACGGGATGATGCGGAGCAACGAGGCGGAACAGGTGGTGGAGACGTTCGGCGAGCACTATCACGTGCCGCTCGTGCACGTGCAGGCGCAGGATCGCTTCCTCGATCTCCTCGCCCGCGTCGAGGATCCCGAGCAGAAGCGCAAGATCATCGGGCGCGAGTTCATTCGCGTGTTCGAGGAGGAAGCGCGCAAGCTCGGCGACGTGCGCTGGCTCGTGCAGGGCACGCTCTACAGCGACGTGATCGAGTCCGGAGGCACGGACGGTGTCGCCGCGACGATCAAGTCGCACCACAACGTCGGCGGACTCCCGGACGACATGAAGATGAAGCTCGTCGAGCCGCTGCGCCTGTTGTTCAAGGACGAGGTTCGCCGTGTCGGCGAGGAGCTCGGCATGGCGGAGCGGATGGTCTGGCGGCAGCCGTTCCCAGGCCCGGGGCTTGCCATTCGCATCATCGGAGAGGTCACGCGAGAGCGGCTCGACATCCTCCGCGAAGCGGATGCGATCCTTCAGGAGGAGGTGCGCCGCGCCGGCCTCTACCGCGAGCTCTGGCAATCGTTCGCCGTGCTTCCCGCGATTCGCTCCGTCGGCGTGCAGGGCGACGAGCGCACGTACGGCTATCCGATCGTCATCCGCGCGGTCACGAGTGACGACGCGATGACCGCCGACTGGGCTCGCCTTCCCTACGACCTGATCGAGACGATCTCCGGTCGTATCGTCAACGAGATCCCCGGCGTCAACCGCGTGGTGCTCGACGTCACGTCGAAGCCGCCGGCCACGATCGAGTGGGAATAGCGACAGCGCCCTACCGGATCGAGACCGAGCGTCTCGTCATCCGGTGCTACGACCCCGCGCACGACGCCCCGTTGCTCAAGGAGGCGGTCGACTCGAGCATCGAGCACCTCCTCCCGTGGATGCCGTGGGCGCGCTTCGAGCCGCAATCCGTCGACGAGAAGGTGCAGCTGCTGCGCATGTTCCGCGGACAGTTCGATCTCGACCAGAACTACGTCTACGGGATCTTCTCCGCCGACGAGACCGAGCAACTCGGCGGGACCGGGCTGCATCCGCGCAGCAACGAGGGCTCGCTCGAGATCGGCTACTGGGTCGCCGCCGGCGCGATCGGCCAAGGGATCGCGACCGAAGTGACCGCGGTGCTGACGCGCGCCGGCTTCGAGCTCGCCGGCCTCGACCGGGTCGACATCCAGGTCGAGCCGACG
>DASYGK010000028.1:0-3898 GCA_035999905.1 Gaiellaceae bacterium | reverse complement strand
GTCTGGACGGAGCGAAACGAGGTGCTGCTCGACGACGGGGCCGTCCTCCCCTACGACGTGCTCGTCGTCGCATCCGGCGCGCGCCTGCAGCCCGAGGAGACGGCTGGGCTCACGGGCCCCGGGTGGAACGAGCGCGTCTTCACCTTCTACACGACCGAGGGCGCGGGCCTGCTGCAGCGCGCGCTCGAGCGCTTCGACGGCGGCCGGCTCGTCGTGAACATCACCGACATGCCGATCAAGTGCCCGGTCGCGCCGATCGAGTTCGCGTTCCTCGCCGACTGGTACCTGCGCGAGCGCGGCATCCGCGCGCGCAGTGAGATCGTGCTCGCCACGCCGCTCGACGGCTGCTTCACGAAGCCGATCGCGTCCGAGCACCTCACGCATCTGCTCGGCGAGAAGGAGATCGAGATCGTGACGGAGTTCAGCGCCGGCGAGGTCGACGGCGTCGGCGGGATGCTGACGTCGTACGACGGGCGCACCGTTCCGTTCGACCTGCTCGTCACGGTGCCGCTGCACGGCGGCGCGGCATATGTCGAGCGCTCGCCCGGCCTGGGCGACTCGCTCGGCTTCGTGCCGACCGACCCGCACACCCTTCAAGCGGCGGTGAAGGAGAACGTGTTCGCGCTCGGCGACGCGACCGACCTGCCGACGTCGAAGGCCGGCTCGGTCACGCATTTCGAAGGCGAGCTGCTCGACGAGAACATCGCGCGCTACTTCGACGGCGAAGAGCTCGAGGCGAGCTTCGACGGACACTCGAACTGCTTCATCGAGACCGGCTTCCGCAAGGCGCTCCTGATCGACTTCAACTACGACACCGAGCCGCTTCCCGGCCGGTTCCCGAATGCATTCGGCCCGCTGCCGCTGCTGCGCGAATCCCGGCTGAACCATCTCGGGAAGCTGATGTTCCAGTGGATCTACTGGCACGCGCTGCTGCCGGGCCGCGACATCCCGGTGATCGGCCCGGCGATGCCCGAGGCCGGCAAGAAGCGCACCCCCGTCCACGCCTGAGCGAAGGAGACAGACGATGACCATGACCCTGATCGCCGACGCACCGGTCGACGTCGATCCCGAGGGTTTCATGACGAACCCGGCCGAGTGGAACGACCGGATCGCCGAGGCGATCGCCGCCGAGAGCGGCATCGCGGAGCTGACCGACCGGCACTGGCTCGTCGTCCGCTTCATGCGCGAGCGCTACCTCGCGACCGGAACCGCGCCGTCGATCCGCTCGCTCGGCAAGGAGTCCGGCGTGCCCGTGAAGGAGCTGTACGAGCTCTTCCCCAAGGGCCCCGCGAAGCTCGCCGCGCGGATCGGCGGCATCCCCAAGCCCAAGGGCTGCATCTAGCAAGGAGCGACCACGATGACCGAACTGCTCGAACACCCACAGGCTGCCGCCGTCGAGCCGGCCACGCTCGAGAAGGTCTCGATCGTGATCTCGAAGGGCTCGCTCGAGGGCATCTACCCGGGGCTGATCATGGCGAACGGCGCCCGGATGGAAGGGATCGAGGCCGACCTCTTCTTCACGTTCTTCGGCCTCGACGCGATCCGCACCGACCGGCAGGCCCATGTGAAGGTCGCGACGGTCGGCAATCCCGGCATGCACATGCCGACGTTGCTCGGCGCGCTCCCCGGCTTCTCCGCGCTCGCGACGAAGATGATGCAGCGGCAGATGGAGAAGCTCGACATCCCGCCGATCCCGGAGTTCGTCGAGCTGATCGCCGATTCCGGCGCAGGGCTGTACGCCTGCCGGGCCACCGTCGACATGTTCGGGCTCACCCTCGAGGACTTCGTGCCGCAGGTGGACGCCGTCATCTCCGTCGGCGAGTTCTACGCGCGCGCGGCCGGCGGTCAGATCATCTTCACGTAGCAGGCGTCTTCGGGCCCTGGTTCAGCCCCCGGGCTTGAAGACCATCAGCACGAGGATCGCGACGAGGAGCAACCCGGACACGTCGTTGAGCGCGCGCGTGACCCGGTCGTCGAGGAGAGCCCGGAGCTCCGGGCTCTCGCCCGCGCCCTCGCGGGCGAGCCGCTCGGCGAGGAGGCGCGCGCGCTTCGGCCGCTGCCCGCCGATCGCACCGAGAACCGCCATGACGACGAGGAGCGCGAGGGCGGCATCGACCCAGCCGGCGCCGTAACCCCAGTGCCCAAGCCGGATGAGCCAGAGGCCGAACCCGAGCACGAGGAGCAGGCCGGGCCCCACGAGGAGCACCCCGACACGACCCACGCCGAGCAGCAACGCGATCTCGCCCGGCTCGGTGCGCCGCCGCGCGGCCTCGAAGCACAGCCCGGCGACCGCGACGCCGGCCACGAGGAGGAGCGCGCCGAGCAGATGGAACAGGAGAGCCCAGTTCTCGGCAGTCATGCCGCGCCAGTATCCCTGTTTCCGGATCCCCAGGATGGGCATGAAAGAGGCACGAGGGCCCCGGAATTCGAGACCTTCCTGTAAGGAAATCGCAAACATGCGATGTTTGGGAATGGACTCCGGAGGCCAGCCGTTCTATAACTCGTATGGCAGATCCGGCGTCCTGCGGGTTCACCCGCGGGCCGGAGGCCAGCGAGGCCGCATCCGAGCGGCCCACGATCGAAACGAAAGGGATTCCACTGAGCGACACGATTCACCTGCACGACCTCACGCCTGCCGAGCGCCTGGTCGAGGAGTCCGCCGAGCGCGGGTTCATCGAGGAGAAGGAGATCCAGGCCTTCGCGGACGAGCACGAGCTCCCGGAAGAGGAGCTCGCGGCGCTGCGCGCCGCGCTCGACGAGCGCGACGTGATCGTGCGCGCCGAGGCGCGCACCGAGTCCGCGCCCGCCCCGTCCGGAACGCTCGACCCGCTGCAGCTCTTCATGGACGCTGCGGGTCGCCACAAGCTGCTCACGGCGGCCGATGAGGTCACTCTCGCCAAGCGCATCGAAAAGGGCGACCTCGCCGCGAAGGAGCGGATGATCAACTCGAACCTCCGCCTCGTCGTCTCGATCGCCAAGCGCTACCAGGGCCACGACGTCCCGCTGCTCGACCTGATCCAGGAAGGCGTGATCGGCCTGAACCGCGCGGCCGAGAAGTTCGACTGGCGCAAGGGCTACAAGTTCTCGACCTACGCGACGTGGTGGATCCGCCAGGCCTGCCAGCGCGCGGTCGCGAACCAGTCCAAGACGATCCGCATCCCCGTGCACGTGCAGGAGCGGCGCATCAAGCTGAACCGCGCCTCCGCGGAGCTGCAGGCGAAGCTCGGCCGCGAGGCCACGATCGACGAGCTCGCCGACGCGACGCGCCTCAAGCGCGAGCACGTCGAGGAGGCGCTCGACGCGGTCGACTCGATCTCGCTCAACCAGGGCCTCGGCTCCGACGGCGACTCCGAGCTCGGCGACCTGTTCGCCGACGAGTCGTCGGTCGACCCGGCCGAGGAGGCCGTCGAGTCCGTCCGGCGTCAGCGCGTGCAGCGCGCGGTCGCCGAGCTGCCGGAGCGGCAGCGGCGGATCATCGAGCTCCGGTTCGGCTTCGCCGGCGAGTCGGCGTCGCTCGAGACGATCGGCAAGGAGCTCGGCCTCACGCGCGAGCGGGTCCGCCAGCTCGAGAGCGAGGCGCTGATGCGCCTGCAGCTCGAGCTCGGCGACGAGCTCGCAAGCGCCGCCTAGGCCGAACGGAACGCGTGTGATCGAAGGGCCGGCTCATGCCGGCCCTTCGCGTTCCTAGTGGTCCCTGCGGCCGTCGCCGCTGCCGTCCCGTCCGCCGTGGCCCCACCAGGCAGGCGGTGCGGAGGTCTGGCCGATGACGGCCGGGGCGCCGGCGGGGGGCGTGCTCGCGGGCGGAACGGCGAGACCCGGCGCCTGGACGGGCGGCGTCGGCTGCGTCACGACCGCCGCGGGCGGAGGCGGCGCCGGCGCGGCCGGGAGCGGCGGCGTC
>DASYGK010000092.1:0-3077 GCA_035999905.1 Gaiellaceae bacterium | reverse complement strand
TGCCGCGATCTCGGCATCGAGCCCGACGAGATCTCGCAGGTGCTGCTCGGCGGCTCGTTCGGCTCCTATCTCTCCGCTGCGAGCGCCGTCAAGATCGGCCTCGTGCCGAAGCTGCCGCTTCCGCGCATCGTCTCGGCCGGGAACGTCGCGGGCGAAGGCGCGAAGATCGTCGCGCTGTCGGTGACAGAGCGCGCCGCGGCGAAGGCGATCGTCGACGAGGTCGCCTACGTCGAGCTCTCGGGGCGCGCGGACTTCAACGATTTGTTCATCGACCAACTGGCGTTCCCCGTATGACACACGTCGTCGTCAGCTGCGGCGCGCTTGCGCTGCACGTGAAGCAGATCGCCGCGCGGCGCGGCTGGGATCTCGACGTGCGTCCCGTCCCGCCGGAGTTGCACAACCGCCCCGAGAAGATCCGCGCGGCCGTCGCAGAGGCGGCAAACGGCGACGACGTCCTCGTCGCCTACGCGCACTGCGGCGCCGACCTCGAGGGTTACGACCGCCTCGAAGGCGCGCACTGCTACGAGGTCTACGGCGCGGACCACGAGCCCGCGACGTATTTCCTCACCGACTTCCTCGTCCGCAGCTTCGACCGCGTCGTCGTCCGCAGCCTCGGGCTCGACCGCCATCCGGAGCTGCGCGACGACTACTTCCGCAACTACGAGAAGGTCGTCTGGCTCGCACAGGAGCCGACGCCGGAGCTGCGTGCGGAGGCGGAACGCGCCGCCGCGACGCTCGGGCTGCCGCTCGAGGTGCGCGAGACCGGCGACACCGGACTGGAACACGCCTTGGAGAAGCTCATCGACGCTCGGGAGGGCACGTGCTGATCAACGAACTGCCGCGGTACGAGATCCTCGACGAAGCCGCGCTGCAGGAGCTCGAACGCGGCTGGCGCCGGATCGTCAGCGAGCTCGGCATCGAGTTCCTCTATCCCGAGGCACTCGAGTACTTCGAGCGGGCCGGCCAGAAGGTCGAGGGCGAGCTCGTGAAATTCGACCCCGACTGGATCCTCGAGCAGGTCGCGAAGGCGCCCGCCGAGTTCACGCTGCAGGCGCGGAACCCCGAGCGCAACGTGCAGATCGGCGGCAAGCACATGGTCTTCTCGACCGTGTACGGCTGCCCGTTCGTGCGAGAAGGCGCGGAGCGGCGGAACGCGACGTACAACGACTTCGAGAACCTCGTGCGCCTCGCGCAGGCGTTCCCCGAGCTCGACTCGCCGGGCGGCACGATCTGCGAGCCCGACGACAAGCCGCTCGACTCGCGCCACCTCGACATGGTGTACGCGCTGATGACGCTCTCCGACAAGCCGTTCATGGGCTCCGTCACGTCCGGCCCGAATGCGGCCGACACGATCAAGATGGCGCAGCTCGTCTTCGGCGAGAAATCGCTCGACGAGACGCCGGCGATCATCTCGCTGATCAACGTCAACTCGCCGCTCCGCTACGACGACCGCATGCTCTCGGCGCTGATCGAGTACGCGAAGGCGGGACAGGCGACGATCGTCACGCCGTTCCTGCTGATGGGCGCGATGTCGCCCGTGTCGGTCGTCTCGACGCTCGCGCAGCAGGTCGGCGAGGCGCTCGCCGGCATCGCGCTCGTGCAGACGATCCGGCCCGGCTGCCCCGTCGTCTTCGGCTCGTTCCTCTCGAACACCGACATGCAATCGGGCTCGCCGAGCTTCGGCACGCCGGAGTCGGCGGTCGGCCTCCTCTGCACGGGGCAGATCGCGCGCCACTACAACCTGCCGTTCCGCGGCGGCGGCGCGCTCACGTCGTCGCAGGTCGTCGATGCGCAGGCGGCGTACGAGGCGATGATGACGCTCTGGCCGACGTTCCTCGCCGGCACCAACTTCGTCATGCACTCGGCCGGCTGGCTCGAGTCGGGGCTCGTGTCCTGCTACGAGAAGTTCATCACCGACGTCGAGGGGCTGCGGATGCTGCACGAGGTCTTCAAGCCGCTCGTCGTGAACGAGGAGGCCCTCGCGTACTCCGCGCACCAGGAGGTTGGGCAGGGCGGCCACTTCCTCGGTGCCGTCCACACGCTCGAGCGCTTCCGCGAGTGCTTCTACCGGCCGCTCGTCTCGTCGACCGAGAACTTCGAGCGCTGGAACCGCCTCGGCGCACGTGACACCGCGACACGCGCGAACGAGATCTGGCACAAGACACTCGACGAGTACGAACAGCCCCCCATGGACGCCGGGCTGAAGGAGGAACTCAAGGCGTACGTCGACCGCAGGCGTACTGAGCTAGGAGATTGAGATGACCACCGTGGCGGATGTGATGTCTCGCAACCTCTTGACCGTCGAGCCGACGACCGACCTCTCGCGGGCGGCGGCGGCGATGAACGAGCGCGGCGTCGGCGCGGCGCTCGTGCTCTCCGGCGAGCACGTGTCGGGGATCCTCACCGAGCGCGACGTGCTGCGTGCGGTCGCAACCGGATCGGTGGAGGGGACGCACGTCGCGGCGTGGATGACGCGCGACCCGGAGACCGTCGAGCTCGCCGAGTCGACGGGGCAGGCCGCGGCGCTGATGATCCACGGAGGCTTCCGGCACCTGCCGGTCGTCGACGGGGGCAAGCCGGTCGGCATCGTCTCGATCCGCGACCTGATGCGCGTCGTCGTGGACGACGAGAGCCCGCGTGGCGTCTAGCTCCATGTTCGTCGACGGCGCCTGGACGCCCTCGCTCTCCGGCGAGACGTTCACGGCCGACTCGCCCGCCACCGGCGAGGCGATCGGGGAGGTGCCGCAGGGCAGCCGCGACGACGCGCGCCTCGCGATCGGCGCCGCGAATCGCGCGGCCGACGGCTGGGCGCGCGCCACCGCCTTCGAGCGCGCCGCCGCGCTGAACCGCGTCGCGGACGTCGTCGAGGAGCGGCGCGACGCGCTCGCGCACACGCTGACGCTCGACCAGGGCAAGCCGCTCGCCGAAGCGCGCGACGAGGTCGAGGAGCTCGTGCAGTACTGGCGCAACGCGGCGGAGGACGGCAAGCGGCTCGAGGGGCGGCTGCCGAACTCGAGCACGCCGGGCAAGCGCGTCCTGCTCGTGCGCCGGCCGCGCGGCGTGATCGGCGTGATCAC
>DASYGK010000084.1:0-10103 GCA_035999905.1 Gaiellaceae bacterium | reverse complement strand
CAGGCGTCTACGCGCTCCGGATGCGCAGTGTGGTCGCGCCCGCGTTTCTTTCGATTGCAGCGCTCTATGCGTGCATCACGCCGAACGGCGTGCAGTATCCGAAGGACGTCATTCGCGAGCTCGCAGTCGTGCTCACGCTCGCGCCGTTCGTCATCGCGGCTCGCTCTGCTCCGGAGGATGCACCGTCCGCGCATAGATATCTTCGAGCTCGTCTGCCTTCTCGGCGACGATCAGAAAGCTGAAGGCGAAGAGGCGCGGCCAGAGACGCGCGAGGGCTCCCGCGCTCGTGTCGGTCGCCTTGAGCAATCCGCTCGAGCCGACCATGTCGCGGATCGGCGGGCCGAACCCGTGCACCTCCTTGATCACGAAGCCGCCGTTCGTGAGCAGCTTCTTGAACGAGTAGATCGTGAACAGACGCGTGTGCGTGAGGTCGAGGATGCCGCGCTTGCCGTAGTTGAACTGCCCGAGGATGAGGCTGAGCCGCATCACGAGGAACGCGATGTTGCCCGTGCTCGCGTAGAGCGTCCCGCCCGGCTTGAGGATCTCCGCGATCTTGCGGACGCCCTCCTCCGGCTGCTTCAGATGCTCGAGCACGTCGAGCACGAGCACGCAGTCGTAACGGTGCCGTCCCAGGCTGCGGTCGAAGTCGCCGTCGAGATCGAGCTCGACGGCCTCCGCGCCGCCGGCGTCCGGCGGCCGCGCCACGTCGGCCGCGGTGACGTGGGCGACCTTGCGCGCAAGCTGCGCACTGAGGACGCCGCGGCTCGCGCCGAGATCCGCGACGTGCCACTCGCTCGGCCACGTGCGCGAGAGGATCTCGTGGTGCAGCGTGTTGGCCGCTTCCTTCACGCGGTACCCGCTCTCGTCGAACGTCCCGAAGTCGAACTTCGGCTCGTAGTAGAGGCCTGCCTCGCCGAGCCGGACCTTCGCGACGGCCTTGAGGCAGTTCGCGGCGTACTTCAAGCCGTTCACGCGCGAGATCTCGTCACCGTAGAACGTCGGCACGGCGATCTCGCGCACCGTGCGGCCGGTGGAGAGCAGCTGGATCAGCACCTCGGTGTCGAAGTGGAAGTCGTCCGAGTTCAGCTGGAACCTGATCGCTCGGAGTGCGTCCACCTTGTACGCGCGGTAGCCGGAGTGGAATTCCGAGAGCTCGCTGCGGAGCATGCGGTTCTCGATCGACGTCAGGATCTGGTTCCCGATCCACTTGTAGAGCGGCATCCCTCCGCGCAGCGCGTCGCGGCGGTTGATCATCCGCGAGGCGATCAGCGCGTCCGGGTCGTGCGTGCCGAGCGCATCGACGATCTGCGGCAGGTACTCCGGTGCGTACTGACCGTCGCCGTGCAGCAGGACGACGTAGTCGAAGCCCTGTTTGATCGCGTGCAGGTACCCGAGCTTCTGGTTCCCGCCATAGCCTCGGTTGAAGGGCGTCTGCAGCACGGTCACGTTGCGGAAGCCGAGCCGCTCGGCGGCGGTGCGCGCCGTCTCGAAGGTCGAGTCGCTCGACGAGTCGTCGATCACGAGGACTTCCGCAAAGTGCTCACGCAAGCGCGGCGGGATCCGGTCGAGCACGCTCGCGATGAAGTGCTCCGCCTGGAACGCGACGATGAAGAGGGCGATCTTCTTCCGCTCGAGCACCGCGACGGCGCGCTCGACGGAGTCCTCGTCGACGGCGAAGCGCGCGAGCGTGACCGGCCGGTCGGATGTGCGTCCTCGTGCCAGGGCTCGATCGTACCGGGGGCGCAGTCTTGGTCCCAGCCGGTACCTTCCGGGCGATGCGCACGCGTACGCTCGGAAAGGACGGGCCCGAGGTCACGGTCGTCGGCCTCGGAACGAACAACTTCGGCGCGCGCTGCGATCTCGAGCAGACGCGCGCGGTGATCGAGGCGGCTCTCGAGGAGGGGATCACGCTCTTCGACACGGCCGACATCTACTCCCAGGGGACGAGCGAGTCGTACATCGGCGAGGTGCTCGACGGGCGCCGCGACCGCGTGCTGCTCGCGACGAAGTTCGGCAAGCCGATGGACGACGGGCCGGCGCTGCCGCGCGGCTCGCGCGAGTACATCCGGTGGGCCGTCGAGGGCTCGCTGCGCCGCCTGCGCACGGAGACGATCGACCTCTACCAGATGCACGAGCCGGATCCCGAGACGCCGATCGAGGACACCCTCGGCGCACTGGACGAGCTCGTGCAGGAGGGCAAGGTGCGCTTCATCGGCTCCTCCAACTTCTCGGCGGAGCAGATCGAGGCGGCGGAGGGGTCGTCGCGCGAGCGCGGCTTGGCGCGCTTCGTCGCCGCGCAGAACCACTACAGCTTCGTGGCGCGCGACGTCGAGGACGACGTGCTGCCGGCGTGCGAGCGGCTCGGGATCGGGATGCTGCCCTTCTTCCCGCTCGCGAGCGGCCTGCTGACGGGGAAGTACGTGCGTGGCGAGCAGGCGACGGAGGGCCGGCTTGCGGGTCGCGAGATCGCCGACGCGCAGTTCGACCGCCTCGACGCGCTTCAGGCATTTGCGGACGAGCGAGGCGTGTCGCTGCTCGAGGTCGCGATCGGCGGCCTCCTGGCGATGCCCGCCGTCAGCTCGGTGATCGCGGGCGCGACGCGGCCGGAGCAGGTGCGCGCGAACGTCGCCGCAGGCCGCTGGGAGCCGTCGGCCGAGGACGTGGCCGCGCTCGTCGCCCTGCGCTGACGCTGTCCCTCCGGGACATGCGCTGCTGCTCAACAACGGACGTCGGGAGTCAGCCGGCTGCGCCGCGGTCGGGGCGCGCGAGCAGGATCGCGCCCGTGACCACGGCAGCGAACGCGGCGATGCGCAGCGCGCCGTAGACGCCGGACGGGACGGGCTCGCCGAGCACCACCGTCCCCGCTGCGATCGGCAGCGCATTCGTCAGCAGCGTGGCGAGCCCCGCCACCGTGAGCGCGCCGCCCTTCTGGTAGCCGATCTGGAGCAGTGCCGTGCCGAGCGCGTAGCCGGCGACGACGCCGACACCGAACAGCGCGCGAGCGCCGCCCTCGGTCGCGACCTTGACCGAGATGTCGCCCACCGAGAAGAAGAGCCCTCCCGCGATGCCCTCGGCGACCGCAAGCGCGCCGAGGCTCTGCCCGATCATCAGCGCAACGACCGCGGCGCCCGCGGTCGCACCGAGCCAGAGCAGGATTTCGGCCGTCGAGCCGCCGGCGCCCTCCCGGCTCCCGCCCTGCAGGGAGATCGCGAGCGCGAGGAGGCCGAGCATGGCGACGAGCACGCCGCCGACCTCGTGGCGCTCGAGCTCCCGGCGGCCGAAGCGGGCGGAGAAGAACGCGAGCACCCCGATCCCGCCGGCGGCGATGCTCTGGACGAGCGTCAGCGGCGCAAGTGCGAGCGCGAGCACGTACAGCCCGAACCCGGTGCTCTCGAGCGCGAACCCGGCGAGCCAGCGCCGGTCGGCGAGCAGCGTGCGCCCCGACCAGAGCGGCCGCCGCAGCGAGAGCGCCGGCAGCGCGGCTGCGGCGCTCTGCTGGCGCAGGTACGCGAGGTTCGTCAGCGTCGTCGACGCGAGCGCCAGCACCAGCGCGCTCCCGGTCTGCGTGCTCAGCGGAGGAGCGGCACCAGCCGCCGCAGACGGTCGCGCTCCGCCGGCAGGAAGAAGCCGAGCAGCGCGAGCGCGAGGGGATAGGCGAGCACGAGCAGGAACGACGGCGCGAGCCCGAGGTGCGCCGCCCGCGCCGCGACCGTCAACCCGACGCCGGCGCCGACCGCCGTGACGACCCGCCGCCACTGGTACGCGACCGGATACACGCGGTTCGCGTAGAACGTCATGCCGAGGAACAACGCGAGATACGCAGCCGCCGTTGCGACTGCGGCGCCGACCATTCCGTAGCGCGGCACGAGCCAGAAGTTGAGCCCGATGTTGAGCGCGGCGCCTGCGCCCGAGACGATCCAGTTGAACTGCGTCCGCCGCGCGCGGCCGCTGCCGATCGCGAGCACGGTGTATCCCGCGTAGACGGCGCCCGCGAAGGCGAGCAGCGCGATCCCCTCGTTCGCACGGTAGTACTGTCGCGACACCATCGCGTGCGTGATCCATGGTGCGAGCGCACCGAGCGCGAGCGCGATCCACGATGCGACGACGAGGAGATACGTGAGCACGAACGAGTACGTCCGGCGCGCGTCGCCGTCGTCGTCGATCGAGTACGCGAACGCGGGCCAGGCGGTACGGAACGCGAACATCACGAACGTGATCACCGAGGCGATCTTGATCGCCGCGGAGTAGACGCCGACCTCTGCCTGGCTCTTGTATGCGGCGACGAACAGCCGGTCGATGAAGTTGATCGCCCAGAGCGCGAGCGCGGACGGGACGAGCGGCAGGCCGAAGCGCTGCATCCCACGCAGGAGCGTGCGGTCGAACTGCAGGCCGAGCTGCTCGCGCCGGTAGGCGACGAGCGCGAGATATACGCACAGCGTGCCGACGAAGTTCCCGACGAGGAGGCCGAGCGCACCTTCGTGGAAGCCGACGATCAGCACGACCGTCGCGCCGATCGTGATCAGCACGTTCGCGATGCTCGCGATCGCGAAGGCGACGGAGCGCTCCTCGACGCGGAACAGCGACGTGAGCTGCTCGTAGTTCATCTGCGCCCAGAAGCCGATCGCCGCGGCGCGGACGAGCTCCGGGTGGCTCCCGAGCCGGAGCGCATGCGAGAGCGGCGTCGCCAGCACCAGCGCGAGCACGAGGCCGGCGGTCGCCATCGTCATCGTGAACCAGAACGACGTGCGCACCACGAGCAGTCGGCGCGCGGCGTCCTTGTGGTCGAAGTAGAAGCGGAAGAACGCGGTCGAGACGCCCATCCGCAGCACGATCACGGCGACCGCCGAGGCGGCCGTCAGCGTCTCGACGCGCCCGTACGACCCCGGGCGCAGGTACGACGTGTAGAGCGGCAGGAGGACGACGGCGAGAATGCGCGAGACGAGCCCGCCGAGCCCGTAGACGACCGAGTGGCGGGCGAGCCGCCGCAGCTCCTGGCCGAGCCTCATCCGGATGAGCGTACTTCCGCTGCCGGTCCGACTACGCGGCGGCGACGTCGCCGAGCCGGTAGCGCAGGTCGTTCAGGCGCTCGTGCCATGCGTCCGAGCGCGCCGCGACGCATTTCATCGCGCGGCAGGCGAGCTCCACGAGCTCGTCGTCGGGCACGCCGTGCGTCTCGACCCATTCGCGGTCGTCCGCGGCCAGCTCGTCGGGCGGCTCGCCGGCCGCCGACGCGACGAGCTCCGCCGCCGACACGGCGGCCTCGGCGACCGTCTCGTCGCCGCCGTCGCACGCGGCCTGGAGCGTTCCTCGGAGGGAGTCCCAGTCGGTCATCACTGGTCCCATTCCACCTGGTCGAAGAATCGAAGCGCGACCCGGCCCGGTCGCACCCGGGCCTGGAGCGCTGCGAGCTCGTCGTCGGAGATCTCGCCGAGGGCTCGCTTGATCGCGAGCCACGGCAGGTTCAGGTCCTCCTGGTAGACGATCGTCGAGATCCGCGGATTGACCTCGATCACGTGGTCGCCGACGAGCTGGATGTTGAAGAACCACTCGATCTCGAGCTCCTCGACGATCTTGCCCGCGGTCTCCATCAGGCCTGCGTCGTCGAGCGTCTCGAAGAACATCGCGAGGCCGGCGCGCATCGCCTCGCGCGTCTTCGGATGGCCGAGCACGATGCGCGACCCGTCCGCGATGCCGTCGACCGTACGCTCGCCGCCGGTCGCGAGCTCCATCACGAGCAGGTCGGCGCCGTCGGCGGGGAGCAGCTCGACCGCCTCCTCGAGGCGCATCGCGACCGCGCCCGGGCGCTCGTGGAGGAGCTGGTGCGCGCGGTCGACGGTCGGGTCGAGCACGCGGAAGCCGCGTGAGCCCGAGGAGAACACCGGCTTGAAGCAGACGGGCCGGTCCGGGTAGCCGAGCTCCTTCGCCGCAGCCTCGACGCCGGCCGCGCCGGTCACACGGCGGAACTCGGGCGCGCGCACCCCGATCCGGTGCAGCAGCTCGTAGGTCTCTGCCTTGTCGTTCGAGCGGCGCACCGTCTCCGGGCCCGACACGAGCACCGGCACGGGGAACCGCGCGCGTTGCGCGGCGAGGTGGGGGAGGTCGTGCGACGACTGCGGCAGGACGACATCCACGCCTTCGCGCTCGACGAGCTCGAGCAGCGCGTCGGCGTACGCAGGATCCGCGCCGGGCGGCACGAGATGGAAGGCATCGCACAGCCGGCGGCCGATCGCGCGTTCCGACATGTCGACGCCGACGAGCCGTACGTCGCGCTCGCCGTTCTCGCGCAGCCCGCGCAACAGGGCGGCGGCGCCGGGCGCACCCGCCGCGGTGACGAGGATCGTCGTCGGCATCGCGGCGATGCTACTGGCCGGTGGTGCTTCGCCGGACGGCGTTCCGGTGCCGCGCGTCACGCACGACCAGCCGCAGCTTCTCGCTGACGTTCGATGGACGCAGCTCGGCGACGAGGACCGCGCCGGCGCCCGGGCCGCCGGCGCCGTACCGCGCCGACTGCGCCTCTGCGAGCGTCGCCGTCCTCCATCCGTCCGCCCCGCGCACGTAGAGCTCGTCCTCGAACACGAGGAACCCGGCGCGCTCGAACACCGCGACCCAGTCGCCCGGCGCTCGTTGCAGCTGCCAGCCCTGGTCGTCGCGCTCGCCGGTCGGGACGCTCACGAGCAGGCGGCCGTCGCGGGCGAGCACGCGGTGCAGCTCGCGGAGTGCCGCTTCGTCGCCCTCCTGCTCCTTCGGCGCGTCGACGGCATAGACGTCGTTGTCGCGGCCGACGTGCTCGAGCGTCGAGATGCAGTAGACGAGGTCGAAGGCGCCGTCGGCGACGGGGAGCGAGCGCACGTCGGCGACGATCGGCTCGAGCCCCGGCACGTCGGCCTCGGCGAGGTCCGCGCCACGGAGCTCCGGCGCGCCGAGCGCGACGAGCCCCGCGAGATATGCAGGCTCAGCGAACGCGTAGCCGACGTCGAGCACGCGCCGCTCGCCGTCGTAGCGTGCGAGGCACCACGGGATCTCGATCGCGCGTTCGTCGCTCGACGCCGGCGCCCGCAGCTCGCGGGGTCGCGCGGGGCCGCGAACCTCACGCGGCCGTGCCCGCTCGGCCGCGGCGAAGGCGAGGCAGTCGTCGAGCAGCGAGACGCGCCCGAACTCCTCGCTCGCCGTCAGCTGCGCGAGCAACCCGGCCCGCGAGAGCGTCCCGTCGCGGAGCTTCGCGAGCGCTGCCGCCCGCGCCGCCTCTTCCGGCGCCCGCCGGACGACGAGCCGCCACGCAAGGTCGACGAAGTCGTCGTCGCTGCCCGCGGCGGCGTCGAGCCACGCCTGAAGGTCGCCCTGCATGGGACGGAGGCTAGACTCGGCTCCGTGCCTTTGCAGGGGAAGCGCATCTTCATCACCGGCGGAGCCGGGTTCATCGCGACCACGCTCGCCCGGCGGCTCCTCGACGACAACGAGATCGTCGCGCTCGACAACCTCCACCGCGACGCCCTCTCGGCGACCGATCTCCGCGAGCATCCGAACTTCACGTTCCACCAGGGCGACGTCCTCGACGCCGACTTCGTGAAGGAGACGGCGAAGGGCGCGACGCACATCGTCCACTGCGCGGCGATCGCCGGCGTCGACACCGTGCTCGAGAGCCCCGTCCGCACGATGCGCGTGAACATGATCGGCACCTACAACGTGCTCGAGGCCGCCGTCGCGACCCAGGACACGCTCGAGCGCTTCGTCGACTTCTCGACGAGCGAGGTGTTCGGGACGCACGCGTACAACGTCAACGAGGGTCACGTCACGACGATCGGCTCCGTCGGCGAGGCGCGCTGGACGTACGCGGTGTCGAAGCTCGCCGGCGAGCACATGGCGCACGCGTACCACGACGAGCTCGGCGTCCCGACCGTGACGGTGCGCCCGTTCAACGTGTTCGGCCCGGGACAGATCGGCGGCGGCGCGATCCGCGCGTTCATCGAGGCCGCGCTTGCCGGCGACGACCTGATCGTGCGCGGGGACGGGTCGCAGATCCGCGCCTGGTGCTACGTCGACGACATGGTGCAGGCGGTGCTGCTGTGCCTCGAGCGTCCCGAGGCTGTCGGCCAGAGCTTCAACATCGGCAACCCGCGCTCGGCGGTGACGATCTTCGATCTCGCGCAGCGCGTGAAGCGCATCACGGGTGCGACCGGCGAGATCCGCTTCGAGCCGTTGAACTACGTCGACGTCGAGCTGCGCATCCCGAACGTCGGCAAGGCGCGCGAGTCGCTCGGCTTCGAGGCGCAGGTCGAGCTCGACGAAGGGCTCGAGCGCACGATCGCCTGGTACCAAGCGCGCAAGCCCGCGCACGTCTAGCACCGTGCGCGTCCTCGTCACCGGCGGCCGGGGGTTCCTCGGCGTGCACGTGTGCGATGCGCTGCGCACAGCCGGCCACGACGCGATCCCGCTCGGCCGCGCCGACGGCGACCTCGCCGTCCCGGGTGTCGCCGAGCTGCTGCTCGACGAGCACCGTCCCGACGTCGTCGTGCATCTCGCCGCTGTCATGCCCGACGACGACAGGTTCGCGCAGAACGCGCCGATCGCGGCGCTCGTCGCAGAAGCATGCGCCGAGCGCGGCGTGCGTCTCGTGCACGGCTCGACGACGTCGGTGTACGCGGACGACACGCCGTACGCGGACAGCAAGCGTGCGAGCGAGGACGCGGTCGGCGACGCGACGATCCTCCGTTTCGCGTTCCCGTACGGCCCGGGCCAGCGGCGCGGTGCGATCCCGACGATGCTGACGCAGGCGCTCGCGGGCGAGCCGGTCGTCGTCTATCGCGGCTGGGAGCGGTCGTTCTGTTACGCGGGCGACGCCGCGCGCGCGGTCGCGCTGCTGCTCGAGGCGCACGGTGCCTTCGACGTCGGCCGAGACGACGACCGACGCTCGCTCGAGGACGTCGCGCGGCTCGCGTGCCGTGCCGTCGGGGCGTCCGAGACGTTGATCGAGCTGCGCGAGCCGCCGCCCGGCCCGGTATCGGTGCTCGAGCCGCTCGACCTCGAGCCGCTCCGCGAGCGCGGCTGGACGCCCGAGGTGGCGCTCGAGGACGGGATGCGGCGCACGCTCGACGGGCTATTGTCGCCCCCGGCATGAAGACGGTTCTCTTCCTCGGCGCGGGCCGCCACCAGCGCGCCGCGATCCTGCAGGCGAAGGAGCTCGGCTATCGCGTCGCCGCGATCGACGGCAACCCGAACGCGCTCGCCCTCCCCGACGCCGACATCGGCGAGGTCGTCAACTTCGTCGACATCCCGCAGGCGATCGCGTTCGCCGAGAAGATCCGGCCCGACGGCGTGCTCACGATCACCTCCGACCGCGCGGTCGTCGCGGTCGCGTCCGTCGCCGAGGCGCTCGCGCTTCCGGGGATCGGCGTCGACGTCGCGCTCGGGCTGACGCACAAGGTCGAGATGCGCCGCCGGATCGAGGCGGCCGGGCTGCCGCAGCCGCGCTTCGGCTCGGCGCGCACGCTCGACGAGGCGCGCGCGGCCGTCGAGCACGTCGGCTTCCCATGCGTGATCAAGCCCGCCGACTCCGGCGGACAGCGCGGCGTCCACCGGCTCGAGTCGGTCGACGATCTCGAGGAGCGCTTCGACGGCGTCGTCGCGCTCTCCGGTCGCGGCGAGGCGATCGTCGAGCAGTTCGTCGAGGGCACGGAGATGAACGCGATGGCCGTCGTCCGCGACGGGGCGGTCACGCAGCTCACGCTCTCCGACCGCCACCGTCCGCCGGGCACCGGCTTCGCCGTCGGCTGGATCCACGCGTACCCAGCGGCGCTCGACGACGCGGATACTGCACGCGCGGAGGAGCTCGTCGAGCGCACGGTACACGCGCTCGGGCTGCGCAACGGCATCGCGTTCCCGCAGCTGATCGCGCACCCGTCGGGCGAGATCCAGGTGATCGAGGTCGCAGCGCGCATCCCGGGCGGACAGATGGCCGACCTCGTGAAGCACGCGGTCGGCGTCGACCTCGTCGAGGTCGCGCTCCGCTTCGCCGTGGGCGAGCCGGTCACCGACGAGCTCGTGCTGCCGAAGTTCCGCCAGCCGGTCACGATCCGCTTCCTCACGTCGTCGCCCGGCCCGCTGCC
>DASYGK010000049.1:0-16440 GCA_035999905.1 Gaiellaceae bacterium | reverse complement strand
TCGAGCTCGAGGAGCTCGGCGTCGGGAAGCAGCGCCACGAGCTCACGGCTGGCCTCGATCGGGACGATCGCGTCGGCCGTCCCGTGGAGGATCAGCGTCGAGACGGCGATCTCTCTCGGATCGACGTCGGGCACGCCCTCGTCGCCCCACATCTCGATCATGCGCGCGGCCTGCTCGGGCTCCGCGCGCAGGAGGACGTTCCTGGCCCAGCGCTTGACGTGACCGCTGTCGGCCTCCGGGAAGCAGGCGTCGACGAACTGTGCGGCGGCCGCCGGATAGTCGGAGCGGCACGCAGCTGCGAATCCGCCGGTGCGCTCGTTCCGGCCGGTGCGGGCCGGCGCGGAGAGGACGAGCCCGTCGAACCGGTCCGGGCTGCGGGCGGCCGCGTATTGCGCGATCGCACCGCCCTGCGACTCCCCCGCGAGGATGCAGCGCTCGACTCCGACGGCGTCGAGGACGCCGACGACGTCGTCGACCAGAGCGGCCACGCTGATCAACGCCGGATCGACCGGCGACTCTCCCGACCCGCGGTGGTCGTACGCGACGCAGCGCCAGCCTCGCGCGGTCAGCTGCGCGACCGGCTCCTCCCACACCTCCCAGCTCCCCGTCCAGCCGCCGACGGCGACGAGCGTGCGCGGACCCTCGCCGAAGACCAGAGCATGGAGCCGGATGCCGTTGACGTCGAGGAACATCGCGGACGTCTTCTATCGCAAACGCTCAGCCGCCGAGCGCGTGCAGCGCGGCGCTCGCGTTGATGCGGCCGTATGCGACGCCGGTCTTGAGCCGGCGCGCCGTCTTCTGAATCGCAGCGGTGACCTGCGCACTCGATGCCGACGGCTTCACCGACAGCAGATACGCGGCGAGACCCGCGACGAGCGGCGTCGCCGACGACGTGCCGCAGAACATCCCGTAGCCGCCGTGGATCGTCGGCGCGACGTTGCAGCCGGGCGCCGCGACGCGGATCCACTTCCCGTGCTCCGACCAGCCGAAGAGGCGGTCGCTCTGGGTCGTGCCTGCGACGCTGAGCACGCTCGGGTAGTTCGCCGGATAGAACGGCGTGCCGAGCCCGCTGTTCCCCGCCGCGGCGACGACCGTCGCGCCCTTCGAGGCCGCGTACGCGACCGCCTGCTGCAGCGCAGGCACGCCCGCGGGGCCGCCGAGGCTCACGTCGATCACACGCGCGCCGAGGTCCGCGGCCTTCACGATCCCCGCCGCGACGGTGGCGAGGTCGCCGTTGCCGTTCGCGCCCATCACCTTGATCGGGAGGATCGAGCACTTCCAGCACACGCCCGCGCCGCCGACGCTGTTGTCGGCGTGCGCTGCGATCACGCCCGCGACCGCGGTGCCGTGGCCGTTGTCGTCCACCTGCGTCGTGCCGCCGTTGACGAGATCGATGCCCGGCAGCACGAGGCCGGCGAGGTCGGGCACCTCGTTCACGCCGGTATCGACGACAGCGACTTTCACCGAGCCCGTTCCGTGCGTTCGGCCCCAGGCGGTGGGAAACGCTGCGAGCTGCAGGCCCCACTGCTGGGCGAAGTACGTGTCGTTCACCATCGTGCTCATCACGTGGAGCACCTCGTCGCGGTTCGCGTCCGCGACGAGCGACGACGCGCGCAACGCGGCGAGCGCGTCGACGGCGCGCGACGCCGCGACGAAGACCGTGCGATAGCGGATCTGCCCGATGCGCGTCTGCGTCTGCGCGTGAATCCGCGACAGGAGCGCCGCTTGCCGCGCGGCGGAGACGCCGGCGCGGAAGCGCACGAGCAGCACGCCCGGCACGAACATCGCGCGCGTCGACGAGCGCACGACCGGAGACGAGCCGAGCGGCGGCGGTGCCTGCTGCGCCGGCGCCGCGGTCGTCGACGCCTGCGGCGTGGGAGCAGGAGGCGGCGCGCAGCCGAGCAGCGCGTCGACCGTCGGATTCACGCCGCACAGGACGCCGGGGCCGACGGATACGTCAGCTCGAACGGTGGCGCGGTCGCCCGCTGCCCGGCCGACGAGCAGGCCGAGTGCGACGAGGACGACGAGAACGAGAAGAGCGCGGATGTAGCGCTTCGCAACCATGAGCGGCTGCCGCAGTCAACTGCTCACCTATCCCTGTCGCCAAAATGCAAACCACCTGCTCAGCGCTTGATGAAGCTCACCGAGCCGCTGCGCTCCAGCACGGCCCACTTGACCTGCTCGAGCCGCTCGATTCCCTGCCCGCGCGCCTCTTCCATCAGATCGCCGATCGTCATCCGCTGGCTTCGCAGGTTGTGCTCGATCGGCTTGCCCCCCTCCACGAGGATCAGGGGGACACCCTCGAGCACCCGTTCGACGCGCCGCGACTTGAACGACAGATACGACGAGCCGACCGAGAGGAGAGCGATCGTCGAGACCGCAATCGTGATCCCGGTCACCGACATGTCGGATTGCGTGACGCCACTCTGCACGAGGTCTCCGATGATCACGAGCAGCACGAGATCCGTGGGCGTCATGTTCGACAGTTCGCGACGCCCGACGACGCGCAGCATGAACACGATGAAGACGTACGCGACGATCGCTCGGAGCGCAATATCCATCGCTCAGGGCCAGATGGTGATCGAGCGGCGCATGACGATCAGCCGACGCGACCCGTCGAGCAGCGACACGTCCTGCGAGTGCCGCCCGACGTTCGTCGGGTTCACCTGCAGTGAGAGAAAGAACGTGTAGTGCGAGCCCTTCGGGATGTGCCCGAGCACGAACTCGAGCTTCCCGTCGGCGGACCCCTCGGCGAGCGGCTGCGGCGCTGCGCCGTTGACCGTGTACTGCTCGGCCCAGCCGGGGTCGAGCACGAGCGTCGCACGCCTCAGCTCCCGGAACGCGTCGACGCGGAACCGCGCCGCGTACACGTTCCCGCTGCGCGCGTGCGTCGGTGCGTAGACCTGCAGCCGGGCCGCCGAGGTCGCCGCCGACGACGTCTCCGGCCGCTGGCCGAATACGTTGAGGAGCGCCGCAACCGGGATCACGGCGAGAACGAGCAGGCCGGCATGACGGCCGCGCCGCGCGGCCGTGCGCGTGCGGTCGCGATGCTCTTCGAGCGTGAGTGTCTCCGGGGCGGTGGCCACGTTCGCTAGGCGCAACGTCGAACCGCTCCCTGGAGATACGTCTGCCGGAGGTATCTCCGACCGCGACGACCCACGCATGCGCCCGGCCGCTAGCCTCGGGAGCGACCGTGGCGACGAGCGAGATGGAGCAGGCGATTCGCAGGCAGCCGGCCGAGCTGGCGCGCCTGCTCGACGACCCGGCGCCGGTCGAGGAGCTCGCCGGGCTCGTACGCGGCCGCAGCGTCTGCCTCGTCGGCACCGGCACGAGCTGGCACGCTGCCAATCACGCGGCGTGGCTTCTGCGGTCGGCCAGCACGAGCGCCTGGCCGGTGCAGGCGATCGACGCCGCGACCTACGGGTCGTGGCGCGACTTCGACACCGTGCTGATCTTCAGCCACCGCAACTCGAAGCGGTACACGACCGCGATCCGCGCCGACGCAGAAGCCGCTGGGCTGCCCGTCCGTGTGATCGGAGCACGCGGTGTCGGCGCGGAGATCGAGACGGTCGAGCCGGAGCGGTCCTCCGCGTTCACCGTCAGCCACCTCGGCGCGCTGCTCCGCGCCGCGCAGCTCGCAACACTGCTCGGAGCGGAGATCGGCGATCTCGCCGCGCTGCCCGCCGCGGTCGAGAGCGTGATCGAGCGCGGCGTGACCGTCGCGGCGCCGCAGCGCCTCGTCGAGTTCACCGGCGTCGGCCCGAACGCGTGGACCGCGGCCGAAGGCGCGCTCAAGGCGCGCGAGACGTCGTACGTCGCGACCGAGGGGCTCTCCGCGGAACAGCTCCTCCACGGTCCCGCAGTCGCACTGGACGAACGCGACGCGCTCGTCGTCCTCGACGGCGGCGGGCCGGGCTCCGAGCGCGTGCAGGCGGTCGGCACCGCGGCCGCGGCAGCCGGCGTTGACGTCACGACGATCGCCGAGCCGGCGCTCGGCGAGGCGCTCTCGATCTTCCCGCTCACGACCGCTGTGCAGCTGATCGCGCTCGGGCTCGCGCTCGAGCTCGGCGTCGACCCGGATTGCTTCCGCAGCCCGGCGAAGCCGAGCTGGCAGGGCGTCGGGCTCTAGCTCTAGGCGTACTTGCGGAAGACGACGACGGCGTTGTGCCCGCCGAAGCCGAAGCTGTTGCTGATCGCGACGTCGACGACGGCCTCGCGCGAGACGTTCGGGACGTAGTCGAGATCGCACGCGGGATCCGGCGTCTCGTAGCTGATCGTCGGCGGGATCACGTCACGCACGACCGTCAGCACGGTTGCGCACGCTTCGATCGCGCCGGCCGCGCCGAGGCAGTGCCCCGTCGCGCCCTTGAGTGACGAGACGGGCGTCGCCCGCGCCTTCTCCTCCCCGAGTGCGCGCTTCAGCGCGGCCGTCTCGCTCGCGTCGCCG
Organism: Gaiellaceae bacterium; assembly: GCA_035999905.1. GTDB lineage: Bacteria > Actinomycetota > Thermoleophilia > Gaiellales > Gaiellaceae > Palsa-739. Next base: position 11,993 of record DASYGK010000049.1, on the reverse strand, counting down.
AGCGGCGTCGAGCTCGCGTGCGCGTTGACGTAGTCGACGTCGTCACCGGTGAGCCCCGCGTCGGCGAGCGCGAGCGTGATCGCACGCGAGCTGCCGCGCCCGTCGGGGTCGGGCTCCGTCATGTGATGCGCGTCGGAGCTGACGCCGTACCCCGCGAGCTCTGCGTAGATGCGCGCGTTGCGTGCAAGCGCGTGCTCCAGCTCCTCGAGCACGAGCACCGCCGCGCCCTCCCCCATCACGAAGCCGTCGCGCTGCGCGTCGAACGGACGGCTCGCGTGTTTCGGGTCGTCGTTACGGCGCGAGAGCGCGCGCATCGCGGCAAAGCCCGAGATCGCGAGCTCGGTGACTCCCGCCTCGCTGCCGCCGCACAACATCACCTCGGCGCGTCCGAGCCGGATCGCGTCGTAACCGTCGCCGAGCGCCATCGCCGATGCGGCGCACGCCTCGCACGGCGCCGTCACCGGCCCCGTCGCACCGAGCTCCATCGAGATCTGGCCGGCCGCCATGTTCGGCATGAACGCCGTGACGAGGCTCGGGTGGATCCTGACGTTGTCCGCCTGGTCGCAGCACGCGGCGAGACTCGCGACGCCGCCCTGCGCCGTCGCCATCGCGACGCCGATCCGGTCGGGCTCGCGCGCGATGTCGAGTGCCGCATCGGCCTCCGCCATCCGCGCGGCGGCGACGGCGAACTGCGAGAACCGGTCGAGCTTGCGCACGCTCTTGCGGTCGAGCCACTGCTCCGGCTCGAACTCGTCCGCCTCGCAGGCGATCCGAACGGAGTGCTCCGCCGTCGGAAACGCGGTGATCGGGCCTGCGCCGCTCTCGCCCGCGACGAGCCGGCTCCACGTCGTCTCGACGTCCGTCCCGAGCGGCGTGACCGCGCCGAGGCCCGTGACGACGACGCGCCGCAGGGGAGCCTCGCGCTCGAAGGCGGTAGCCATGGAACGGAGGCTAGCTGTCCGCTCTACGTGTCTCGGCGAACGAGGAGCACGGCGGCGATCGCGAGTGCCGCAGCGGCATAGCCGCAGAGGAGCGCGAGGCCGACCCACGGCGAGAGGTGGTTCCCCGCCGTCGTCGACATGATCGCCTCGCCGGCGGCGAGCGGGAGGTACGGCGAGGCCGCGTCGTTCCAGCTGGTCGGCAGGACGTTCATCAACGGCGGGATCACGAACATGATCCCGGCGAACAACGCGATGCCGCCGGCGGTGTTGCGCACGATCGCGCCGAGCCCCAGGCCGAACAGGCCGACGACGGTGAGGTACAGCGCCGCGCCGATGACGGCGCGCGCGACGTGCGGCGCCGAGAACGCGACCTGGATGTGCCGGCCGGAGAGGATGCTCTGGCCCGCGACGAACGCGAGCAGCACCGCGGGGACCATCAGCGCGAGCGTGACGCCGCCGAAGACGACGGCCTTCGCCCACAGCACCGGCAGACGCTTCGGGACCGCGGTGAACGACGCGCGGATCATTCCCGTCGAGTACTCGGCGGTGATGATCAGTACGCCGAGCACACCGAGTGCGAGCTGTGCGAGCTGCACGCCCGCGAGGTTCGGCTCGAGCGGATGGAAGCGCGCCCGTTCGCGGGGGTCCATGTGCGGCCAGTGGCGCGCGACGAAGAAGCACGCGAGCGCGCCGATCCCGATGCTGAACGTGAACGCGACGAACAGTGACCAGCGTGTCGACCGGACGCTCCACAGCTTCGTCCACTCGGAGACGATCACGCGCGCCTGCGTCACGCGTCCCTTCGACGCGAGCGGCGGCGGTGTGACGGCGACGGCGCTCACGCGGCTGCCTCCGCACCGGTCTTGAACTCGACGTCGTCGCGCGTCAGATCCATGAACGCCTCCTCGAGCGACGCCTGCTGCGGCATCAGCTCGTGCAGGACGATGCCGCCGCCCGCTGCTGCCTCGCCGATCAGCGGCGCGCCGAGGCCCGAGACCTCGAGCAGCCCGGGCTCGACCGCGACCACGGTGACGCCGGGGCCTTCGAGCAGGCGCCGAAGCTCGTCCGCCTGCGGCGAGCGCACGCGCACGACGTTTCCGGACGCCTGCTGGACGAAGTCGTCGACGCTCGTGTCGGCGATCAGCTTGCCGCGGCCGACGACGATCAGGTGGTCCGCGGTGAGCGCCATCTCGCTCATCAGGTGCGACGAGACGAACACGGTGCGGCCTTCCGCCGCGAGCCCTTTCAGCAGATACCGGATCCAGTGGATGCCTTCCGGGTCGAGGCCGTTCACCGGCTCGTCGAGCATCACCGTCTGCGGATCGCCGAGGAGCGCGGCCGCGATCCCGAGCCGCTGCCCCATGCCGAGCGAGAACGTGCCGGCGCGCTTGCGGGCGACCTCGTGCAAGCCGACGAGGTCGATCAACTCGTCGACGCGCTTGCGCGGGATCCCGTGGGTCTGCGCGAGCGCGCGCAGGTGATTGGCCGCCGAGCGCCCGGTGTGCACGGAGCGCGCCTCGAGCAGCGCGCCGACTTCGTGCAGCGGCGCGGCGTGGTCGCGGTAGCGCTTGCCGTTCACGGTGACCGTCCCGGCGGTCGGCCGGTCGAGCCCGAGGATCAGCCGCATCGTCGTCGACTTGCCGGAGCCGTTCGGGCCGAGAAAGCCCGTGACGATCCCCGGTTCGACCGTGAAGCTCAAGCCGTCGACGGCGCGCTTGTCGCCGTAGTCCTTCGTGAGCCCGTGCGCCTCGATCATCTCGGCCGCATTGAACAGGGCGTTTGTAAGAGAAACCTGACTAGGTGGCGCCGATCGCGCCGATCGTCACGAGGACGGCGCCCACGATCGCGATCGCGGCAGGGACTGCGACGGCCACCCAGCGGTCGATCCGTGCGTGCAGCACGTCGAGCAGCCGCGCGCCGCGCTCCCTCGCCAGCAGGCGAAATGCGAGCACGAGCAGCAGCGGGGCGACGAACGCGAGGTTGAAGAGCACGAGCAGTGAGATCTGCGCCGACACGCGCCGCCCCGACGACACGATCGCGGTGATCACCGCGAAGTACGGAAGCGCCGTCGGGAGCTCGATCGCCATGATCGCGGCGCCGGCGAAGAACGCCGAGCGCGTACTCGGGGTGCGCGGGCCGCCGCCGCTGAAACGGCGCTCGACCGCGCGCCGGCGAATCCACAGCACGAGCGCGACCGCGAGCGCGAGCGCGCCGAGCGCCATCTCGATCTCATGGGTCTCGTCGGGCCCGGGGTGCGGCACCGCGGCGAGGATCGCCTGCCCGGGGCCGAGCGTCAGCACGAGGCCGCCCGCGAGGGCCACGGCGAGGACGCCGCCCGTGAAACCGGCCAGCTGCCGGGCCCCGTCGGGCAGCGTGACGAGGTAGAGCGCCGGCCCGATCGTCGACGGATTGAGGGAGTCGACGACCCCGACCGAGACCACGAGGGCGATGAGGGCCAGCACCTGCCGAAGCTTCTCAAAACCTGATCGGAACGGCTTCGTCCCTGCGCGCCGCCCGCCGGCCGCGCTAAAGTCGGTGTCGTGAGCTCCGACCCCACGCTGGCTGCATCGAAGCGCGAGCGCATCGAGAGCCTCCAGGCGTCACCGCCGATCTTCGAGACGCCGACGCTGGACCGGCTGACGCGCGTCCACCCGGCGATCCCCGCACTCATCTTCCTGCCGGTGATCTTCGTGCTCGCGGGCATGGCATTCGACGACCAGGCGCATCGCAAGGTCGTCGTCGAGCTCGTCTGCGGCTACATGTTCTGGACGCTCGTCGAATACTGGGGCCATCGCGCGGTCTTCCACTTCGAGCCCGACGAGGGAGTCGGCGCGCGACTGCACTGGATGATCCACGGCGTGCACCACGACCACCCGAACGACCCGAAGCGCCTCGTGCTGCCGCCCGCATTCTCGCTTCCGCTCGCCGCAGGCTTCCTCGGGCTCTTCTACATCGCGCTCGGCTCACCCGATGCATGGGGCGCTTGCGCCGGCTTCTTCGCCGGCTACCTGCTGTACGACATGGTGCACTTCGCGCTGCATCACACGCATCCGCACAACCGGCTCGGCAAGAGGCTGCGTGAGCTGCACATGCGGCACCACTTCGAGGACCACGAGCGCGGCTTCGGCGTCAGCGCACCCTGGTGGGATCTCGTGTTCGGCACGTACTCGAAGCGCGCACGCCGCTCCGGCTGAGCGCGCAGGACACGTCGATCATCCCCCGCTCCGGCATGCCTCCCCGCGTCCTCATCCTGACAGCGAGCGTCGGTGAGGGTCACGACCTGCCGGCGCGGACGCTGGCCGCGCAGATTCGCGCCGAGCGTCCCGACGCCGACGTGATCACGCGCGACGCGCTCGAGCCGATGGGCCGGCTCGTCACCGCGATCAGCGCGGACGCGCCGCGGCTCGTCTTCTTCCGGTTCCAGTGGCTCTGGGACCTCGGCTTCTGGGTCTTCGCCGGGTTCGGCCCCACGCGGCGCGGCACGCAGGCGCTGCTGACGCGGCTCGGCGGCCGCGGGCTGCTGCGGATGATCGAGGAGGTCGACCCGGACGTGATCGCGTGCACGTACCCGAACACGACGGAAGTGCTCGGACGCCTCCGCCGCAGCGGGCGCCTCCGCGTCCCCGTCTGCGCGGCGATCACCGATCTCGCCGCGATGCACTACTGGGCGAGCCCCGGCATCGACGTGCACCTGATCACGCATCCTGAATCCGTCGCGGAGGTGCGGGAGGTCGCGGGCGAGACGACTCGCGTCGAATGCGTGCACGGCTTGACCGCGCCGGAGTTCCTCGCGGCACACGACCAGCGCGCGGCGCGCGCGGCGCTCGGTCTCCCGCTCGAGGGGAAGATCGTGCTCGTCTCCGGCGGCGGCTGGGGCGTCGGCGACGTCGGCGGTGCCGTCGAGGACGCGCTCGACGCGGCAGGCGTCACGCAGGTTGTATGCCTGTGCGGCCGCAACGAGCTGCTGCTTCGCCGCGTGCGGGAGCAGTTCGCCGGCAACGCACGCGTGCGCGTCGAGGGGTTCACGGACCGCATGGCCGACTGGATGGCCGCGGCCGACGTCCTCGTGCACTCGACGGGCGGCCTGACCGTGCTCGAGGCGCTGATGCTCGGCCTGCCGCCGATCTCCTACGGCTGGGGCCGCGGGCACGTGCGCGTGAACAACGCCGCGTTCCGCCAGTTCGGGCTCGCCGCGGTCGCCGGCACACGGGAGGAGCTCGCACCGGCGCTGCACGACGCGCTCGCGCGCGGCCGCCTGAGCGCGAACGGGTTCCACGGCCTTCCGTCCGCCGCGTCGATCGTGCTCGAGGCCGCAGCGCCCATCAAGAGCCGGGCCGTCAGCTAGGCTCGCCACTCATGGACATCGACCAGAGAACACTCGAGGCGAGCCGGTTCGCGATCGGCTTCGACCACCGCGACCGCGCCCGGCTGCACGAGCTGTGGGACACGATCCTCGACACCGACGTCTGGTCGGAGGGCAAGATCGTCAGCGCGTTCGAAGACGCGTGGAGCGCGTGGAACGACCTCCCCACCGTCGCGTTCGGCGGCTGGACGGGCGCGGCGCTCAGCGCGCTCGAGTTCGCAGGCGTGCGCGGCGAGACCGTGCTCTGCCCGTCCAACACCTTCATGGCGACGCCGCTCTCCGTCGTGCATGCGGGCGGTCACGTCGAGTTCGTCGACTGCAACCGCACCGACCTCTGTATGTCGTTCGACGACTTCGAGGAGAAGGCGCGCAAGCACAAGCCGCGCGCTGTCTTCCTCGTGCACATCGGCGGCCACCTCGCGTTCGACTCCGAGCGCATCGCGGAGTACTGCCGCGCGGAGGGCATCTTCCTGATCGAGGACTGTGCGCACGCGCATGGCGCGCAGTGGAACGGCCGCCGCGCGGGCACGTTCGGCGACGTCGGCATCTGGTCGTTCGCGGCGACGAAGACGGTCTCGACCGGCGAGGGCGGCGTCCTCGTCTCGAAGCACCCGGACGTGATCGAGCACGCGCGCAAGTACCGCAACTACGGCAAGCCCGACTACGCGGTGCACGGGCTCAACTTCCGGATGAACGAGTTCACCGCAGCGATCGGCCTCGTCCAGGTCGGGCGGCTCGACGAGATCACGGCCTGGAAGAACGAGGTCGCGCGCGACGTGCTCGACCCGCGGCATCCCGCCCGCGTGGAGCTCCCCGACGGGATGAGCTCCGGCCACTACAAGTACATCGTCTTCGAGCCGATCGAGCGCTCGACCGGCAAGGTCTACGACGAGCCGTGCCACCGCATCATGGGCTCGCCGGTCGACCTTCCGAACACCGACTGGGTCGCGGCGAACCACTGGTGCGTGCCGCTCTACTACCGCCCCGCCGTCACGACCGACGACCTGCCCGGCTCGCACGCATGAGAGTGCTCGTCACAGGCGGCTCGGGCTTCATCGGCTCGCACGTCGTCGACCGGCTGCGCGCGCAGGGCCACGTTCCCGTCATCTTCGACCTCGTCGAGTCGCCCTACCACGCGCCCGGGGAGATCGAGACGGTGATCGGAGACCTCGAGGACTACGAGAGCGTCCGCGCGGGCGTCGCCGGCTGCGACATGGTGGCGCACCTCGCCGCCGTCTCGGACGTGAACATCGTCGTCGACAATCCCGCGAAGGCGAGCTCGATCAACGTCGGCGGCACCGCAGCGGTGCTCGAGGCCGCGCGCAGCGAGGGTGTGCGCCGCGTCGTCTACGCGAGCACGGTGTGGGTGTACGGCGGTGCGGAGGGCGTCGAGCCGCTCGACGAGGACACGCAGCTCGCGATCCCCGACCATCTCTACACCGCGACGAAGCTCACCGGAGAGATGTACTGCCGGTCCTACGCGGCGCTCTATGGGCTCGAGTACACCGTGCTGCGCTTCGGGATTCCGTACGGCCCGCACTCCCGGCCCGCGACGGTGCTCGCCGCGTTCGTCGAGAAGGCACGCGGGGGGCATCCGCTGACGCTCGCCGGCGACGGCTCGCAGACGCGGCAGTTCGTCTACGTCGAGGATCTCGCGGCCGGGGTCGTCGCGGCGCTCGCGCCCGAGGCGGCGAACCGCACGTACAACCTCGTCGGCGACGAGAGCGTCACGATTCGCGAGATCGCGGAGGCCGTGCAGGAGCTCGTCGCTCCGGTCGACATCGTCTACATGGACAGCCGCCCGTCCGACCTCCGTCCCGTCGCTATCTCCGGCGCACGTGCGGCAGCCGAGCTCGGCTGGTCGGCGACGACGACGTTCGCCGAGGGCGTGCGCCGTTACGTCGAGTCGGTGCTCGCGCCGACGAACGGGACGTCGAGCTCCTCGACCGCTGCGAGCACGAGCGGCAGCGCGCCGACCGTTCTCCGCCAGGAGCCGTCCGAGCTGTAGTGGTCGGCGTCGTGCAGCAGCACGACGTCACCCGCAGATAGCCCGGCCGTCGCGCGCCGCGCGATGCCTTCCGGCGTCGCCCGCGCCTCCCAGTCGCGCCCCCACTTCGACCAGAGGAGCGGGAGCCAGCCGCGCCGCCGCGCGAGCGCGAGCCCGGCGGTGCTGAAGATGCCGTACGGCGGCCGGTAGGCGCGCGGCGTCCGCCCCGTCGCCTCGCCGATCACGTCGATCGCCCGGTCGAGGTCGGCGGCAAGCCCGCGCGGCGTCCGGCGGAGCAGCAGCGTGTGCCGGTAGCCGTGCAGCGCGATCTCGTGCCCCGCGGCGGCGATCTCCGCCGCGAGCGCGGGGTAGCGCTCGACCTGCTCGCCGACGAGGAAGAACGTCGCGCGCGCGTTCACCGCACGGAGGAGCTCGAGCGTCGCCGGCGTTCCCTCCGCGTGCGGGCCGTCGTCGAACGTGAGCGCGATGCCGCTCGGCTCGGGCAGGCGCAGTGGGATCCCGAAGGCTGACGCGACGGCGGGCAGCACGGGTGCGGCCGCCGGGCCGCTCCAGGCCGCGGCCGCTCCGGCACCGGCGAGAAGGGCGGCGCGCATGGCGCAATCCTAGGTCGTGACCGGAGAACTTCCCGGCCGTACCGCGCGAGAAGGCAGACTGCGCAGACGATGGGTGACGACGCCGGCCTCGAGGGACTTCGCGAGCAGATCGCGGCCGTCGACCGCGAGGTGCTCGACGCACTCAACCGGCGGCTCGAGCTCGTCGCACGCGTGCAGGAGCACAAGCACGAGACGGGGGCGCGGCTGATCGACGCGAAACGCGAGGGGGAGCTGATCCGCGAGCTCACCGAGGCGAACGCCGGGCCGCTCTCGGAGAGCGCCGTCCAGTCGGTCTTCGCGGCAGTGCTCGACGTGATGAAGCAGGAGCTGCGCGGCGCCGCGCGGGCGGACGCGACGGCGCCGGCTGCGCGGCCGAAGCCCGCGGTGCAGAGGCTCGCGATCGTCGGCACCGGGCTCGTCGGCGCCTCGGTCGCGCTCGCCGCGAAGCGTGCCGGCGTCGCGTCCGTAACGGGCTGGGACGCAGACGCCGCAACGCTGCGCGAAGCCGCCGGCGCGAACGCGGTCGATCGTGCCGCGACGTCGCTCGCCGACGCGGTGTCCGGGGCGGAGCTCGTGGTCGTCGCGGTCCCGGTCGGCTCACTCGTCGAGACGACGCGTGAGGTGCTCGCTGCCGCGGGGCCCCAGACGGCGGTCACCGACGTCGGCTCGACGAAGCGCGGCCTCGCCGCGATCGACGATCCGCGCTTCGTCCCGGGCCATCCGCTCGCCGGCGGGCACACGGGCGGCCCTGCACGCGCCTCGGCGGATCTCTTCGACGCCGCGACGTGGCTGCTCACGCCGCTCCCGGCGACGGACGCGAATCGTCTGGAGCTCGTCGAGCGCTTCGCACAGTCGCTCGGCGCGCGCGTCGTCCGCCTCGACGCGGATGACCACGACAGGCTGCTCGCGCTCACGAGCCACCTGCCGCACGCACTCGCGAACCTGCTGATGCGTCGCGTCGCGGCCGGAGGCGACGAGGCGCTCGGCTTCGCCGGCGCGTCGCTGCGCGAGATGACGCGCGTCGCCGGCGCGAATCCCGGCATCTGGGCCGACATCTTCGTCGAGAACGGCGACCTGATCGCCGACGCGCTCGAGGCGCATCGCGACGAGCTCGCGGACGTCGAGCGTGCTCTGCGCACGCAGGACCGCGGCTTCTTCGAGGAGTGGATCGCAGCCGCTGCCGAGGCAAGGGCGCGCATGCTCGGCTACGCGTACCAGACCGACGCGCGCTCGCTGAACCGCGTCCGAATCCGCGTCCCCGACAAGCCGGGTGTGCTCGCACGGATCACGCAGTCACTCGGCGCGGCGGGCATCAACATCGAGGACTTCGAGCTGCGCCACGTCTCGCCCGACTACGGCGGTGTGCTCGTCATCCTGGTTACGGGCGCGGACAACGCAGAGCTCGCGCGGACGCTGTTGCGGCGTGAGGGGTACAGCGCGGCTTGACCGACGCCGTGACGCGAACCGGCTGCGCATCGAGAGGCATGCCCGGGAGAAGCGACGCAAGCTCGGCCCGGAACACTGCCGGCGCGACCTGACCGCCTTCGTCCTGCGCGCTCAGCGGCCGCATCACGTTGTCTGGCGACGTCCAGTAGGCCCACGACACGAGATCGGCGAACCGCTCCGAGTCGAGACCGGCATGCTCCGACGCGCCCCACCAGGCCGTTCCCTGCAGCAGGACGTGAAGCTGAAGGCGCATCGCATCGGTGAGCACGGCGAAGTCGACGACGTGCGCGTACTCGTGCTGCACGACGCCCCACGAGAAGGCGCCCGAGTCGAGAAGGTTCGCGTCGAGCCAGATCTGCCCCGGCAGCGCGTGGGAGTCCATGCCGCGCACGATGTGAACGACCACCAGGCCCGGCGCGACGCTCCAGGGGAAGGAGCTTGCGTTCAGCGCCGCAGTCACCTGGGTCTGCTCGGGCTGCGTGCCGCCGTCGAAGCTGTAGTTCCCTCCGGAGGCGAACGCCGAAGCAGGAGCCGCGAGCACGAGTGCTGCAAGCGCAAGCCGGATGAAGTGCCGCATCAACACCGCTGCTCATGACGTCGGGATCGCGCATCGGCGCGCGGACACACCGACCGGCACGCGTGCTGTCGCGCACCGTGTGACTGCAGTGAGCCGTTCGGGGGGCGCGCGCGGAAAACGGCGTAGACGCCCACGAACGGGTGACGACGATCGAACGCTCGTGGGAATGGCCAAAGAGTCTGCGCTGCCGATGCTGTGAACGTGGCAGCAATCGCACATGTCGGCGATTTTCCCCACCTCGTCCATCCCGTCCCCGCGCCGGTCCAGCTCGTCGCGGTTCCGGACACGGACATCGAGAGCCACCTTGCGGAAGCCGAGGAGCTTGCTCGCGGCGCAGATCGTGAAGCGGCGCTGGATCTACTCGACGAGCTCTGGCCGGCAGCACGCCACGTACCGGCACTTGCACTCCGGCACCGGCTCGCAACGGCATGGATCGAGATGTATCGCGGCGATCTCGACCTCGCCGGCGAGCTCCTCACGCACGCCGAGGCGATCGTCGACTCGCCGCTCTTCGACGCGGTCGACCGCGCACAGGTGCTCTACCGCCGCGGCTGCCTCACGCTTCAGCAGTCGCACATCGCCGAGGCGACGATGCTCTTCACACGCGCGCTCGAGACGAACACCCGCTCGGGTCGCCAGTCCTCGACGCTTGCGGCGGACGCGCTCAACTGGCGCTCGCGCTGCCACCAGCTGCGCCGCGACTGGGACGCCGCGGCCCGCGACGCGGAGGCATCGCTCGAGCTCGCAGAGGACGACCACACGCGTGCGAATGCGCTCTTCCAGATCTCGCTCGTCGCAGAACGGCAGCGGCAGTGGCTCCTTGCACGGTTCTACGGGGAGCAGGCGCTCGAGCTGTATCGCGCCGAGGGCGACCGGCTCTCGTCGGCCCGCATCCTCAACAATCTCGGCGGCATCGAGTTCCTCCTCGGCGACGTGGAGGCGGCCGAGCGGCATCTCGTCGAAGCGGCCTCCGAAGCGGAAGCGGCGGGGAGCGACGCCGACGTCGCACAGGCGACGTCATCCCTCGCGCAGATCCTGCTCGAGGCCGGAAGAGCCGGAGACGCGCGCGTGCTCGCGTTGCACGCGGTCGAGATGCTCGAGGGGCGCGTCGACTTCTTCGACGAGCTCGGAAACGCGCAGCTCGTCGTTGCCCGCGCATTCGCCGTCGACAACGAGGTCGCTTCCGCGGAGCACTGGTTCGGCATCGCGGAAGCAACGTTCACGTCGTTCGGGGGCACGAGCCAGCTTGCCGCCGCCTGGATGGCCCGCGGCGATCTCGCGCACGTCGACGGCGACCTCACCGAAGCGGCCGCGCTCTACAAGCGCGCAGCCGAGGCTTTGCAGGACTTCCACTTCTAGCGCACATGGGAGGTGACAACATGCACAGGCTCTGGAGGCTCAATCGCTATGCCCTCCCGGCCCTCGCCCTCGCTGCGGCGCTCGGCCACACGAAGTGGGGTGTCCTCCCCTACGGCTTCTCCCGCGGCAACTGAGCGGCTGGACAGGCGGAGAGGGAAGCGGGCCCGCGAGCCTGCTCCTTTCTCCGCTTCGTCGTCTCTCAGGCTGCGACGGCCGACGCCTCGAGCGCGGTGTTCACCGCGACGTCGAGGTCGTCGAGCGTGAACGGCTTCGCAAGGTAGAGCCGCGGTCCATCGCCGATGATGCAGGACTCGTACGGGAGGATGCTGACGCAGATCACGGGGAGCTCGGGCTGCGCCGTGCGCACCGCCCGCGCATGGTCGAGGCAGGTCGGGGACGCCGGCTCGAGCAGCATGAGGTCGGCGCGCGGCGGGATCATGCCGCGACCGAGCTCGACGACGTCGTGACCGAGCCGCTCGAGGAGGACGACCAAGAGCCGCCGCACATCGGGGTCTGCCTCGCTGAGAAGGATGCTCGCCATCTGTTTGTCATCCTCGGCTACGACCGGGTGAGGACGGCCGCGCTCCCGGTAGGAGTCCGGTATGACCGGTCAGGAAGCGGGGAGCACCGTGCCGCGGACGTCGCCGAGCTCGAGGCTTCCGGCCCGGCCGCGCAGGATCACGGTGTCGCCGTCCTCGAGGAACGA
>DASYGK010000021.1:0-4782 GCA_035999905.1 Gaiellaceae bacterium | reverse complement strand
CGGACGAGGCCGATCAGGGCCTGTGCCGGGGTCGAAGCCGCAGCGTCCAGAACCGCGAGGACGCACGCGGCATTGACGAACGGGAAGGTATCGGCGAGCCCACACGAGGTCGCGAAGCTGCTCCAACGCCAATCCTCGGGCCGCTCGCACATGCCGGCTCGTGTCGGGTTACGCGCGACATACCGGAATGCGGCCTTGAGCTGGGCGTCGTTCCTCACGCGCGTCGACCAATAGCGGGCTCGTACGAGATTGCCGAGACGGTCGTGGCGTCCGTTGAATCCCTTTCCGTACGCCGTGTTGAGCCGATGCATTCCCGCCGGCAACGACTCGTCGGGCACGTCGAGCATGACGTGGAGGTGCGTCGTGAGCTGACAGACGATGACGCAACTCCAACCGTAGAGATCGAGGATTCTCACGAAGTGACGGATCCATGTAATCCGATCTTCGTCGTCGCGGAAGTACGCAGACGGCCCGGTCGCTCCGACGACCACGTGGTGGACTCCAGGCGCGACATCTCGCGGCTTGCGCGGCATCGGCGAGAGCGTCGCGTTCCAACGGCGTAACCGCAAGACGTTCGAATCCGCCAGCTGTCCCGCCGAGACACGTCTTGGTGCCTGGCACCGGGCGTGGCTGCGCCGGACATGCCCGGAACCGCGACAATGCGCACATGCCCGGCCGCATCCTCTGGGACGTCGACACGCAGGTCGACTTCATGGAGCCCTCGGGGAAGCTCTACGTCCCCGGAGCCAACGACGTCGCCCCCGCGATGGAGCGGCTCGTCGACGCGGCGCGCGCGGCGCGGCTCGTCCACGTCGCCTCCGCCGACGACCACGAGCTGACCGATCCCGAGATCTCCGACGCGCCCGACTTCACGAGCACGTACCCGCCGCACTGCCTCCGCGGCACGCGGGGCGCCGAGAAGATCCTCGAGACGAAGCAGCGCGACCCGCTCCCGCTCTCGCTCGTCCCGTATCCGCCGCGCCTCGTCCCGCAGCTCGTCGCCGGCCGCCGCGAGCTCCTGCTCCTGAAGAAGAACTTCGACGTCTTCACGAACCCGAACACGGAGCCGCTGCTCGACGCGCTCGACCCGGAGGAGATCGTCGTGTTCGGCGTCGCCACCGACGTCTGCGACGACGCTGCGATCCTCGGCTTCCTCCGCCGCGGCCGGCGCGTACGCTTCGTCGAGGATGCCGCTCGCGGCCTCGACGACGCCCGCACGGCGGCCTGCCAGGCGGTCTGGCGCGAGCGCGGGGTCGAGTTCGCGACCGTCGAGGAGGTGATTGCGTCACTCGGCTAAGGGATTCCCCCCTTCCTGCCGATGAGCACACAGAATGGTGGGGCACTGGTTCACTTCCGCGGCGAATTTCGCGACCACGTGGCTGCCGCTCGCGTTCTTCGCGATCCTCATCCTGACTGCATGGCTCCTCTGGAAGACGGTCGGGATGATGCCCCGCATCAAGCCGATGCACGTCGACTCGCGCGCGAAGTCGTCCACCACCTGGGCCGACGTCGCAGGCGTCGAGGAGGTCCGCGCCGAGCTGATGGAGGTCGTCGAGTTCCTCCAGGATCCCAAGCGCTTCCACGCGCTCGGGGCGAAGGTGCCGAAGGGCCTCCTGCTCTACGGGCCTCCGGGCACCGGGAAGACGCTGCTCGCGAAGGCCGTCGCGCATGAGTCGGGCGCGAACTTCTTCACCGCGAGCGCGTCGTCGTTCGTCGAGATGTTCGCGGGCCTCGGCGCCGCGCGCATCCGTAAGCTCTTCCGCGAGGCGCGCAAGCACGCGCCCGCGATCGTCTTCATCGACGAGCTCGACGCCGTCGGCGCGCAGCGCACCGGCAGCGGCTTCAACCGTGAGCAGGACCAGACGCTCAACCAGCTGCTCGTCGAGCTCGACGGCTTCGAGGGTGCCGAGCAGGTCGTCGTCATGGGCGCCTCGAACCGCCTCCAGGATCTCGACGCGGCGCTTCTCCGTCCCGGCCGCTTCGACCGCCAGCTGCTCGTGCCGCCGCCCGACCTCGCCGGCCGCCTCGCGATCCTCGGCGTCCACACGCGCGGCAAGCCGCTCGCGACGAACGTCGACCTCTCGCACGTCGCGAAGCAGACGAGCGGCCTCACCGGCGCCGAGCTCGCGAACATCTGCAACGAGGCCGCCATCTTCGCGGGGCGCAGAAACGACAACTACATCACGCAGATGGACTTCGACGCAGCGCTCGAGCGCGTCGTCGCCGGTCTGCAGCAGAAGAAGGTGCTCACCGAGAAGGAGCGGCGCATCCTCTCGTATCACGAGGGTGGTCACGCGCTCATGTCGCACCTGATGGGCAACGCCATGGAGCTGCAGAAGGTGACGATCGTCTCGCGCGGCAACGCGCTCGGCTATGCCTTCTACCTTCCGGAAGAGGATCGCTACCTCCACACGAAGGAGGAGCTGATCGACCGCATGGTGATCGCGCTCGCCGGCCGCGCCGCCGAGGAGGTCGTCTTCGGTCGCGTCACCACCGGTGCTGCGAACGACCTCGAGAAGGTGACGGAGATCGCCCGCTCGATGGTCTTCGAGTGGGGGATGGCGGAGGGCGTCGCGTCGCGCACGATGCGCGCCGACAACTACGCGCTCTCGGAGGAGACGAAGCGCCTGCGCGACAGCGAGCAGGCTCGCTTCACGGACACCGCCTACGAGGATGCGGTCCGGCTGCTGAAGAAGCATCGTGCCGCGCTCGACCGGATCGCGGCCGCGCTGCTCGAGAAGGAGACGCTCGGACGCGACGAGGTTCTCGAGCTGTTCGCCGGCATCGAGCCGGAGTCCCGCGCCGCGGATTCCGTCGGCGTGCCGCGCGTCGTCGCCTCCACGGGCGTCGACCTCGGCGTCTGACCCGGCGGCGGCGCCTGACCGGCGCCGGATAGCATCGCCCGGGTGGAAGCACGAGGCATCCATCACGTCGGTGTCGCCGTCGTCGATCTCGACGAGGCGGTCGCGAGCTACGAGCGGCTCTTCGGAGGCCGGCTCGAGCATCGCGCGCGTGTCGAGGACCAGGGCGTCGAGGCGGCGTCGATGCGCGTCGGCGAGAGCCGGGTCGAGCTGCTCGCCGCGCTCGGCGAGGACACGCCGGTCGGGAAGTTCCTCGCAAACCGCGGCCCCGGGGTGCACCACGTCGCGTACGAGGTCGCGGACGTTCGCTCCGCGCTCGCGGATCTCTCGCACGCGGGAGCAGAGCTGATCGACCCGGAGCCGCGCCGCGGCCTGTTCGGCCTCGAGGTCGCGTTCGTGCATCCGGATTCCGTCCACGGCGTACTCTCGGAGGTGGTGTCGGGTGGCTGACGGCGATCGCGTGCGTGTGGAGATCGGCTTCGAGGGTGGACAGGTGATCGGCGGCTTCGTCGACGCGGCCAACGCCGACCAGCTCGAGCGCGCCCTGCACGAGGACGGCCCGCGGGTGATCGTGCTCGAGACAGAGGACGGGCCGTACCACGTCGTCGTGCCCCGTGTCTCGTACTTCCGCCGCTTCAGCCGCGCGAGCCGCGTCGGTTTCGCGAGCTGAGGGTTACGGCGAGCCGGGGGAGGGGGAAGCACTCGACGTGAGCCCTGACGCGCCAGAAAGGCCTGCCCAGCGGGAATCGACCGCGCACGTCCGCCAGCTCGTGGACCGCGCGCAGCAGGGCGACCGCGCCGCGCTCGAGGAGCTGTACCTGATCCACTTCGACCGGATCTACAGCTACCTCCACATGACCGTCGGCAACCGGCACGACGCCGAGGACCTGACGACGCAGACGTTCCTCAAGATGCTGGAGTCGATCGGCAAGTTCCGCTGGCAGGCGGCGCCGTTCTCCGCGTGGCTTTTCCGGATCGCGCACAACCTCTCGATGGACCACTTCCGCTCGCGTCGCCGCTGGCAGCCGGAGGAAGAGGTGCCGGAGCCGCACGGCTCGGAGGAGCCGTCGGCGGAGCTCGAGGCGATGCAGTCGATCGGGCGCCAGTCGATGCTCGAGCTGATCGAGACGCTCTCGCCGGAGCAGCAGCAGGTGCTGACGCTGAAGTTCGTCTTCAACTTCCCGAACGCCGACGTCGCGAAGATCCTCGACAAGACCGAGGGCGCGATCAAGTCGCTCCAGCACCGCGCGCTCGCGTCGCTCCAGAAGCAGATCGCCAAGCAGCCCGGCTAGCCTGGCTCCATGGCGCTCGAGGTAGGAATCGTCGGGCTTCCGAGCTCGGGCAAGTCGATGCTGTTCGAAGCGCTCACCGGCGCGAAGGCGCACGGCGAGGTCGGCATGGCCGGCATCCCGGACCCGCGGCTGCAGCAGCTCGCGCAGGTCGTGAGCGCGCGCAAGATCACCGCCGCCGCGATTCGCGTCTCCGAGGTGCGCGGGACGGGGCCGGCGCTGCTCGGCAACCTGCGCCAGGTCGACGCGCTCCTCGTCGTGCTCGACGGCTTCTCCGGCACGACGGTCCCCGCCGACGATCTCGAGACGCTGAAGCTCGAGCTGCTCGTCGCCGATCGCGACCACGTCGAGCGCCGCCTCGAGCGCATCGCGAAGCAGGCGAAGTCGGGCGACGCGAAGCTCCGCAAGGAGGTCGAGCAGCTCGAGACGCTGCTCGCGCACCTCGACTCCGGCAAGACGATGGCCGAGTGGACGGACGAGCTGCCGCCCGAGCTCGAGCCGCTGACGACGAAGCCGCTGATCGCGATCGAGAACGGCCCGAATGGGATCGACCTCAAGCTCGAGGCTGAGCTCGCCGAGCTACCCGAGGCGGAGGCGGCGGAGTTCCGCGGCAGCGGCGAGTCCGCGCTCGG
>DASYGK010000108.1:0-2880 GCA_035999905.1 Gaiellaceae bacterium | reverse complement strand
CGGCGACGAAGCTGCGCGGCACCGCTAGCCCACGGCCGTCAACGGCGCTCCGACGGGCTCGCCTCCGTCCCAGAGCCGCGGCCCCGCGCAGACGAGGTCGAGCGCCGGGCAGCTCGAGCAGGCGAAATCGCTCGGCGTCGGCCGGAACTCGCCCGCGTGGATGCGCGCGATGCCCGCGGAGAGCTCGGCCTCGAGCTCCGCGACCTGCGCGAGCGTGAACGTCGTCGCGGCGACGGCGTCGGGCCGCTCGAGGAAGTGGTAGACGACCTCGACCTCCTCCGCGCCGGCGCGGAAGCACGCGAGCGCGTACACGAGCCGCTGCAGCCGGTAGTCGTCGTCGACGATCTGCTCCGGAGACGACTCGCCGATGAGGTTCGTCTTGTAGTCGAGCACGAGCGCATGCGTCCCGTCGAGATGCAGCGCGTCGAGGTACCCGTGCAGGAGCACGCCGTCGTGCTCGAAGGTGAAGTGGCGCTCCTTGTCGACGCGCGAAAGCCCGGCGATGCGCCGTGCGAGGTCGGAGTCGCAGTACGACGCGACGAAACCGCGGATGCGCGCCAGCTCTTCGTCGGTCACCGCCGGGTACCACTCCCGCACCAGCTCGATGTCGGGCAGCGCCGGCGCGGCGAGATCCACCCGCTCGAGCAGGCGATGAACGGCGTCCCCGATCTCGGTCGCGCGCAGGCCTCCGTCCCCGTCGCCCCGCCGGTCGGGCCGCCGCTCGCTCATGCCGGCGACGCGGAGCGCGTAGTACTTGTACGAGCACTGGTCGAACGTCGAGAGCGCCGTGAAGGAGAGCCTGCGGATGCGGTGGATCGGCGGCTCTGCAGGCGGCGCAAGCGGGGGCAGCTCGGGAGCGAGCTGCGTCGCCGCGACGTCCTCGACGGCGGCGAAGAGCGCGAGCTGGCCGCGCTCGTCGAGCTGCACGACCTCCGCCCCGCCGTCCTCCCAGTCCGCGGCGCGGTGCCGGTCGATGCGCACGAGCAGCCGCGCGCCGTTCCGCTCGACCTCGACCGGTGCGTCGCCGCCGGCGGCGATCTCCTCGTCCGCCTGCAGCCGGTCGAGCACCCAGCCGATCGGCGTCGAGGCGTCCGCCTTCTTCTCGCGGTCGATCGAGCCGGACACGATGAGGCGCTCCTTCGCGCGTGTCATCGCGACGTAGTAGAGGCGCAGCTTCTCCGCGTGATCCTCCTTGCTGCGCGCCTCCTTCACCTCGTCGTAGTCGAACGCGCCGCGGCGCTTCGTCGTGACCGGATCGGCGACCCGGAAGCCGAAGCGGCCGTCGGCGAGCGCGAGGATCTCGTCCGGTGACGGCGGCGCCTTGTCGCGCCCCGCATCCGCGACGATCACGACCTTGAACTCGAGCCCCTTCGCGGCATGGATCGTGAGCAGGCGCACCGCGTCCGCGCCCTCCTCCTCCGCGACCGCCTCGAGCTCGCGCGCGCCGAGCGCCTCCTGCTCGGCGACGAAGCGCACGAAGCCCTCGACGTCGGGGCCGCGCAGCTCCTCGTAGGACCGCGCGAGCCGCGCGAGCTTGCGCATGTTCGCGTAGCGGCGGCGCCCGTCCCACTGCGCGAGCACGGCGAGGTCGTAATCGTGCTCGCTGACGATGCGCTCGCACAGGCGCTCGAGCGAGAGCCGCGGCAGCGCGGCCGCGAGCCGGTCGAACCGCTGGCGGAACGCGAGCAGCAGCCGCTCGTCGCGCTCGGCGAGCCCGGGCGGGAGCGTTCGCTCGAGGCCGGAGAAGAGCGGCCGTTTCGACGCGGCGCGACGCAGTAGCGCGAGCCCGTCGTTCGAGATGCCGACGAACGGCGACGCGAGCACGCTCAGCAGCGCGCGGTCGTCGTAGCGGTTGTGCAGCAGCCGGAGATACGCAAGCAGGTCGGCGACCTGCTGCTGGCCGAAGTACCCCTTGCCGGTCGCGCGGTACGTCGGGAGACCGGCTTTGCGGAGCTCCTCCTCGTACATCTCGGCGTCCGTGCCGGCGGCGAAGAGCAGGACGATCTCGCCTGCGGTCGCCGCGCCCGCGTCGACAAGCTCGCGCACGCGGCGCGCGACCGCACGTGCCTCTGCGCGCCGCCAGTGGATGCCGGTGTCCTGGTAGCTCGACTTGTCGGTGACGAGCAGCTCGACGGGATGACCGAACACCGGGTCGGGGAACTCGGCGCCCGCGTGCAGCGGCTGGAACTCGTCGCCGAAGTGGGAGCCGAAGAGCTCGTTGACAGCGACGAGAACCTCGGCGCGCGAGCGGTAGTTGCGCGTCAGCGGCAGCAGCTGCGCTGCGCGCGCGCGCCGCTCACGGAAGACGCCGACGTCCGCGTGCCGGAAGCCGTAGATCGACTGGAACTCGTCGCCGACGAAGAACACCTCGGCGCCGTCGCTGCGCAGCAGGTCGACGAGGTCGCACTGAAGCCGGTTCGTGTCCTGGAACTCGTCGACCATGATCGAGCGGAAGCGCTGCCCCTCGCGCTCGCGAATCTCGGGGTTGTCGCGTAGGAGATTCCGTGCGTGCAGCTGAAGATCCTCGAAGTCGAGCGCCGACTCGCGCGACTTGGCCTCGTTGTAGGCCTCGGCAAAGCCCGTCAGCAGCTCCTGCAGGAGCACGCGGTCGCGCACGGCCGCCTCGTCGAGCGCCGCCTGCTCGACCGCGCGGCGCGCCTCCTCGTAGGCCGCCGCGCGATCGCCCGAGGCACGGAACCCCGACAGCTCCATCAGTCGGTCGGGGCGGCGGTCGCGGTCGAGCAGCGCGAGCAGCTGTGTCGCGTTCGTGCGCTGCAGCTCGGTCGCGGCCGGCTCGGCGGCGAGTGCGCGGGCCGCTTCCTGCAGCTCGCCGACGCGGTCCTCGAGCACCGGCAGCGTGTCGATCGCGAGATCGAGGTC
>DASYGK010000107.1:0-13610 GCA_035999905.1 Gaiellaceae bacterium | reverse complement strand
CCTCGTCAGCTTCGGCGGCTTCCTCTCGTGGCTCGTGCCGACCTCGGGCACGCGCCAGCTCTACCGGATCGTCGACTCCCTGTTGCAGATGAACGTCGTGTTGAGCTTCGCGACGAAGGGCGTCGACATCCTCCCGCCGCGTTCGCTGCCGCCAAAGGCGCTCGTGATCGCGATCACGCCGCTGCTCGATCCGCGCTCGGCGGCGGCGCTGCTCGACCTGCGCGCGCGCGGCTTCGACCTCGTCGTGATCGAGGTCTCCCCCGTCCCGTTCGTGCAGCCCGGCGGCGACGAGCTCTCGCAGCTCGCGTACCGGTTGTGGCGGCTCTCGCGCGAGGCGCTGCGGGCCCGCTACGAGCAGGCGGGCGTCCCCGTCGTCGAGTGGCGCGACGGCGTGCCGCTCAACGTCCCGCTGGAGGAGGTGGCGGCATTCAGGCGATACGCAAGGCCCGCACGCGCCTGACGCTCGCCGCGCTGTCGGCGCTCGCGTACGCGGCGGTGATCGCGTACGCGGCGGCGCGTGTGCCCGCGATCGCGGGCATCGTGGTGGGAGTCGGCCTGTTCGGCGCGGCGCTGCATGCGCTCGTGCTCTGGCGCGGGATCGAGGAGCTCCTGCCCTGGTCGCTGATCGTGCTCGCGATCGGCTACACGATCTCCCTGCTCGTGCACGGCGGGCGCGTCGACGGCGCGGCTCCGCTCGTCGCGGTCGCCTTGCTCCTCTGCGCCGAGCTCGCGACGTGGTCGCTCGAGGAGCGGCAGCCTGTGACCGCCGAGCGGCGGATCGTCGCGCGCCGCGTGTGGGCCGTTTCGGCGCTCGGCGCCGCCGGTCTCGTCGCCTCCGGCCTCGTGGTGGCGCTGTCGGCCTCGACATCCGGCGCCGGCCTCGCGTGGACGACGCTCGGGACGGTCGCGGCGGTGCTGATCGTCGCGATCGCGACCCGCCTCGTGCGCCGGGCTGCGTAGGGCTGCGTCCGGCTACAATGGCCGCCGCCCTGGGGCATTCGTCTAGTGGCCTAGGACACCGCCCTCTCACGGCGGCGGCACGGGTTCGAATCCCGTATGCCCTATCTCGGAAAAGCCCCTGCTCAGCGGGGGCTTTTTTGATGCCGGTTGTCGAATGCGCAGCCGACCGGTAGATCTTCCGTCAGACAATCGGTGACCAAGGAGAGACGATGACCACACTCGAGAACCGGCCGAACACCGCCCTGCTCGTGATCGACGTGCAGGCCGGCGTCGTCGAGGGGAACCACGAGCGCGACGCGGTCGTCGCGAACGTCGGCAGCCTCGTCGAGAAGGCACGTGAGGAGCAGATCCCCGTCGTCTGGGTGCAGCACTCCGACGAGCAGCTCGCACCGGGGAGCGACGCCTGGCAGATCGTCGCGGAGCTCGACCCCGACGAGGCCGAGCCGCACATCCACAAGCGCTACGGCGACTCGTTCGAGGACACGAACCTCGAGGCCGTGCTGTCGGACCTCGGCGTCGGGCGGCTCGTCGTCGTCGGCGCGCAGACGGACGCCTGCATCCGTTCGACGCTCCACGGCGCGCTCGCGCGCGGCTATGACGCGACCCTCGTCCGCGACGCGCACACGACGGAGGACCAGACCGCATGGGGAGCGCCCCCGCCGGACCAGGTGATCGCGCACACGAACCTCTACTGGACGTACCAGACCGCCCCCGGCCGGACGGCGGGCACCGTCGAGACGAAAGAGGTCGACTTCGGGAGCGCTGCGTAGCGGATCGAGCCGACGTTGGGTGGGCGCTCTGCTTGCACCCACCCAACGTCACTCCGGCACGGCAACGTGCCGTGCGCGAGAACGCGCTCGGCTCAGCCCGTGAATCCGCCGCGAGTTCGGGCCTTCGGCACCGACGCGAGCCTGAGCGCGATCGCCTTCGCCTTGGCTGCCCTCGCCGCTGCAACCCTCGCCGTACGAGCCGCGGCCTTCGCAGTGCGCACGGCTGCTGCGGCCTTGACCGCTGCAGCCTTGACGATGACAGCCTTCGCGGCCAGCGCCGCGGCCTTGTCGGCCGCCGCCTGCGCGACGACGGCTGCTGCCGCGGCCTTGTCGGCCGCCGCCTTCGCCGTGGCGGCGTCCGCCGCCTTTGCCGCGGCCGCCGCGGTGTCTGCCGCCGCCTGCGCCGCCGCTGCGGCCTGCGCTGCGACCTGCGCCTGAGCCTGCGCCTGAGCAGCTGCCGCGGCTGCAGCCGCCGTTGCATCGATCGACGCCTGCGTCACGCAACCGGGCTTCGTGATCGTGTCATGGATCAGCGTTACCGCACCCGTCCCGCTCGCCTGCTCTCCGCCGAGGAGCCGGCCGAGCACGGTGACGCCGTTACCGAGAGAGATGTCGTCATGCGCGAGGATCGTGCCGCTGAAGCTCGACCCCGCTCCGAGCGTCGCAGCGCTCCCCACTTTCCAGAACACGTTGCACGCCTGCGCGCCGCGGATGAAGGTCACGTTGCCGGTACCTCCGGTGATCAGGGTCGACGCAGTTTGGAAGATGAAGATCGAGTCGGCGTTGTTCGCGCCGTCGAGGACGAGCGTGCCCGTCATGCCGAACGTGCCGCTCGCGGAGTTGTAGACACCGGCGGTGTAGGTGTTACCCGCGAGCTCGGTCGGCACCTGTAGCGGGGTCTGACCCGCAGCATTGTCGTATGCGGTCGTGAGGTCGGTCTTTCCGTTCTGCGTCGTGGTGTCGTTCGGGTTCGGCGCGATGTGGTTCGCACCCGTGAGGGCAACGCAGTCGGCGGCCGGGCATGCCGTGAAGCCGGTCTGGGCCGGGTTCGGAGACGACCCGATATCTCCGTTGATCGTGGTGACGCCCGTGTTCGTCGAGCCCGAGCCGGCAAGGAGCGCGAATCCCCCTGCGTTGCCGAGCAGAACCGGGGTCGGCGTCGCGGAGGCGGTTCCCGCGAGCGCGAGCGTGAGCATCGCGACCGCGATGACAGTGAGATACCTCATGTGGATCCTTCCCGTTCGCCGAGCTCTAGTCGTCGACGAAGACTGGCGCGCCGACGGACGTGCTCCGACCAGTCGCTACAGAGGGCGGACCGAACACGGTGAGATCCCTCACCGCTGGTTCCAATTGTCACTATAGCACATTCGCTATTCCTGGGCCGGCTCTATCCTCGACTCCATGGGACGGCTCCGTCGAATCGTCGCCGCCGTCCGGATCCTGGTCCGCGACGGCTCTCTCCCCCGCTGGCTGCGCAGCCTCGCCGCAGTCGGCCTCGCCCCCGTGCCCGGGCCGTTCGACGAGGTCGTGCTGCTCGTCGTCGCCGCGATCCTCTGGCTCGGCTACCGCGAGCGGCTCCGTGCCGCGTGGCGCGACGCGGCGCTACGCGGCTGAGAGGTCGGCGACGAGCGCACTCGTGTCGAGCGGGTCGAAGCCGAGCCGGCCGGCGATCTCCTCGCTCGTCGGCTTCGTGCCCTCGGCGAACAGGTCGCGGAGGATGTCGCCCGTGCGCACGTCGCGCCACCAGTCCTCGCCGAGCTCGCGGATCAGGTGCTCGCGCAGCTGCGCGGAGCGGATCCACGCGCGCAGGTAGTCCGCGGAGTAGAAGCCCGAGTCCATGTCGCCGATGTAGTTGCGCGGGTCGTAGCGGATCCCGGTCGCCTCCGTCAGGAGCGTCGAGTAGTCGCGCGGCGAGCTGCCCTGCTCCTCGGCGAAGTTCGACCAGAAGCCGAGCTCGTAGCGGAGCTTCGCGGTGTAGCGGCGATAGAGCAGTGCCTCGAGGAACAGCGTCGCGTCGGCGTTCTCCTGCGCCTGCGCATCGGTGAGGCCGAAGTGGAGCGCATGCCAGCCCGGCTCGCGTGTGATCGCCTCGAAGATGTACGAGTAGATCTCGGTGAGCGCGTGGTCGCGCGCGATGCGGCGGAATGTGTACGGCAGCCGCGGATCGACACCGGCGTAGTGCAGCGCGTGCCCGGCCTCGTGCATGAACGCCTGATAGTCGGCGAGGCCGCCCTGCGCCCTGGTGATCAGGTGGACGACCTCGGGCGGATCGGAGGCGATCACGCACGCGCGCGGATTCTTCTGCGGGCGATCCTCGAGATCGAGCCGGATGTTCGGGATCGCGTTCATGTCGAACCCGAGCGCCTGCACGCTGGCGAGGCACACGTCGACGGAGCGTTCCTTCGTGTAGGTCGACTCGAGCGGCGAGAGGCGTCGCAGGTAGTGCACGTGTGCGTTCGACGGCACCGCGTCGCGCTCGGGGCCGAGCAGCTTGTCGAACCACCGGTCGCGCAGGCGCCCGTACGCCTCGGACGTCCCGTCGGAGGCCGCGACGAGCACGCGCTCGAGCTCACGGAGCGAGATCGCCTTCTCCGCGTCGTTCCGGGCCACCGGGTCGGGCTCGCCGGAGAGCTCCCCGTCGAGCTCCTCCACCGCCTTCATCAGCGCGAGCCGATCCGGGTTGAAGCGGGCCGACTCTGTGCGCTCCAGCTCACCGAGCGCGTCGCGGTCCGCGTACGACTCGAGTACCGCAAGCCGCGCCTGCGCGGAGCGCAGTGGCAGCTCCTCACCCTGGAAGCTCACGCGCGCACCGAGGATGGCGTTCTCGAGCGCATCCTCCTGCTCGGCGAGCTCGGAGGAGATGAGGCCGCCCTCGCAGGTCTTACGCAGGCGGTACAGCCGCTCGCGCTCGTCGCCGCCCGCTGCCTGTTCGGCGTCGCGGAGGACCTCGACCTGCGCGCGCGAGAAGAGATCGCCGTAGCGTGCGACGATCGCGGCCTGCTCCGACGTCTCCTTCTCGCCGACGCGTACCGCGCGGCCTTCCTCGGAGCGCTCGAAGTAGTACTGCTGGAGCCGGGCCTCGTACTCGGCCGGGCTGCGGACCGCGGTCGCTGACATAAGGCGCAGCCTAGCGGGCGGATCCGAGAGCGGCGAGAGAGCGCACGGTGTCCCGCAGCGCCTCGATCGTGAACGGCTTCCCCAGTACCGCGTCGGCCGGCAGCCGGAGCTCGCCCGCCTCCACGTCGCTCGAGCCGCTGATGACGACCACCGGGATGCGCGGCTCCCTCGACCGCAGCTCGTCGAGCAGGATCTCGCCCCGCTCGCGGCCGACGTGCAGGTCGAGGAGCACCACGCTCACCGGCTCCGTCGCCACGATCGCGCGCGCCGCGTCGAGGGTCGCCGCCTCGCGCACCTCGTAGCCGTCCAGCTCGAGGTTGACGCGGCAGAGGAGCCGCAGCGACGCGTCGTCGTCGACGACGAGCACGCGCGACGGCTTGGCCCCCCCAGGCACCCGGCGAGTGTACCGTCCGTACCCATCGGCCCCGGGAGCCCGTTTACCCTTTAGAAATGACACAGGGACGAGTCACATGAGGCGGCTCGTGGGCCGGGGGGACGAGTCGAGAGGCTGGCTGCCGACGCCGACCGCGCGGTTCCGGCGGCGCGCGTGGCTCGACTTCCAGCGGGCGCTCGACCCGTTCGCCGCGCCGCGTCCGTGGCCTATGCGGCGGCGGCGCGACTGAGCCGCGCGAGCGTCTGCTCGCGGCCCAGCAGCTCGATGCTCTCGAACAGCCCCGGTGAGATCTTCGAGCCCGTCACGGCGATCCGGACCGGCTGGAAGGCCTGGCGGGGCTTCAGCCCGAGGTCGTCGGCCACCGCGCGCAGCGCGGCCTCGATCGACTCCGTCGTGAACGGCTCGAGCGACGCGAGCGCAGCCGAAGCGGCCTCGAGCATCGGGCGGCCGCCGTTCAGGTCCGCCGGGTCGGGCTCGACGTCCTCGAAGAGGAAACGGGCATACGCAGGGAACTCCTCGAGCCGTGCGAGCTTCTCCTGCACGAGCGGCGCCGCTTTCCGCACGAGCTCGGCGTCCCACGCGTATCCCTGCTCGCCGAGCCACATGATCAGCGCGTGCGCGAAGTCCTCCTCCGGGAGCGCGCGCATGTACATGCCGTTCATCCAATCGAGCTTCGCGTAGTCGAACTGCGCCGGGCTCGCGGTGACGCGCTCGAGCGAGAAGCGCTCGATCAGCTCGGCGCGGCTCATGATCGTCGTCTCCCCGTCGGGCGCCCAGCCGAGCAGCGCGAGGAAGTTCAGCAGTGCATCCGGGAGATAGCCTTCCCGCCGGAAGTCCTCGACGGCGACGGAGCCGTGGCGCTTCGAGAGCTTCTTCCCGTCGGAGCCGAAGACGCTCGGCACGTGCGCGTATGTTGGAACCTGCTCGCCGATCGCGCGGATGATGTGGATCTGCTTCGGTGTGTTCGAGATGTGGTCGTCGCCGCGGATCACGTGGGTGATGCCGTCCCACACGTCCTCCATCGGCGACGCGAAGTTGTACGTCGGCCTGCCGTCGCCGCGGACGAGCACGAGATCCTCGATCGTGTCGTTCGACACCTCGACACGGCCGCGCACGATGTCGTCCCATGCGGTGACTCCCTCGTTCGGCATGCGGAAGCGGATCGCCCCGTCGTCGTCGTAGGCGTGCCCATCCGCGACGAGCCGCTGTGCGGCCTTCCGGCAGTCCTCGATCCGGTCGAGCTGGAACGTGTGGGGCCCGTCCCAGTCGAGGCCGAGCCAGCGCAGCGACTCCTGGATCTGATCGACCGCCTCGACCACCTCGCGTGTCGTGTCGGTGTTCTCGATCCTCAGCCGGAACTCGCCGCCCTCGTGCCGGGCGAACAGCCAGTTGAACACCGCGGTGCGGACGTTGCCGATGTGCAGCATTCCGGTCGGGCTCGGTGCCATGCGGACGCGGACCGTCATCGTCCGCCTATCGTAGTGGCGCATGCCGCTCGCCCTCGTGTCCGACATCCACGGCAACGACGCAGCGCTCGCGGCGGTGGTCGCGGAGCTGGAACGGCTCGGGATCGAGCAGGTGGTCTGCCTCGGCGACGTCGCGCAGGGCGGCCCGCAGCCTGCGGAGGTGCTCGACCGGCTCATCGCGCTCGGATGGCCCGTGATCCTCGGCAACGCCGACGCGTTCCTCCTCGAGGTGCCGGCCGAGTCGCCGGAGCCGCTGACGGAGGCGCAGCTCGAGCGGCGCGAATGGACGCTCGCGCAGCTGTCGGAGGCGCACCTCGGGCAGATCCGTGGCTTTCCTCCCACGCTCGACGTCGAGGTCGACGGCCTGACGCTGCGCGCGTTCCACGGCTCGCCCGGCTCCTACGACGACGTCGTCCTGCCGGAGACGCCCGACGCACAGGCAGAGCGCATGCTCGGCGGCTCGGGCGTCGACCTGCTCGCAGGCGGCCACACGCATCTCCAGTGGACGCGCTATGTCGACGGCGCGCTCTACGTGAACCCCGGCTCCGTCGGGCTCGCCTACGACCGCTTCGACGGCGAGCACCTGCCGAAGGAGATCGCCGAGTACGCGCTCGTCACCGGCGGCTCGGTCGAGTTCCGCAGCATCGCGCTCGTTCGGTAGCGTCGCAGCACATGCAGATCGGCGCGCACGTCTCGTCCTCGGGCGGGCTCCACACCGCGATCGACCGGGCCGAGGCGATCGGCGCCGAGTCCGTCCAGGTGTTCACGCAGAGCCCGCGCATGTGGCGTCCGACGAATCACGACCCGGCCAACCTCGAGCGCTTCCGCGTGCGGCGCGCCGAGGCGGGCATCGGCGGCGTTCTCTGCCACGCGCTCTATCTCTGCAACCTCGCAGCGCCGGACGACGAGATCCACGCGAAGTCCGTCGCCGCGATGCGCAACACGCTCGAGGTTGCCTGCGCGATCGAGGCCGACGCCGTCGTCTTCCACGTCGGCTCCCACCTCGGCGCGGGCCTCGACGTCGGGATCGAGCGCGTCGTGCCGGCGATGCGCGAGCTGCTCGAGCTCACGAACGACACGACGTGGCTGCTGATGGAGAACTCCGCCGGCGCGGGCGGCACGATCGGCCGGTCGCTCGAGGAGCTCGCGCTGATCTTCGACCGCCTCGACGCACATCCTCGCCTCGGCGTGTGCCTCGACTCGTGCCATCTCTACGTCTCGGGCGTGGACGTCACCGATCCAGACACGCTCGACGCCTGCCTCGACGAGCTCGACGGGTCGATCGGGCTCGACCGCCTCCGCGCGCTGCACGTCAACGACTCCGCCGCGCCGCTCGGCTCGAATCGCGACCGGCACGCGAACGTCCTCGAAGGGCTGCTCGGCGAGGAGCTCGGCGTCTTCCTCGGGCACCCGCGCCTGCAAGGCCTGCCCGCTGTGCTCGAGACGGCCGGCCCGGAGAAGCACGGCCCGGACGCGAACGAGGTGCGGAAGACGAAGGAGATCCGCGAGCGCGCGCTCGCGCGCGCGTGAACCGGTATCGCTGGGTGATCCTCGCAGCGGGAACGTTCGCCCAGGCGACGTTCTCGGCGATCACCGTCGGCCTCCCCGCGCTCGCACCGGTGATCCGCACGCACTATCACCTCTCGCTCGCGCGGACCGGGATCGCACTCGGTGCGGCGAGCTTCGGGATGCTCGCGACCCTGCTCGCGTGGGGCCTGCTCGCCGACCGGATCGGCGAGCGTGCGGTGATGGCGACCGGGCTCACCGGCGCGGGCTTCGCACTCGTCTGCATTCCCCTGACGCACGGATACGGCGCGCTGCTCGCACTGCTCGCACTCACGGGCGCGCTCGGCGCCAGCATCAACGCGGCCAGCGGTCGCGCGGTGATCGGCTGGTTCCGCGACGACCAGCGCGGCCTCGCGCTGGGCATCCGGCAGACGGCAGTGCCGATCGGCGGCGCAACCGCGGCCGCGGTCCTGCCGCTGCTCGCACCGCACGACAATCCGTCGCACGCGTTCCTCGCACTCGGCGCCGGCTGCCTCGCCGGCGCAGCCGTCGCCGCGGCGCTCGTGCGCGAGCCCCCGGTTCAGGACGGGCCCGTGCTCGTCGACGTCGGCGGCCCGTTCCGCGACCTGCGGAACTGGCTTCTCGCCGGCGGGTCGGGGCTCTTCGTGGTCGCGCAGATCGCCGCCACGACCTACGCGACGCTCTTCCTCCACCAGCATCGCGGCCTTTCGACCCACTCGGCTGCGCTTGTCCTCGCTGCGATGAACGTGCTCGCGATCGGGGCGCGCATCGGCAGCGGCCGCTGGTCGGACCACCGGCGTGCCCGCATCGCGCCGCTGCGCATCCTCGGGCTGTGGATCACGGCCGGGACAACGGCCGTCGCCCTGCTCGTCGATGCGCCGCTCTGGGCGATCGTGCCCGCGCTCGTCGTCGCCGGCGTCTTCAGCCTCTCGTGGAACGGTGTCGCGTTCACGGCCGCGGCCGAGGGCGCAGGGCTCGCGCGGAGCGGAGCCGCGCTCGGCTTCCAACAGACGGTGCTCGGCGTGATCCTGGCGGTCGCCGTGCCGGCGTTCGCCGCACTCGTCGCGGCGACGTCGTGGCGCACCGCGTTCGCAGTCTCCGCGGCCTGTCCGCTCGTCGGCGTGCTCGTGCTGCTGCGCGTGCGCGAGGCTACTGCAGGCGTGCGAAGACGCGGAACGTCGGCGATCCCGCCGGCAGCTCGTTGAACTCGGGGTTGACGCAGCCGAGCTCGCCCGTGCGGTGCTCGTAGCACTGCTCGACCTCGGACCGGCACATCGGCAACGGCAGCCGCATCGCTTTCACCGCACCGAACCCTTCGCGCCGGCGCTCCGCCGCACGGAGCATGTCGAGGTCGATCTCCGCCTCGTAGATCTTCTGCATGCAGCCGATGAACGTGTGACCGTGCTCCTCGTACGCGTACGCGAACGGGCACGAGCGCTCCAGGCACGACGACGGATACACGACCTTGTCGCAGTGCACCTCGCAGCCTCGGCATTCGACCGCGTCCTGGGGCCGGAGCGGAAGAGCCAGCTCCTCGACCTGTTGCGACACGCGGCCGTCACCCATCCGACGCATTGTGTGTGACGTTTCTCTGTCCCCGCAAGACTTGATTTTTCTCGTGTTTTCCGCTTGCGCAAACAGCGACGCCGTTTACGAGAGCCGTTTGACGACCGTCATCACGTCCATCTGGGTGAACGCCTGGAAGTCGGGCTCCGGCGCGGTGAGGTCGTCGTCGGCCCGGAACCACACGGCCTGGCAGGTGTGCATCCCGAGCGCGGCGGCGCCCGCGACGTCGGTCGCGAGCGTGTCCCCGACGAAGAGCACCCGCTCCGGCACGACTCCGAGCGCGTCGAGCGCGCGCTCGAAGATCAGCCGGTCGGGCTTGCGGCGGCCGACCTCGGACGAGAAAACGGCGACGTCGAGACGCTCGGCGACGCCGAGCTGCGCGAGGTCCCGGTGCAGGAGCGCCGGCGGGTCGAACGCGTTCGAGACGAGCCCGAGCTTCAGGCCGCGCCCGCGCAGCGTCTCGAGGAGCGCGTGCGTCGTGTCGGCGAGCTGCCGTGCAGGCGCCCACGCCGCATGCTCGGCTTCGAGGAAGCGCTCGAGCCCGGCGTCGTCCGCCTCGATGCCGCTCTCGCCGAGCAGCTGCCGGACGAGCGCGGGATACTCGACCTCCTCCACGACCCCCGGCGCGAACATCAAAGGGAGATACGCGTCGCGAAAGCGCGCCGTCAGCTCCGGCAGCGGCTCGCGGCCGATGGCGCGCAGACCGGCCTCGTGGCCGGCGGCGAGGAGCTCGGGCTCCCACGTCCAGCGCATGAGGGTGTCGCCCCAGTCGAAGAGGACCGCGTCGAGCACGGCCGGGTAGGCTACCGGCGCCGTGGCCCGCCGCATCCTCTGGGCGTCACTCGCCCTCGCGCCCGCCACGATCGCCGTCGACGCCGTCGCCCACGTCGGGAAGGTCGCGCTCTTCGTGCTCGCCGCCACGGCGCTGATCCCGCTCGCCTGGCTGATCGGCGAGGCGACCGAGCATGCGGCCGAGCACACGGGCGCAGGGGTCGGCGGCTTCCTCAACGCGAGCTTCGGGAATGCGCCCGAGCTGATCATCGCGCTGATCGCGGTCGGCGACGGTCTGCCGCAGGTCGTGCGCGGCTCGCTCGCGGGCAGCGTGATCTCGAACCTGCTGCTCGTCTTCGGCGTGACGCAGCTCGTCGGCCCCGAGAAGGAGATCAACCGGCGGTCGCTCTTCGCGCAGCTCGGGCTCGTCGGAGCAGCCGTCGTGCTGCTCTCGGCGCCGGTCGCACTCGGTTACACGGGGAGCCCGGAGCGGCACGCGGCAGTGCTCGTCTCGATCCCGGTCGCCGTCGTCCTCCTCGTGCTCTACCTCGCGGTCACCGGGCGCAATCTGAAGGAGCATCGCGAGCTCGCCCGCGACGAGCCCGCGGCGGGCGCATGGTCGATGGCGCTCGCGCTCGTCGTGCTCGGCGTCGCGACCGTGCTGACGGCGTTCGTGAGCGAGATCCTCGTCCACTCGCTCGGCGCGTTCGCGCACGCGATCGGCGCGACGGAGTTCTTCATCGCCGCGGTGATCGTCGCGATCGTCGGCAACGCTGCGGAGCACGGCGGCGCGATCGTGATCGCCCGCGCCGGCAAGATGAAGCTGGCGAGCGAGATCGCGATCTCGTCGAGCGCACAGGTGGCCCTGCTCGTTGCTCCGGCGGTGATGCTCCTGTCGCTCTTCTTCACGCACCAGCTCCCGCTGACGTTTCGTTGGGAGGAGCTCGCGGCGATGGCCGCAGCGGTCGTGTTCGCCGTCGCAACCATCGCCGACGGCGCGACGAAGCGCTGGGAAGGAGCCGCCCTCGTGGCCGCCTATGCGGTGGTCGTCGCGTGCTTCTGGCTCGCCGGCAACCGCTGAGCGACTCAGGGACGGTTCCGGGAAGTCCCCGATGGCGCGCTCTCCGGCGCGGACGATAGGTTGAGGTCATGACAGAGATAGAGAACAACGGTGCCGTTGTCGAGGCGCGCGAGCTCATGCGCCGCTACGGCGACGGAGAGACCGCAGTCGATGCGCTTCGCGGCGTGTCCCTCGATGTGACCGCGGGGCAACTGGTCGCGGTGATGGGGCCTTCGGGCTCCGGGAAGTCGACGTTGATGCACATCCTCGCCGGGCTCGACAAGCCGACCGGCGGCTCGGTGTCGATCGCGCACACGGACATCACACAGCTCGCCGACGCGAAGCTGACGCGGCTTCGCCGCAAGCACATCGGTTTCGTGTTCCAGTTCTTCAACCTGCTGCCGATGCTCACCGCCGAGGAGAACGTCGTGCTGCCGCTCTCGATCGCAGGCGAGAAGCCCGACGCGGCGTGGCTCGACGAGCTGCTGACGAGCACGGGGCTCAAGGACCGGGCGTCGCACCGTCCGTCCGAGCTCTCCGGTGGCCAGCAGCAGCGCGTCGCGATCGCGCGTGCGCTCGTCACACGGCCGACGATCCTCTTCGCCGACGAGCCGACCGGCAACCTCGACTCGAAGACGAGCGGTGAGATCCTCGACCTCATGCGCGCGTCCGTCGACAAGTACGGGCAGACGACCGTGATGGTCACCCACGAGGCCCGGGCCGCGGCGATCGCCGACCGCGTGCTCTTCCTCGCCGACGGGCTGATCGTCAAGGAGCTGACCGGCGCCACCGCGCCTCAGGTGCTCGAGGTCATGAGCACCCTGAGCTCGTGATCGGCGTCGCGCTCAAGGGGCTGCTCGGCCGCAAGCTTCGCGCCGCGCTCACCGCCGTCGCGATCGTGCTCGGCGTCGCGATGGTCAGCGGGACGTACGTCCTCACCGACACGATCAAGGCAGCGTTCAACACGGTCTTCACGCAGGTCTACAAGAGCACGGACGCCGTGATCACGGGCAAGAGCGCGATTGGCGGCAACCAGAACAACAACGTGATCGTTCCGTCGCTGCCGCAGTCGCTGCTCGGGCGCGTCCGAAACCTTCCCGGTGTCGCCGAAGCCGAGGGCGGCATCGCCGACACCGCGCAGCTGATCTCGCACAAGGGCAAGGTGATCACGAACGGCGGCGCACCCAGCCTCGCGTTCAGCGTGGACCCGAAGGGGAACCAGCGCTTCAACCCGCTTTCACTGACGACCGGCCGCTGGCCCCAGGCCTCCGACGAGATCGCGATCGACTCGAAGACGGCCTCCGACCAGCACTTCAAGGTCGGCGACACGATCCGCGTGCTCGCGAAGGGCCCGGCGCAACCGTTCCGCATCGTCGGTCTGGTGCGCTTCGGCGGCGTCTCCTCGCTCGGCGGCGCGACGATGGCGCTCTTCGACCTCCCGACGGCTCAGCGGATCTTCCACAAGGAGGGCAAGCTCGATTCGATCGGGCTCGCCGGCCGGCCGAACGTCTCACCGCAGCAGCTCGTGCGCGAGGTGCAGCCGCTCCTGCCTGCGACCGCGCAGGTGCGGACGGGCCAGGAAGAGGCGAAGCAGGCTGCGAAGGACACGAACGGCTTTCTGACGATTCTCGAGTACTTCCTGCTCGCGTTCGGGTTCGTCGCGCTCTTCGTCGGCATCTTCGTGATCGCGAACACGATGGGCATCACGGTCGCGCAGCGCATGCGCGAGCTTGCGACGCTGCGCACGCTCGGCGCCACCCGGCGACAGGTGTACTGGTCGGTCGTGCTCGAGGCGCTCGTGATCGGCGTGGTCGCGTCGGTGGTCGGACTGTTCCTCGGGCTCGGGCTCGCGAAGGGGTTGAACGCATTGTTCGTCGCCTTCGGCATCGACCTGCCGCAGGTCGGCGCGGTGTTCGCAACACGCACCGTCGTCGTGGCGTTGATCGTCGGCGTCGTGGTGAGCCTCATCGCTGCGGTCA
>DASYGK010000075.1:0-11052 GCA_035999905.1 Gaiellaceae bacterium | reverse complement strand
CGCTCGAGCATCCGCGCGCGTTCCTCTGCGGAGACCTCGACGTTGCGGGGCGTGAGCAGGAAGACCTTGTCCGCGACGCGCTGCATCCCGCCGTCGAGGGCGTAGGTGAGGCCGCTGCCGAAGTCGATGAGGCGCTTCGCGAGCTCCTGGTCCGAGCCCTGGAGGTTGAGGATCACCGGCACGCCTTCCTTGAAGCGGTCGGCGATCTGCTGCGCGTCGTTGAAGCTGCGCGGCAGGACCAGATGCACGCGCGAGGCGGAGCCGCCCGGCACGCTCTCGACGCCGCGCAGGCGCCTCGGCTCCGGGGCCGGGCGCAGCACGCTCGTGCGCGCGGTCGCCGACGACGGCTCCGGGTCGGTCCAGTCGTCGTACTCCTCGCGCCGAGCACGACGCGGCGACAGCCGGCGCACGTTCGGCCGGTCGGCGTAGACCCGCTGCAGCTCCTCGTCGGTGAGGTACCCCTCCTCGTCCCAGTCCTCTTCCTCGGCGATCCCGAAGTAGACGAGTGTCTTGTTCCAGACGTCGGCGAAGCCCATGGCGCGGAATGTTACTGCGGTCGCCGGTCGCCGAATAACGACGAGCCGACCCGGATGAGGGTCGCCCCCTCCTCCACCGCGACCCGGTAGTCCTGGCTCGTCCCCATCGACAGCTCCGCGAGGCCGTAGGCCCCGGCGAGCTCGCGCAGCCTGCGGAAGAACGGCCGCGACGCCTCCGGGTCGTCCGCCGCCGGCGGCATCGTCATCAGGCCGCGCACGTCCGGGTACAGGCGGAGGAACGCGCCGAGCTCCGCCTCGCGGACGCCCGACTTCGACGGCTCGTCCGAGAGGTTGACCTCGACGAGTGCCGGGATCTCGAGCCGCGCGGCGGCGGAGGCCGAGTCCAGCGAGTGGCACAGCTCGCACGTCGCGTTCACGATCTTCGCCTTCCGGCTCTGGAGGTGGCCGATGAAGTGCCACCGGAACGCGTCGCCGTAGCGCGCGTGCTTCGCCTCGAGCTCCTGTGCGCGGTTCTCCCCCACCACCTCGACTCCGGCATCGACGAGCGCGCCGAACTCGTCCACCGGCAGGTACTTCGTCGCGACGACGACGGTGACGTCCGGCCCGACCTCCTCGCGAAGGGCCGCGTATCGCTCGGCGAGCGCGTCAGGTGACGTAGGCAATGACTCCCTGGCGTCCGGTCTTGCCGCGGTCGCGGCGATGCGAGAAGAAGCGGTCCGCGTGGCACGACGTGCAGAGATCGAAGCGGTCGACATGCTCGACGCCGGCGGCCCGGAGTGCGCGCTCGGCCGCGGTCCACAGGTCGAGCTTCCCGTCGCGCACGACGTCGTCGCCGAAGGCCTCGCGGAACGGCGCCGCGACCTCGTCGCCGACCTCGTAGCAGCACGGGCCGATCCCCGGCCCGATCGCCGCGTGCAGCCCACGTGCGCCGAGCGCGCGTACTCCTGCGCCGACGAGCCCCGCGAGCAATCCGCGCCAGCCTGCGTGGAGGATCTCCACCGCCGGCCGCTCGGTCTCGACGCGCGCAACGGCGATCGGGAGGCAGTCGGCCGTCAGCAGCAGCATCGCGCGTCCCGGCTCGTCGCTCCAGAGGCCGTCGCAGTGGTCGTACACGGTGCCGGGCATGACGATGCCGCGGGACTGCGCCTGCGTGACGATCGCGCCGTGACGCTGCCACGCCATCGTTGCGCCGTCGGGGTCGGCGTCCACCGCAGCGCAGAGCCGCGAGCGGTTCTCGACGACGCGTGCAGGGTTGTCGTCGGTGAGGATGCCGAGGTTCAGCGATTCGAACGCACCTTCGCTCACACCGCCGCCCCGCGTCGCGAACGCGACGCGATACGGGCCCGGTGGCTTCCAGTCGATCAGAGCGACGTCGTCCACTCCGCCACTTTCTCACGCGAGCCGAGCTCGAGCGCGAATGTCCCGTCCCAGCGCAGCACGTTCGCGCTCATGCCGTCTGCCCGAGCAGCCGCCGTGCTCGCCGCTCGAGCTCGCCGCGCGTGTTCAGCGTCGGATCGTCGACGACGTCGTGGAGCAGATCCTGAAGTGCGCGGCCGAGCTCCGGGCCCGGCGCGAAGCCGAGGCCGATCAGGTCGTTTCCGTCGACCGCGAGATCGGCGAGACGGTGAGGGCTCTTCAACTCGCGGCGCAGGGTCCCGCGGAACGCGTGGACCTTCTCCAGGTCTGCGACCTCGGGCTCACCCGGCGCGCGCTTGCCGCGGTAGTCCGCCTCCTTGTGGTCGACGAGCTCGAACGCGAGCGCGTCGCCGTGCTTCGCGAGGAACCGGCGGGCACGGACCGGGTCGTCGCCCGGGACGTGGAACATGTGGTGCCGCACGATGCGCAGGACGCGGCTGCGGAGGTCGTTCGGGTAGCGCAGCCGGGAGAGCGCTGCGGCTGCAAGCTCGGCGCCGACCTGCTCGTGGCTGCGCTGCGCCCGGCCGGGCTTCGAGTAGTAGTGGAGCCGGCCGTCGGACCCGCGCCACGCGACGACCGGCTTGCCGAGGTCGTGGAAGAGCGCCGCGAGGCGCACGGCGAGCGACGCGCCGGCGTCTGCAGCCGCCTGCACGACCGCGAACGTGTGCTCGTCGACGGTCATGTCGTGGTAGCGGCTCTCCTGGTCGAAGCCGATCGCCGCCTCGAACTCGGGGAGCATCTCGATCAGCACGCCGGTGTCGCGCGCGAGGCGCAGCGCGCGCGCAGGCTCCGCGCCGAGCAGGAGCTTCGACAGCTCCCCCATGCCGTCCGCGGCGAGCCCTCCACCGATCCGCTCGCCCGACACGAGCCGCACGGCGCTCGCCTCGTCGCGCATCTGCGCGATCGTCGACGCGTCGGGGTCGAACCCGAGCTGCGAGACGAACCGCAACGCACGCACGAGCCGCAGTGGGTCCTCGGCGAAGCTCGACGCCGACACGGTGCGCAGCACGCGCGCTTGCAGGTCGGCGCGTCCTCCCACCGGATCGACGAGCTCACCGGTCGAGAGCCGACGCGCGATCGCGTTGACGGTGAAGTCACGGCGGCGCATGTCGTCCTCCACCGAGAGCGAACGGTCCGCGACGATCTCGAAGTCGTGCCGCCCGGGCCCGGTGCTGACCTCCTTCCGCGGCGGCGCGAGCTCGATCCCTGCGGGGGCGAGCCTGCGCACCGTCCTGTCGCTCGGGTGCAGCCGCACACCGACGAGACGGCCCGCGACGACGAGGTCTTCCACGCGCCCGTGCGGCTCGAGCGCGCGTTTCAACCCGTCCGTGTCGAGGCCGGTGACGAGAAAGTCCGCATCCTTCGACTCCAGGCCGAGCAGCTCGTCGCGGACCGCACCGCCGACGAGATACGCGTCGAGCCCGAGCGACCCGACGTAGGACTCGATCTCCTGCCTCACCCGCGCATTCTCGCGGGCGCGGCCCTAGAGGTGCGCGATCGCTTCGATCTCGACGAGGGCCCCGGACGGAAGCTTCGCCACCTCGACGGTCGAGCGCGCCGGCGGCCTGTCGCCCACGTGCGCGGAGTAGACCGAGTTCATGCCCTGGAAGTCGTCGAGATTCTGGAGGAAGACCGTCGTCTTGACGAGCTTGTCGAGACCGCTCCCGGCCTCGGCGAGGATCGCCGCGAGGTTCGCGAAGACCTGCTCGGTCTGCTCCTCGATCGTCCCGCCGGACAGCTCCTTGTCTCCGGGCTTCAGCGCGAGCTGCCCCGACACGAAGATGAAGTCGCCGGAGCGGATCGCCTGCGAGTAGGGCGCACCCTGGAACGGCGCGGGCGCCGCCTCCGTCCGCACGATCGTCTTGTCAGCCACGCTCCGCTCCTTTCGTCGAGCACGCCTGCGCCAACGCGACGCCGAGCGCCTTGAAGATCGCGTCCAGCACGTGCTGGGTGTCCTTGCCGTTCAACAGCCTGACGTGCAGCGTCATTCCCGCGCCCTCGGCGAGACGTTCGAGGAAGCGGCGGGCGACGTCGGTGCCGAGCCCGCCGATGCGCGCCTCGGTGAGGTCGACGTTCGACACGACGAGCGACGGCTCGGATGCCTCGAGCACGACGTTCGCGAGCGCCTCCGAGGACGCCATCATCGCGCCGCCGTAGCCCGTCCCTTCGCGGAGCGGCGCGCTGAGCGCGCGGCCGAGAGCGGTGCCCGCCTCAGCGACCTCGGCTTCGGCGGCCCCGGGCTCGACTTCGAGCACGAGATCGAACCGCGCGTAGCGCGCGAGCTGCTCGAGCAGCCGGTCGAGCACGGGAAGACCGGTCTCGACCGTTGCCTCGCCGCTGCCGCGCACGTCCACGCGGATGCCGCTCCGGCCGGCTGCTGGTTCGGTGGCTCCCATCGTGGCGCGCAGGCTACCGGAGCGCGTCCACGCGGCTTACGACTTGCAAAGATGGGCCGAACGGCCCTCCCCATCCGGGGGATCCGTGCCTACGGTCAGCTCTCCGGATGGGAGTCATGCGGTGGGTGCTTGCGGTGGGGGCCGCGGTCGTCGGCGGAGCCGTCCTGTGGGCGGCGCCACCGGACCGGGGCGCCGTCGCGCCTGCGGGACGGCTGACGGTCGGGTACACGACGGAGCCGGCGCTCGCGGCCGCGCTGCGCACGACGCACGCGACCGTCCTGCGCCGTCTGCCGGCGCTTCGCATCGTCGAGCTCGGCACGGTCGATGCAGCAGGGGCTGTCTCGGCGCTGCGCCGGGCACCAGGCATCCGCTTCGTGCAGCGGCCTGCGGAACGGAGCGCGGCCGGCGAGCCTGCGCTCGTGCTCGCGTCGCTCGCGCCGCGCGCGCTCTGGGAGTGGCAGTACCACGCGATCCACGAGGACGCCGTCCCCGCCGAGGTGATGCGCGCAGCGGCGTCGGTGCAGATCGCCGTCATCGACACCGGTGCCGACCTCACCGCTCCGGACATCGCCGCGAAGAGCCCGCAGACATACAACACGCGGACGGGAAACGGCGACGTCCGCGACGTCAACGGCCACGGGACCTTCGTGGCGTCGCTCGCCGCGGGGTCGGTCACGAACGACGAGGGAATCGCAGGCTCCGGCGGCGACGCACAGCTGCTGATCGTGAAGGCGACCTCGAGCGGTGGAACGTTCACGGACGTGGACGAGGCGGCGGGCATCACGTACGCCGTCGACCACGGCGCGAAGATCATCAACCTCAGCATCGGCGGCCCGACGACGTCGACCACCGAGCGCCGCGCAATCCAGTACGCGGTCCAGCACGGCGTGCTCGTCGTCGCAGCGGTGGGCAACGAGTACGCCGCCGGCAACCCCGTCGAGTACCCGGCGGCGCTCCTTCAGCCGGCCGGCTCGAACGGCGCAGGCGGCGCCGGCCTCGCCGTCGCCGCATCCACCGTGGGCGGCGTGCGAGCGTCGTTCTCGAATACCGGGTCGTGGGTGTCGCTCGCGGCGCCGGGCGAAGGCGTCTTCGGCGCGGTGTCCTCGCTCGCCTCCCCCACGTCGTTCCCGCGCAGCGTGCTGCCGGACGCGCAGTCCGGCCTGTACGGCTACGGCAGCGGCACGTCATTCGCGACGCCGCAGGTCTCCGGCGCGGCGGCGCTCGTCTGGGCGGCGAACCCCGCACTCACCGCGGCCCAGGTCGCGGAGATCCTCAAGGAGACCGCGTCCGGCGCGGGCCGGTGGACGCCGAGCCTCGGCTACGGCGTGATCGACGTGGCGGCGGCCGTCGCGCGCGCGCAGACGGGCGTGCCTCCGGCGCTCCCCGTGCGCGGCGTGCGCTCGCGCTAGGGCAGCGAGCTAGGCGTCGGCGCGCTCGATCGACGCGCCGAGTGCGCGCAGGCGCTCGTCGATGCGCTCGTAGCCCTTGTCGATCTGGTGCACGGCGCCGATCGTCGAGCGTCCCTCCGCACAGAGCGCTGCGAGCAGCATCGCCATGCCGGCGCGGATGTCCGGGCTCTCCATCCGCTGGCCGACGAGTTGCGACGGCCCCGTGACGACGGCGCGGTGCGGGTCGCAGAGGATGATGCGCGCGCCCATCGACACGAGCTTGTCCGTGAAGAACAGGCGGTTCTCGAACATCTTCTCGAACATCAGCACCGTGCCGAACGCCTGCGTCGCCACGGTGATCGCGACCGACGTGAGATCGGACGGGAACGCCGGCCACGGTCCGTCCTCGATCTTCGGGATCATGCCGCCGAGGTCGTCCTGCACGAGCAGCTGCTGCCGCGCCGGAACGTGCACGCTGTCCTCGCCGACCTCGACCTTGATCCCGAGCCGCCCGAACGCCGGAATGATCGAGACGAGATCCTTGGGGCGCACGCCTTCGATCGTGACGTCGCCGCCCGTGATCGCCGCCATGCCGATGAAGCTCCCGACTTCGATGTGGTCGGGGCCGATCGTCCACTCGCCGCCGCCGAGACGGTCGACACCGTCGATGCGCAGCACGTTCGACTCGATCCCGTCGATGCGTGCACCGAGCGAGACGAGGAAGCGGCAGAGATCCTGGACGTGCGGCTCGCACGCCGCGTTGCCGAGCACGGTCTCGCCGGGCGTGCACACCGCCGCCATGACGGCGTTCTCCGTCGCCATGACGCTCGCCTCGTCGAGGAACACGCTCGACGCGCGCAATCCGTCGCTGCGCATCTCGTACAGCGCGTCGATCTCGACCTGTGCGCCGAGCTCGACGAACGCGTGGATGTGCGGGTCGAGGCGACGGCGACCGATCACGTCGCCGCCAGGCGGCGGCATCGTGGCGCGGCCGAAGCGCGCAAGCAGGGGGCCGGCAAGCAGGAACGACGCGCGGATGCGCTTGCAGAGCTCGGGGTCGGGCGCCCACTTCGCCACGGCCGTCGTGTCGACGCGTACCTCGCGCGGACCGACCCATCCGGCGTCGGCGCCGAGCTCGGTGAGCAGCTCGAGCATCGTCTCCACGTCGCGGATACGCGGGACGTTCGACAGCGTCACCGGCTCCTCCGCGAGCAGCGTCGCTGCGAGGATCGGCAGCGCGCCGTTCTTGTTCCCGGCCGCGCGGATCGTGCCGCTCAGCCGGTGCGATCCTTCGATGAGGAACGCGTCCGCGGTGGTATGGGTGACTGCCATGCGGCGGGTATCCTAGCCGCGTGCCGACGCCTTCCCGTGACCAAGCCTGGGCCACGCTGACGAAGTACACGAAGAGCGAGTCGCTGCTCCGGCACGCGCTCGCCGTGGAGGCGTCGACAGCCGCATATGCGCAGAAGCTCGGCGGTGACGAGGAGCTCTGGCGGGTCTCGGCGCTGCTCCACGACTTCGACTACGAGATGCACCCGACGCTCGACAAGCATCCGCAGGACGGGGCGCCGATCCTCCGGGAGGAGGGCTATCCGGAGGAAGTGATCGACACCGTCCTCTCCCATGCGGAGCACCTCGGGCTGCCGCGCGACACGCCGCTGAAGAAGGCGCTCTTCGCCTGCGACGAGCTCTCCGGCTTCGTGCACGCGTGCGCGCTCGTCCGGCCGACCGGGCTCGAGGGGCTGGAGCCGAAGTCGGTGCGCAAGAAGCTCAAGCAGCCGTCGTTCGCCGCCGGCGTGCACCGTGACGACGTCTTCAAGGGCGCAGAGGAGCTCGGCGTCGACCTCGACGACCACATTCGCACCGTCGTCGCGGCGCTGCAGCCGATCGCGTCGGAGCTCGGACTACCCGCGTAGCGCAGCGGCGAGCCGCTGCAGGTCGTCCTCGGTCGTCCACCAGCCGCACGACGCGCGGACGAGGCTGCGGCCGGGCAGCTCGCGGACGACCACGCCGTCCGCGGCGAGCGCGGCGACGAGCTCGGTCGGGTCCGACGTCGGGCGGAACGAGACGAGCGTCGAGTGGCCGGGCGGCGTGACGACCTCGACGAGCGGCTCGAGCAGCTCGCGGCAGCGCGCCGCCATCTCGGCCGCGCGCGTGTACCGCCAATCAGGATGCGTGCCGAGCGCCGCGACGATCCCCGAGAGACTCGGAAGGCCGATCCAGCCGCCGTCGAAGCGCGCGGACGTCTCGCGCGCGACGAACGCGCCGGAGATCTCGTAGGACTGCTGCGAGAAGTACGACGGCGCCTGGACGCGGACCGCGTCGGGGTCGCGGACGTAGAGCGCTCCTGCCGGATCGGGAGCGCACAGCCACTTCTGTGCCGACACGGTGTAGAAGTCGAGCTCGCCGAGCTCGACCTCGATCGCGCCGGCCGACTGCGCCCCGTCGACGAGGATCGGCAACCCGCTGTCTCGGCGGATCCGGTGCACGTCGAGCCGCCGCCCCGTCGTCCAGAGGACGTGCGAGGTCGCGATGAGACGCGTGCGAGGCGTCACCGCAGCGAGAATCGCGTCCTCGTCCGCCTCGACGATCACGAGGCGCGCGCCGGTCGCGTACAGCGGGCCGGTCAGGCCGAAGTGCTCCTGGTCGGTCGTGATCACCTCGTCGGCGTCCGAGAGCCCGAGCCCGCCGAGGACGGCCGCGCACCCGCGTGACGTCGATTCGACGAGCGCCACCCGCTCGACGCCGGCACCGAGGACGCGGGCGAAAGCCTCGCGCGCGACGTCGCGCAGCTCGAGCATGCGCTCGATGTACGCCATGCCCGTGCGGCCTTCCGCGAGGTCGTGCTCCGCCGCGGCGACGAACGCGTCGATCGTGACGCGCGACAAGGGACCGTTCGTCCCCGCGTTGAGATACGCGTAGCGTTCGAGCACGGGGAACTGCGCGCGTGCTTCGTCGACCGTCATCCGACCGTGAGTTCTACCGGTGGGTGGTCGGAGAGGAGACGGCCACCGGCACGGCGGCGATCCTCCGGCCACGCAAGAGGCGGTGTCGAGGGCAGCCCGCGGACGAGGATCTGGTCGATGCTGCCGGCGAGCGGCTCGGAGAAGCCGCGGCCCCGCAGCAGCTCGTACGTCCCGCCTTCGCCCGGCCGGAGGTTCGCGTCGCCGGCGAGGATCGCCTGTTGCTCGGTGGCCACCGCCTCCGCTACCGCGCGGAACTGGTCGTCGCCCGTCGTGTGGAAGTTCGCGACGTAGAGCCCGCTGTCGAGATGCACGCCGTGGACGAGGCGCCTGAGCCCGGTCGTGCTGACGACGAGCGTCCGCTCGCCGCTCACGCGGAACCGCGGCGCGACGAGGATCGCCCCTGCCTCTCCGGTCAGCGCCGAGCGCAGGACGCCGTGGTGGAGCTGCGTGATCCAGCCGCCGAGCCTCGCACTCGCGGCCCGCGGACGGCGCACGAGGGCGACGACCGCCTGCATCCCGCTCCAGGCCTCCAGCCGCCGCAGCGCCCAGACCGGCACCTCCTGCAGGCAGACGATGCCGGGCCCGTCCGCGGTCACGAGCTCGACCATCTCCTGCAGGAACGCGCGGCGGCGCGGAGGGACAGAGTTGCCGTGGAAGACGTTCCAGGTGCGTACGACCATGGGCACGCGACGTAGCCTACGGTCGCATGCGCGTCCTCCTCGCCGATCCGCCGGCCTTCACGCCGACGTACGACCACGAGCTCGCGGCGGCGCTCGCGCAGGCCGGAGCCGAGGTGGAGCTCGTCACCTCCCACTTTCGCTTTGGCGACGCACCGCCGGCTGACGGCTACGTCCGCAGCGAGCTCTTCTATCCCCTGTCCTCCCGCCTCTTCCGGCGCTCGCGTGTCCGCCTGCCGCTCAAGGCGGCCGAGCATCCGCTCGGGCTTGCCGCGCTTCGCCGTCGCCGCGCCGACGTGCTGCACCTGCAGTGGCTCGCGGCGCCGGAGCTCGACGCGCGCCTCTTCCGGCCGCACCTCCCGGCGGTGTTCACCGCGCACGATCTCCTGCCGCGCCGCACGGCGAAGCGCACCGAGCTGTGGCGCCGCCTGCTCGGGCGGTTCGACCGCGTGATCGTGCACAGCGAGAACGGCCGCGACACGCTGGCGGCGATCGGCGTCGAGCTCGACCGAATCCGCGTCATCCCGCATCCGGTCTTTCCGAGCGACCCGCCGCGGCGCGACGACGGACGCACGGTCCTCTGCTTCGGCGTCATCCGCCCCTACAAGGGGCTCGGCGACGCGGTCGCGGCGGTGCGTGCCGCGG
Organism: Gaiellaceae bacterium; assembly: GCA_035999905.1. Lineage (GTDB taxonomy): Bacteria > Actinomycetota > Thermoleophilia > Gaiellales > Gaiellaceae > Palsa-739. The sequence goes on along the minus strand of DASYGK010000075.1, from coordinate 1,067 downwards.
GCGATGCGCGCCTCCTCGTCGTGGGCGACCCGCTCGAGCCGATGGAGCCCTACCGCGCCGCGGCCGCCGGCCTCGACGTCGACTGGCGTCTCGGCTACCACTCCCAGGCCGAGGTCGACCGCGCATTCGGCGAGGCCACGATCGCGCTCTTCCCCTACAGACCCGAGCTCGACCAGAGCGGCGCGCTGCTGCGGGCGCTCGGTGCAGGCGTGCCTGCCGTCGCGTACGACGTCGGAGGCGTCGCCGAGCCCGTGCGACGCTTTGGAGCGGGCCGCGTCGTCCCCTCGGGCGACCTCGACGCGCTCGCCGCCGCCGTGCGGGAGCTGCTGACCGACCCCGATGCGCTCGAGCAGGCGCGTGCCGGCGCGCGGCGTGCGCGGGCCGAGCTCACGTGGGCCGCCGCAGCGAATGCGCACCTCGCCGTCTACGGAGAGATCGCGTGAGCTTCCGCCGCCGCCGTTTCGCCGACGTGATCAAGCGCCAGCTCGACGTGTTCGCCGCGGACGAGGCGAACGGGCTCTTCGCAGAGGTGCGCGAGAAGAAGGAGCTCTACGATCGGGCCGATCGCGGCGAGGCGGAGGAGATGTACGGCGACTACGTCGATGTCGTCGAGGCCGCCACCGAGGCGCTCGCCGACATGCGTTACCGCTTCAAGGCGACGCTCGACGAACACACCGGCGAGGAGTACGAGGAAGAGTTCAACCGAGCCGTGAAGAAGCGATGGCCGCACTTCGGACTGGAGATCGACAACCGGTGAGCGCACGCATCGAGGACTACGCGCTGATCGGGGACATGCAGACCGCGGCGCTCGTCGAGCGCGGCGGGTCGATCGACTGGCTCTGCTTCCCGCGCTTCGACTCCGGCGCCTGCTTCGCGGCGCTCCTCGGCACCGAGGAGAACGGCCGCTGGCTGCTCGCTCCCGTCGAGGGGGGCGTGACGCGACGCCGATATCTCGACGACACGCTCGTGCTCGAGACGATCTGGGAGACGGACGAGGGAAGCGTTCGCGTGCTCGACTTCATGCCGCCGCGCGGTCACGCGCCCGACGTCGTGCGCATCGTCGAAGG